>DKFA01000101.1 GCA_002452695.1 Dehalococcoidia bacterium UBA6808
TTATCATTTAACAGGGAGCATATTGTTTTATGAATCAACTGAAAGCAACATCTGTGGACAACACAGACATCAGCATAATAGAGAAACCCGTCGTCTTCGGGAATCATGACATTGCCCTGCAGGGCAGGCTGTATCTGCCTTCGACTGCCAGTCAGGCAAACCGCGTCCCGGGCACAGTTATTTGCCATGGTTACGGCGCCGACAAGCTGGCCTTCGAAAAAAGCGCTCGTGATCTATGTTCCGGGGGAGTGGCTGTGCTCACCTTCGATTTCCGTGGACACGGGTCAAGCGGCGGCAAGCTGGACGGCAGTATGGTGGACGACGTCGTTGACGCCTGGGACTACCTCCACGACCGCCCTGAGATCGACCAAAAGCGCATGGGACTGATCGGGCACAGCATGGGCGCCTTCTCCGCCATACTTGCTGCAGGCAAACTACGCGATGCCAGGGCATTGGTAACGCTCTCCTGCCCCGGCGAGATACGCAACAAGATCGCACTCAATCCGCGGCATTTCGCAAACCCGCTGCTCAAGCTGTTTGCCACCTTTATGTTCAGGGCCGCCCATATCATCTTCAAATTGCAAATCCGCGTCGACTGGAAAAAATTCATCGATTTCTGGCCCAGGATGAAGCCGTCGCAGTCTTTGGCAGACCTTCACCATTGTTCCAAGCTGTTCATATTCTGCCTGAACGATTTTACCTCTCCTTATAACAGGTTCGTCTACTCATATTCCATGGCTGCCGAACCGAAGCAGATGATGGTGACCTCGGGCAACCACAACACACCGGTGGAATCAGAGTCGCTGCGCAAGCAGTGGCAAAAATGGACAATTTCTACTTTGCGGGGCTAATATACTTGTTAACTACCGGGTATCAAATATGGGGACAATGGCCTATTTCGGGCGCGTCGAGGGTGCTCCTGTACCGGTCAATCCACCGCATGAACTTGTTGTCGACTGGCCGAAGCTGCGTCAGGAGAACGGCAAGTTAAAATAGAAAGTGCTGCCCTTGCCCGGCTGGCTCTCAACACTCACACTGCCCCTGTGCAGTTCGACATATTTCCTGACAAGCGCCAGGCCGATGCCGGCGTTGCCATAGAAGCGCTGGCGCGATTTGTCCGCCTTGTAAAAATGATCGAAAACATAGGGCAGGTCGGCGGGATCGATGCCGCTGCCTGTATCACTGACCGCTACGCTGACCGGGCCGTCTTTCATTACATGTGTTTTTACATTGATTGAACCGCCCGCAGGGGTATAACGCAGGGCATTCTCCAGCAGGTTATGCAGCACCTGCTTGATGCGATCGCGGTCGATGTTCAACAAAGGCAGCGCGAGGCTAGTTTCAGTACTCAGATTTACGCCTTTCTCACGGCAGCGCGCCTGGAAGACGGTTGTCTCCGACTCGATCAAATCGACAAGATCGGTCTGTTCCAGATGAAGCTTCAATTGGCCGGCTTCAGCCAGTGACAGCTCGCGCAGGTCGGTGATCAACCTGTTGAGCAGGACGGTCTCATCATAAACCGAGGCGATCTGGTTGGGAGTAGGCGTGATAACACCATCCAGCCAGGCTTCGAGATTGCCCTGTATTATGCTGAGCGGATTGCGCAGTTCGTGGGCGATATCAGCCAGTAGCTGTTTGCGGCTTTTTTCCTTCTTTTCAAGCTGTGCCGCCATCGAGTTAAAGGCCTCTGCCACTTCCCCTATCTCATCATCGCCCGCGCCTTTGACACGCTGTGCCAGGTCTCCCTCGGCAATTCTGCGTGCCGAAAGCGAGAGCTGCCTCACCGGCCTTGTGACCATCCTGCTGACAAGCAAACCAATACCGAGCGCCAACAATACCGCAACGATTGCGGCGATGACCAGCGAGCGTTGCGAATCCTCAATGAATTTCTTTTCCTCCTGACCCAACTGCTGCAAACGCATGGCGCCTGCACCCATTCCCATTCCTTGACCCATGGGTTGTTCCATAGCGGGAGTTACATTCTCGCAAGAGCATTCAACAGTACGCATACAGTAGCTTGCGAAATTGACGCTGACAGCCTGATTGATCCAGATCGCTACCACGCCCACGCTCAGTAACGCTATGCCCAGAAAAAGCAGGCTGAGTTTAATCGAAACGCTGTTCACTGTTGTTGCTCCAGCTTGTAACCAACACCCCTGACGGTGACAAGAGGGTTATCATTGTCTCCGCTGAACTTGCCTAACTTCTGGCGGATATTCTTGATATGGACATCAATGGTACGGTCATAACCTTCGTAAGTCTCACCGAAAGCCGAGTCCATTAATTGCAGACGTGTGAAAACGCGGCCGGGATTACGCGCCATGACCGACAGCAATTTGAATTCCGCGGCCGTGAGGGGTACGGTTTCCCCCCGATATTTTACCGTATATGAGTCGGAATCCACCTGCAGGTCACCGGCGACTATCCTGGAGGCGGGCCTGCTCCCTTCGGAATAGCGGCGCAGCACAGCCCCGACCCTGGCAGACAGTTCACGCGGACTGAACGGCTTGGTCATGTAATCATCGGCGCCGAGCTGCAGCCCTACAATTTTATCAACCTCGTCGTCGCGGGCTGTGACCATGATCACCGGCACATCAGAAAATGTCCGTATGGCACGGAATGCCTCAAGCCCGTCCATTTCGGGCAGGTTAAGGTCCAGCACTACCAGGTCAGGCTTCTGGCTGCGCGCCTTCTCGACAGCGCTGCGGCCGTCTCCGGTCACGACCACATCATAGCCGTCCTTATCCAGGTAGGCCCTGATCAGATCGCAGACCTTGGGTTCATCATCTACAACAAGTACCTTCCTTCGTGCCATTTATACTGAATCCTTTCTCGATTTTAGCATACATAAAATAAAGGGACGAAGAGGTCGATGCTTCGTCCCTTTAATAAGGAGGTGTAATTATTAAGGTCCGGGTCTTTCCATAGATAATTTATCTATAACGGCAGCAGTTGCCGCCGCCAATTGATTTAGGCACGTACACGCCGGCGTTGCCGTCATTGCAGCAACTCCCCTGCGTACCTGCAATGTACCCTGCACAACTTCCATTGCCATTACAATCGCAATCTCCATTACCATTGCAGTTGCCGTTTCCATTACAATTGGCATTTCCGGCACAATTGCCGCAATTACCTGTGCAGTCAAGCTGCTGGCTGTAACTAGCCTGGGAGCTATATGAAGCAGCTTCGGCCCTGGCCGATGGATTCAAGGCTGTCACCGCCATCATAACGGCTACCGCCGCAAAGATGAGCAATACCGCCATCAGGACGGGCAATCCAATTTTGAGCCTGTTGTTCAATGAGTTATCCTCCTAAAGTTTAATTTGGACTTAAGTATAGAGCGTGTTTGTGAATTTTTGATGAACGCGGCAGCAGATTTCAGTGAAAAAGCACAGTGTAAAACGCTGAAAATGCGGCGGGATGTTAAGATCGGCACATATTTAAACGCGCTTTTTTCGCCACTGGTAATAACGGTAGACCCTTTCCAGGGCTATCGCCGCGCGTTTGGCGGAGGGGAACACGGCGTAGCCCGCTTCTACCATCCTGTTGAAGCATTTCTCCGCCAGGCCATCCTCACCAGCCACAGTATTGACATTGAGGCAAAGCAAGGTTGTTTTGGTTGAGCGCCTGGCCCATTCTATAGTGACATCGGTTGTCACCTGGTATTCAAACTCTCTCAACATGAAAGGTGTCTGCTCAGGCGTGGTGAGCAGGATTGCTGCATCATAGCCGTCCCAGTTTGCCACAGCAGAGAAGGCCTGGCCCGCCAGTTCCATCCCCGAATAAGGATTGATGTCCAGCGGGTTCTTGAATATGTTGCCTGCCTCGCTCTTATAGATATCTTTGAGCGCCTGCCTGTACTTTAACGGCAGTACGGGAATGGAGAGGCCCGCCCGGCAGCAATCGTCGCAGGCCTGTACGCATGAACCGCCTCCCTGCCCGATCAGCAGCGCCCTCAATCCATGCGGCTCCGGGCAGCGCTGCAGTATCGCAACCACATCGAACATCTCCTTAACATTGTAGACGCGGATGGCGCCTGTCTGCCTGATCAGCGCGTCCCATGTCCGGCTGGAACCGGCGATAGCGCTGGTATGCGAGATCGCCGCCTGCGACCCGCCCTGGGTATCGGCTGCCTTGAAGAGCACGACCGGCTTCTTGAGGCAGGCGGCTTTAAGCGCTTTCAACAAACGCTGGCCGTGACTGGTGCCCTCGATGTAAGCAGCGATGATATCCGTTTCCGGGTCCTCTGTGAGATACTCAATCAGGTCACACTCGTTGATATCGGCCGCATTACCGTAGCTGACAACTTTGGAAAAATAGATACTGCGACGGTTGGCTTCCTTGATGCCCAGGATGCTCTGCCCGCCGCTCTGTGAAAGATAACCGACTCTACCAGGTATGGGGGAAAACCCTATGCCATAAGTCATACGGGAGGCTGGGCAATAAATACCCATGCAATTGGGCCCGACCAGCCTGATCCTGTATTTATGCGCTGTTTTCAGTACCTGGGCCTGCAAATCGTGGCCCATGGTGTCTTCGATTTCGCCAAAGCCCGAGACGAACAGATGAACCACCTTGACGCCTTTCTTCCCGCACTCCTCCATCATCTGAGGAACAGCTTTGTTGGGTATAGCGGCAATGGCAAAATCCACCTCACCCTCAATATCTTTGATGCTGTTAAGTATCTTGAGGCCGTTGATCTCGCCGCCGCTATTGCCCACAGGGTGCAGCTTGCCCGCATAGCCAAAATCCAGCAGCGCCCTGATGAAAAGATTGGCAGTATTGAGCTTAAGAACTTTATCAGTTGTGGCGCCGAAAACTGCTATAGAACGCGGGAAAAATACGTATTTAAGTTCCTCAAGTTTGCTTTGCGACACTTCGATAGTCCTCTCATTTTTATGTTAGTTTGCCAGCGGCAGACTCCAGCCTGGACAGGCATTTCTCCCTGCCCAGCACCTCCATAGTCTGAAAAAGCGGCGGGGAAGCCGTCCGCCCGGTCACAGCCACGCGCAATACCCCGAAAAACGGCCCGGTCTTCATTCCCATTTCTTCCACCAGCGGCCGCACTGCATTCTCCATCGGCTCCGTCTTCCATTCAGACACAGATTTCAACACGGTAATTGTCTTTTGCAGTACTGCTGCGGCCTGCGCCTTCTCCAGCTTGCCAACCAGCATAGCCGGATCGCAGTCGAGGCTGTCAGTGAAGAAGAAATCCACCTGAAGCGGCACCTCCGCCAGCGTCTTGGTGCGCTCCTGTATGAGGGGCGCAATGGCATGCAGGTAGTTTACGTCAATGGGACGTTTGACCTCCGGCGGGAGCCCCTGCTCAACAAAAGGCAGGCTCCTTTCTGCAAAGCTTTGGGGACTGAGGTTACGAATGTATACACCGTTCATCCATTCCAGCTTATTCATATTGAACACAGCAGCAGTCTTGCTGATGCGCTCCAGGGAAAAATTCCTGATTATCTCCTCTACACTCATGATCTCAGTTTTGTCATCCAGCGACCATCCCAGCAGCGAGAGGAAATTGATCATCGTTTCTGGCAGATAGCCCATGTTACGATACTCATTGATAGCGGTAGCTCCGTGCCTTTTACTCAACTTCGACTTGTCCGGGCCAAGAATCATGGGCAGATGAGCAAAATGCGGCGGCTGCCAGCCGAAGGCACTGTAAAGCAGTAGATGGCGAGGCGTGCTCGACAGCCATTCTTCCGCCCGCATGACATGAGAAATCTTCATATAATGATCGTCTACTATCGAGGCCAGGTGATAGGTCGGGTAACCGTCGGATTTAAGCAGTACGAAGTCGTCCAGCAGGTTATTTTCAAATATCACCTCGCCGCGGATAAGGTCCGTGACAGAGGTCCGGCCCGTAAGTGGCATTTTAAAACGTACCACGGGCACTTTGCCCTGCTTCTTTTCAGCTTCAACCTGATCAGGACTCAGATCACGGCAGCGCCGATCGTAGCCGGGAGGCTGTTTATTGGCCATTTGCTGCTTGCGCATGGCATCAAGCCGATCCGGTGAACAGAAACAATAATAGGCTTTGCCTTCATGCACTAGCTGTTCGGCGCATTTCCTGTATATATCCAGCCTCTCAGACTGAATATATGGGCCTTCATCAAAATCCATGCCCAACCATTTAAGGCTGTCGATGATAATCTCAACAGCGCCTTCGATCTTGCGCTCCTGGTCGGTATCTTCAATCCTCAAGATAAAAACGCCCTTGTTATGCCGGGCAAACAGCCAGTTGAATAAGGCTGTGCGGATGTTGCCCACATGAGGATACCCTGTGGGACTGGGAGCAAAACGCACCCTGACCTGTTGGTCCATGGTCATCCCACTCCTCCGCTGGCCAGCGATTTGTCCAGGATAACCTGCTTGACAGGCAATTTGACCACGTAAGTATCAGCGATCTTATCGTGCAATGACTGTTTATGGCTATCGAAAGCCAGGATGATAAATCCAATACCAAGCGAGGCCACTGACAACAGACAACCAAGAAACCTGATAAAGGCAAAACGCAGATCGAGCGCAGAGCTATCTGTGCGAATAATCTTGATTCCCAATGCTATTTTACCCACAGTTTGACCTGTAGCCGCCCAGGGTACCGTCGTATAAATAGTGCTGCCGATCAGAAAAACCAGCAGTATCAGGGCGATCAGCCAGACAGTGCCGCCTGAAACCGAGCCTCCGTGGATGATATCCACCAGGGACATGGCAAATTTGTGGGAATCCGGAAAGATCCAGAAAAAAGATTGTGAAATCGTGCAATACAAAATATACAAACCTGCAATTAAAATCGAAATATCGATCAGGGCTGCTCCCAGCCTTACCCAGAACCCGGCATACTCGATGGCATATTGCTTCGGTTTCTTTTTCAATTCGTACTCCTGCCGTGGTATGCCGCTATCATACACGAAATGCCGGGAGGTGTCTTAATCTCTTCAACCGGGAAAGATCAAAGCGCCGAAAGATTATTTGTTCAAGGGCTGCCTATTTCTCTCTGGGCTTGCCCCTGGTCAGGGTCTTGTACATTTCTTCATATTCCCTCAGGCTGTTCCTGAGGCGTTCCACCAGCTGTTCGGCCTGACGCAGCTTGCCCTTGGTCTCTTCGATCTGATTGGTAATATTGAAGAGCAACTCGTTGCGGCGGTTGGCTGCATCAACCTCGAAGGTTGCAAAATCCTCGACTCCGCCGGAAGGCGCCGGAGCATTGGAGATCTGACTGTAAATGTCGTTCTGGCCACTCAGATGGTCTTTTTTAATCTGTCCGAACCTGTCCTGTGGTCTCATTTTCGAAACCTCTCTTTTGAATAAAATTTAACACATCAGGCTGTTAAATAGCAACAGATTTCAGGCATTGCGTATGGTCAACAGGTGCAACACGTTATTAAGGTCTTCCGGCAATTCACTCCTGAACGTGAGCATCTCACTGCCGCCCGGCGACATGAACTGCAAATAAAAGGAATGCAGGAATTGTCTACGCAGCAGGCCCGTCTTATATCCATAGATAGGATCGCCCAGCACCGGGAAACCGATGGCCGCAAAATGCACCCTGATCTGATGTGTCCTGCCGGTGTGTATTCGCGCCTCAATCAGCGAACAATTACCGATATATTTAACTACTCTGTAATCGGTCCGGGCAGGTCTGCCAGTGGAGACAACAGCCATGCGCTGCCTGTGTGACGGATCCCTGCCAATTGGCGCCTCAATAGCCCCTGTGCCTGGTGTGAGCTTTCCTTTGACCAGAACCAGATAGCCCTTCGTAACCGAGCGTGACTTGAATTGATTGATCAACTCCAGCCTGGCAGGCTCGTTCCTGGCAATCACCATCAATCCCGAGGTGTCCTTGTCCAGCCTGTGCACAATACCTGGACGCAGCGAAGCCCCAAATACAGTAAGGTCCGGGAAACGCTGCAGCAGGGCATTGACCAGGGTGTGACTGGAGTGGCCCGGCGCAGGATATACGGTCAGGCCGGCCGGCTTATTGATAACGACCAGGTCTTTGTTTTCGTAGACTACTTCAAAGGGAATATCCTCGGGAAGCAGGACAGCGGGGCCGACAGGCGGTATATGGATTTCAATAACATCGCCCTGTTTCAGTTTGAAAGCGGGGCGCGCTGCTGTCCCGTTCACATTGACATCGCCCGATTGTATCAGCTTCTGTATATGTGTACGCGTCAGGTCGGGACAGGCGCCCGCGAGGTATTTATCAAGACGGTCGCCGTCCGAGGTAACCTTAAGCCGCCTTATCTCCGCTGCCGGGTCCTGCTCCATCCTTTCCCTCAGTTCTTCCAGCCGCCTGTACAGCTTTCTCTGTTTTCTTCAATCCGAAGAATGCAATGATGCCCAGTGATATGGCGCCGACCGTAATCGCCGAGTCAGCCACATTAAAGGCGGGCCAGAAAAAGTTACCCCATAACCTTACGTAAATAAAATCTGTAACATGTCCGAGCCTGAAACGGTCGATCTGATTGCCCAGCGCTCCGGCGAAGATCAGGCTCAAGGCAATACCGCCGGCAAAGCCCAGCTCACGCAAATAGCTGAAAAAGATCAGGATAATGACAAGCCCGGCAATCGCCACGATGCTCAGTAAAAACGCCTGGTTGGTGAAAAGGCCGAAGGCTGAACCTGTATTCTGGATATGAACTATGCTCAGGCAGCCCATCTCCGGCAGCGCATCGCCATTGGCAATATGCGTCCTGATCCACTCCTTGGTAACCTGGTCAAGTATGACAATGGCTGCCGCAATACTCGCAAAAATGAGCCCCTGCCACCATTTAAGATGTCCCTGTTTAAACGGCATAACTCATCAGCTAAAGGCTGTATTCCCGGTACATCGCGCTCAATTCTAACTGATGCCCGATCACAAGACAAGCTGATCAAGCATGGAACGCACCTGCCTGATAGTATCGACCGCCTGAGCGCGCCAGTGGTTGTTGGCGAAGATGAAGGTATCCTTTGCTGTCTTGCTTACCCTTGCTATTTTTGGCAGCCATTCCTCCAGCTCCTCACGCTTGTATGTATAGTCATACCGCTGCCAGGCTTCTTCATGGCGCCACCACTGTGCCGCGTTGCGCCCGTGGAACCTGATATATGCGATATCACCTGTCACCTCCGCCACCGGCGGCAACAATTTGGGCAACTGCGGTTCATCCACGCAGCAGAACCCGATATTGTTGGACGTCATCCAGTCCAGTGTAGCATCGTTCAGCCAGCCTGCGTTGCGGAATTCCACGACCAGAGGCAGATCGCCCAGATAATCATGGAATCTGGCCAGGTAACCACGGTTGTCTTCATTACAGATGAAGCTATAAGGGAACTGGGCCAGCACGCATCCCAGCTTGCCTGCTTCGGTCAGGGGCTGAAGCGCTCCTGCAAACGCTTTGAACACCTCAGCGCCCTTTTGCCTCACATGCGTCATCTCCTGGTTAGCCTTGACCGAAAAAAGGAATCCCTCGCTGGTCTTGACGGCAAGGGATTCCATCACGCTTCTGCGCGGCAGGGCATAATAAGTCGAATTCAACTCAAGGGCATTGAACTCCTGTGCATAATAGCTAAGCCAGTTTTTCCTGGAGAGCCGCTCAGGGTAGTAAATACCCACCCAGTCATCATAGCTAAAACCACATGTGCCGCAATAAAACACGCCTCAGTTTAACACGGTCAATCGGCAGGTGAAAGGCCCTGGTCTAATCACCTGCCTGTATTTACTTATTAATGATGTTTAGAATACCCCATACAATAAGAAAAACGCCTATGATGAACCGCGCGACGCTCCACCAGAAAATGACCAGGATGCCTGCAACTATAGCAATTATTCCCATTGCCATGGCGCTCAGATGAATATTTTTACCGGACATGGATAACGGTCCCTCCTGATTATTGTAATCATTTGCCATGATATTTGTTTACAATAAAGGGGGGAGGGTTAACCCTCCCCCCTTTATTGCATCCGTTAATACCGTCATACTTCCCTGAACTCGCCTTCCACCGTGCCTTCATCTTTGGGCGGAGGCGGTGTCCCGCCATCCTGGCCTGCCCCACCCGGAGGTGTCTGCTGATGTTGATAGACGGCAGATCCGATCTTCTGCATTGAGTCATTGAGTGATTGCGATGCGCTCTTGATACTGGAGACATCACCGCCCTGCAAGGCAGATCTGACAGCTGCGATCCTGCCTTCGATCTCGCTTTTGAGATCGGCAGGTATCTTGTCTCCGTATTCCCTTACGGTCTTTTCAGCCGAGTAGACAGTAGCTTCCGCTACGTTCTTGACTTCAATCTCTTCTTTTTTGCGCGCATCATCTGCAGCATGGACCTCGGCTTCGCGGCGCATCTTTTCCACCTCTTCCTTACTCAGGCCACTGGAGGCAGTGATAGTAATTTTCTGCTCCTTGCCGGTGCCTTTGTCCTGTGCACGAACATTGAGTATGCCGTTGGCATCCAGATCGAAGGTAACTTCAATCTGGGGCACGCCGCGGGGCGCCGGCAGGATACCGTCGAGGATGAACCGTCCCAGTGTCTTGTTGTCGGCAGCCATAGGGCGTTCACCCTGCAGCACATGTATTTCCACGCTCGGCTGGTTGTCCGCAGCCGTGCTGAAAATCTGGCTCTTGGATGTCGGAATGGTCGTATTTCTGGGGATAAGAGAGGTCATAACGCCGCCCAGTGTCTCGATGCCCAGTGTAAGCGGCGTAACATCGAGCAGAAGGATGTCTTTGACATCGCCTTTAAGCACTCCACCCTGGATAGCCGCACCTAGAGCTACCGCTTCATCAGGGTTGATGCCCTTGATCGGCTCTTTGCCGAAGAACTGCCTGACGATCTCCTGTACACGCGGCATTCTTGTCTGGCCGCCCACCAGGATTACGTCAGTAACCTGGGCCACAGTCAGACCTGCATCGGACAGAGCCTTCTTGCAGGGCTCTACGCTGCGCTCAAGCAGGTCGGCTGAAAGCTGTTCCAGCTTGGCCCTGGTCAGAGTAATGTTCATGTGTTTAGGACCCGAGGCATCGGCAGTGATAAAGGGCAGGTTAATTTCGGTTTGCCCGACAGTAGAGAGTTCTCTCTTGGCTTTTTCCGCGGCGTCCTTCAGCCTTTGCAGCGCCATTCTGTCCTGTCTGAGGTCGATGCCTTGCTCTTTCTTGAATTCTTCGATCAGCCAGTCCATGATCTTAAGGTCGATGTCATCGCCACCGAGGTGGGTGTCGCCGTTGGTGGATTTTACCTGGAAAGTGCCTTCGCCCAGCTCCAGTATGGAGATATCGAAAGTGCCTCCACCCAGGTCATAGACCGCGATCATCTCTTCTTTTTTCTTGTCCAGGCCATAAGCCAGGGCTGAAGCCGTCGGTTCATTGACAATTCGGATCACGTTCAGTCCCGCAATCTGGCCGGCATCCTTAGTAGCCTGGCGCTGACTGTCGTTGAAATAAGCCGGGACGGTGATAACGGCGTCGGTTACCTTATCGCCCAGGAATGCTTCAGCGTCCAGCTTAAGCTTTTGCAAGATCATGGCCGAAATCTCGGGAGGACTGTATTCCTTCCCGCCCATGATTACCCTGGCATCTCCATTGGGGGCCTCGACAATCTTATAGGGCAGCTTCTTGATATCGTTTTGCACCTCGGGATCGCGGTATTTGCGGCCCATCAGGCGCTTGATGCTGTAGATAGTATTCTCAGGATTGGTAATGGCCTGTCTTTTAGCCAGAAGTCCGACCAGACGTTCACCTTTTTTATCTACTGCAACCACCGATGGGGTTAACCTTTCACCTTCCCGGTTGTTGATGATGACAGGCTCGCCTCCTTCCATTGTAGCCACCAGACTGAATGTTGTTCCCAGATCAATACCTACTGTTCTTCCCATATTATCCTCCTTGTATTATATTTCTTTTATTAATAAATCAATGATATTTTTTTCTTTTTTTCATCAGTCACCGTTGGATTTGCCTTTACCTACGGAGACCTGGGGCGCCCTGATTAACTTATTATTGATCATATAGCCCTTTCTCTGTTCCGATATCACCATACCCTCTTCGCCTTCTTCATAAGCCACAGCTTCATGAAGGTTGGGGTCGAAAGGCTGGCCGATACATTCCATCGCAGTGCAACCGTGGGCTCTCAGTATATCCTGCAGATTGCGCTGGATGATCCTGAAACCTTCGACCCAGTTGCTGTTCTGCCATTGCGGGTCGACCATGTTAAAGGCCCTTTCCATATCGTCGATAACCGGCAACAGCTTGCGGATAAACTCCGCATTAATCGAATTGATTGATTCCTGCCGCTCAAGTTCCGTCCTTTTCTTCAGGTTCTGGTAATCAGCCCTTTCACGCTGTGCGTCAGCTAAATATTCAGCAGCTTTCTTCTTTTCCTCCTCTAAAGCTTTCTTAAGTTCCTCAATATTTTCATTTTCCTGTACAACAGGTTCCTCTGCCAAGATTTCCTCCTTGCAACAAATTGAATTTTAATCGTTTTTACATACCCTGGCCACCAGCTCGCTAAGCAGCCCGGAGATGTAATTCACCGCAGCTATAGCACGGCGGTAATCCATCCGCTTGGGACCAATGATGCCGACTGCACCCCTGGCCTGATCAGGAACACCATAATTGCGCATTACCAGGCTAAGGTCCCTCAGCGCCGTATCACGATTTTCTTCTCCGATAATGACACTCACACCATTATCAGATATCTGCCAGTCTACGACGCGCTTTAACCATCCTTTGGCTTCCATCAATTCCAGTACAGCTAGCATCCTGTCACGCAGTATAAATTCGGGCTGTCCCAGCATTAACCGCAACCCCTCCAGATAAGAATTCTCATATTCGATAGTATCCTCGCTGCACATTATATCCGAAATCGCGGCAGACAGCTTTTTCTCAACCAGAGACAGCTCAAGTTTACTGGCTGCGATCTGTTTTTTTGTCAATCCCGCATATTCCCGGTTCAACCTGGCCGTAGCTTCATCCAGTTGCCTCGCTGTGACCGGCGTATCGAAATTTATCGTCTGCCTGCGCAGCACCGCATTGCTCATAAGCAGCACCAGCATCGCCATATACTGATGCAGGAGCACAGCTTCCAGATGTTTATACCTGCACTCCGGAGATTTGGGTACGGTAACGATCGCCGCATTGCCAACCAGCCTTGCCATAGCGTTGGCTGCCAGCTTAAACAGACGATCATACTCATCTACAGCTGCATCCAGTTGCTGCCGGATGTGCTTCTGTTCCTCGGCAGCCAGGTCCTGGTTTTGAGAGAGCGACTCAACGTAGAACCTGTAGCCTTTATCCAGGGGTACACTACCTGATGAAGTATACGGACGCGAGATGTAGCCTTCTTCCTCCAGGGACGCCATGTCATTACGTATCGTCGCAGGACTCACACCGAGGCTGTGATGGCGTAAAATAGCCTCTGAAGCTACAGGGTTGGCCGTAGCAATATACTCGCTGACTATTATCTTTAATACCGAATCTCTTCTTCTATTTGCGGTCTTGCTCATTTTTAGCACTCTCCGCTTTAGACTGCTAATTTAATATATAATTTAGCACCTCCAGCAAAACAAGTCAAAAGAAAACAAAACAGGGCGGCTGAATTCAGCCGCCCTGTTGACCGGTATAATATAAATCTTCTGGATTACTTCTGGGAAGCTGTTACCTCGAGCACAGCATCCTGCCACTGGATATACTGCGCAATATTGTTGCCATTGGTGATCTTTTTCATGAAGCCTGCTTCGAACTGCAGCCTTTCCAGCCGGTTGGCGATATTGTTGACCAGTTCAGGCGTAACATCAACTTCGTCAAACTGCCTGTTATTGAAGGACGGGTCCCGCTCTACCGGTCCGCCGTCGACAAAATTGAATGACGGAAGCTTTTCTCCATATGAAACCCTGCGGATCTGGAAATTGCCGATACCGGTGACGGGATCCCAGGGATCGTCACCGACGACTATGCCACCTATGAATTTCAGCTTGGCCTGCTTGATCTCCATGGTCTGAAGCGGAAAAATGTTAAAGCTAAAAAATGCTCGATACCCGGTGTTTTTCTCGTCATCTCCCGCTCTAAAAAAGCCCAGTTGCCTGTCCCCCAGGGAGTCCACCGTACCGCTCTCCGATTTGACCAGGGTGAGCGTCTGCGAGCCGGTAGGTGAGGCAACCGGTATAATCAGCTCCTGCCTGGTCTCGGCGCCCTTGCCGTCACTGACAACCACCCATATGCTGAAGTTGCCGTTTTTGCTGGGTGATATCCATGTCACCTTATTGCCCACACCGCTGATAGAGCCTTCCCTGGCCTCCCATTTAAATTGCACAGGATCGCCGTCTGAATCAGCGGCAATACAGGTGATGGTTGTATTTTGGGCAAACTGGAGCGCAGCCGGGTCGGCAGTCAGGCTATTGATGGCGGGCGGATGGTTGGCGCTAACCGTGATCCTGGTAGTCGCTTCAGTCGAAAAGCCTTTGCCATTATCAACTGTCAGCTTGATCTCGTAATCACCATAGTTTTTCGGCGCGCGCCAGGTAGTATTGGCTTTGCCATCCTCGATAAAGCTACCCGCGCTGGCTGTCCATTTGAACTGCAGCATATCCTTGCTGGGATTGGTGACTACACTCTGTATGTTGACTTCGCCGCCGGGAAAGATTTGGTTCTGGGCGGGCGTCAAGCTGGTTATCTCGGGGTCCTGGCTTGAAGCTGTCGGGGCCGGAGCCGGTGATGCTATTTTGACACAGGCCGTCGGTAAAACAAGCGCTACAGCCATTAAAACCAGCACTACCCGGTAAATTCCTCGCCTCCTGTTCATATGACCTCCTTAAATTATGTTTATGGGTTGAACGATACAAATAGCTTTACGTCGGGCCATTCGATATCGTCAATGGAATTGTTGCCGCTGACCGGTTTATAGAAAAGCGCTTCGAACTGGAACCGACTGGAACCTGCCGCGATAAGCTCTCTGATCTCCGGAGTAATATCAATCTCATTAGGCGGCGATTTCAACAATGCTCCCGCTGAATAAATATTATTGCCGGTAATATTGTAATCTGGTAAGCCCTCGCCATAGTTCACCTGCCAGATGCGTAGACCTTCCAGATTGGTGAACGGATCTCCGGTTACCCTGCCCGGTTCGAATTTTAGTCTGGCGATTCTGACATTGGTTTTGTTCAGGCTGAATATATCATAGCTTATAAAAGCTCTGTAGGTTACACCTTTGGCATCATCACCGGCGCGGTAGCGTGTTGTATCCTTGTCACCGGTGGAGGAGACAGTGCCGCTTTCCTGCCTTACCATATTTATTGTGATATCGGCATTAGCCGGACCGACTGGAATTCTGATGACCTGCTTGAATTCAGCCCCCTTGCCGTCGCTGACTACACACGTAACACCGAACTCACCGGCCTTGTTCGGCGCATTCCAGGTTACCTTGTTACCAGAACCGCTGATTGAACCTTCTGCAGGATTCCAGCTATAGCGTACTATATCTCCTTCAGGATCTTGGGCCGAACAGGTTATGGTTGCATGCCCGCCCAGGTTGACGTTGGCCGGGTCGGATCTAAGGCTGGTGATGATAGGCGCACGGTTATCCGACACCATTACGCTCGTCCTGGCCTTTGCTGTGTTTCCCTTGCCGTCATCGACTGTGAGTGTAATTTCATAAGACCCCTGCTGCGCAGGCGCCTGCCAGGTGTTGTTGGCGCCGGACCCGCCGAAACCGCCTCCGGAAGCCGACCATTTATAATTCAAAGGCCCTCCGCCGGGGTTTTTCACAACACTGCTGATAACTACTGTGCCGCCCGGCGTAGTCTGGTTCTGCACAGGATCCAGGCTGTCAATTGTCAATTGCCCGCCTTCCCGGGGCGATTCCACCTGTATGCAGGCAGCGCCTGCCAATAGAATAAATATCCCCATAAACAGCAGACTTGTAAATATATATGACTTCATCTTGGTTGTCCTCGCCCTTACTCAGATAAATGCAGTATATAGGAAAAAAAGAGTAAAGACAATGCTCGCAGGAGCCTATTTATTGGAAGGTATAATATCGTAAGTCCGCGCCTTCCAGGCGTCCGGTCCGGTGATCTGCACAGCGAAATTCCATATCTCCCCCGGTCCCAGCGAAGGCCTGGTGGCGGTGCCGGTCCCCAGCTTGTTCTTCTCATCGTCGTAGAAAATAACTGTAATTACGCACTCCTCGATCGCGCTTTCCCCCGGATTGGTGGCTGTGCCTGTAACCGCAGCCATGCTCTGCGTCAGGGGGGAATTGCCGGGAAACTGTCTGACGGTCAATTCATTCTTTAGTATCCGGAAACCCGAGCCAGAACTGCAAGCGATCAGATTGACAATTAATAATGATAGAAAGAAAATTAAGATATATCTTCTGGACGCCGTCATCATTTTCTTCACACTCATTATACTATTTATTGGAAGTTGTAAGGCTGTAACGCGCAACATTCCAGGCATCTTTGCCCTTTAATTCAATTCGGAAGCTCCATGACTCGCTAGGCGACAGCAGCGGCTTACTGTCTGTGAGAACACCCAGCACATTACCCTTATAGTCATAGAAACTCACGCTCACCCGGCAATCCCTGATGTTCCATCTTCCCGTATTCCGGGCTGTACCTCTGACCAGAGCCGAACTCTGGGTGGTATCGCCCGTATATTCCTGCACAACGATGTGATGTTCCGTGACCTGCAACTCGTTGCCGCTGATACAGGCCCCTGAAGTTACGACTGTCGCGCACAGCGCTATGGCCGCAAGCAGACTATTTCGCACTGCCATCTGAACATCTTACTTACAGCATTTACTTGGATCACGAACTATGACCGTAACTTTGGTTGACCCCGTGCTGGAATTTCCCTGACTGTCCGTCACAATAACCATTATATTGAAATCGCCGTAGGTCATGGGCGCCTCATAGTTAATCGTTGGGCCTTCGCCTGTAATCGTGCCATCGTTACTGACCCATTTATAGCTCAAAGTGGAGCCGTCTTTGCTGGTCGCGCTACAGGTAACGTCGGTATTACCCAGCGGATAGAGCGTGGAGTGTTCAGCGGTCACTGAAGCAATGACGACTGGACCGTCCACGTTGTTACCAGCCACACTGCCGCAGCCGGTTACCGGGGACAGAGATAGTAAAGTGGCAATAACAAATAACGTTTTCGATAAATCCTGTCTGCGCAAGTTTCGCTCCCTGAATTATTTTCAAACGTTTATATGATAGGAGCGATGTACTATTTTGGCAAATTCTGTTTGTTAAACTGCATCGTATTAGTGTATGCTTTATGAAAAATCCGCCGAGGTAAGCCATGTCTGATTTTGAGAATAAAACTAATTCGCTTTTAGACAGGACCATTGCCAATAATAACTGGCGCCAAAGGGAATGTATTAACCTCATCCCTTCCGAGTCCACCCCAAGCCTGCTGGTGAAAATGTGCGAGATATCCGACCCGGCCGGACGCTATGCCGAGCATCGCACCATGCAGGGTAAAGAGGTTTTTTTCTACCAGGGCATTGATTTTATCCGGGACGTTGAAGAAGAGGTCCGCAAAGAACTGAAACAATATTTTGACTGCACCAATGTCGAACTCCGTCCGGTCAGCGGCAATATGGCCAATGAAGTCGTATTTAAAGGCATCATCAAATTCCTCAACCGCGACAGGAGCAGCGGGCAGCCTTTCCGAAGGATACGCGCCGTGGTCAACAACGATTTGACCTGGGGCGGTCATCTAAGCTCTCAGCCGATGGGTGCGCTTTTTAATTTCGTCGAAGAAAATCCCAAGACGGGCAAGGAAAACGTGTTTCATTTCCCTATTCGCAAGGACAACCCTTATAAAACTGATACCAGCGTCATTGAAGAACTGATCGACACTGTCAAACCGGAATTGATCATTTTTGGCAAAAGCATGTTCATCTACCGTGAGCCGGTCAAGCTTGTCTGGGATATCACGCGCAAAATGAGCGTGCGGCCAATCATTATGTACGACATGGCTCATGTGCTGGGACTCTACGGCGCATTCCAGACGCCTTTTGATGAGGGCGCCGATGTCATTACCGGCAGCACTCACAAGACTTTCTTCGGCCCGCAGAGGGGCGTGGTCGCCGGCAATATGAGCGCTGAGACCGGTCTGGATAAGCTTTGGGTCGAGATTAAGAGCAGGGCCTTTCCAGGTTCGACCAGCAACCACCATCTGGGCACTTTGCTCGGCCTGCTCCTGGCCAGCTACGAAATGAACCAGTTCAAACAAGAGTTACAGCAACAGATCATTAAGAATGCCAGAGCTTTTGCCAGGGCGCTGCATGACAGCGGCGTAGTTGTAGAAGGCGACCCCGCTGACGGTTTCACAGAAACACATCAGGTATTGTTGCGCGTCAGGCAATACGGAACAGGCGAGGAAATCGCGCGGCGGCTGGAAGAAAACAATATCATCACCAATTACCAGGCGTTGCCTGACGACGGCAGCTTTATAGGATCCAGCGGAATACGCACTGGCACACAGGAAATGACCCGCTTCGGGATGAAAGAAAAGGATTTCGAACAGTTGGCCGGTTATATGGCAGACTGCATTATCTCCAATAAGCTCGTTAAATCAGAGGTCGCTAAATTCAGGAAGCAGTTCCTCGACATGCAGTATTGCCTGCCTGCGGACAAATCGGTCGAACTGGCAGCCAGGGTTATGGCTTCCATCCTGCCGGGAGATGCTTACCTGGGCAGATTCGCCGATAATCTGAAGAAGCTGGCATAACCGGCTCTACCTGTAAATTTTCTCTCCGCCAACCGGCATTCGCTGTTGCCGTGATCACGGCCTGTTCGTATATATTCAACGTCAAGAAATAAGTCCACAGATGTTAACATTCAAGTTGCTGTTCGCTTGACATCGGCTGATGCCGATAATACAATTTGCCATCAATCGTACTCAATATGATTGAAAAGTGAACACAAACTGGCAGATTAAGCCGGGTGACAAGTTCGGCCGTCCGAAAAGGATAAAGGTTCGACCGCTAAGGAGAGTGCTGCGTACTCCCCATCTGTTCAGTATCGCCTACGGCAACGTAGGATCGTCCATTTACTATGCTCTGGGCCTTGTTGCCCTGGCAGCAGGGGGAGCAACCCCGGTTGCGCTGGGACTGGCCGGCATTATTTTTGTTTTTACAGCCCTTTCCTACGCCGAAGGAACGGCCATGTTTCCGGAATCAGGAGGATCCGCCAGTTTTGCCAGACACGGATTTAACAATTTTATGGGTTTCATGGCCGGCTGGAGCCTGATGTTCGGTTATATTGTTACAATTGCTATCTCGTCCTTTGCCATACCTTCCTACCTGGGCCTGTTCTGGCCGCCGCTAAAACTATCCCCTTTCATTATGACTGCGTGCGCCATGGCAATTGTTATTTTTCTGGCGATCATTAATGTGATCGGTGTGAAAGAATCGTCCGTGCTGAACATATCGCTCACCGTACTCGATCTGGCAACACAACTGGTGCTCATCGTGGCCGCCATGATTTTTTTCCTCAATCCCCAACTGATTCTAGAAAGGATCACCAACTACTGGCCACAACCTCGGGATTTCTTTTACGGCATAGCGATTGCGGCCATCGCGTTTACGGGTATTGAAACCATCTCACAAATGGCGGAAGAGACCAAGAAACCGGAGGTGCGCGCCCCCAAGGCATTGATGTGGATCATTGTGGTCGTATTGGTCATGTTCGCTGGCATATCTTTCTCAGCCTTCACCACCATGTCTCCCACAGAACTGGCGCATGAATGGGCCACCGATCCTATCGCCGGGATCGCACACAAAATCTCCGCGGGGATCGTTCCGGCTGAGATAGCCTCCAGGCTATTCCAGGCCCAGGAACAACAAATTGTCTTCGCATGGTTCATTTCCATCTTCCAGGCCTTCCTGCCCGTGCTGGTTGCCATACTGGCTGCCACCATATTGCTGGTCGCTACTAATGCCGGGCTGCTCGGCATATCGAGGCTAGCCTTCTCGCTAAGCCGATTTAACCTGATCCCGGCTTTTATCGGTAAAGTCCATCCCCGGTTGAAAACACCTTATATCGCGATAATCGCTTTCTCAGTGCTGGCAGTGTTGTTGCAATTCCCAGGCTTTTTTGTGCCGGAAATGTATTCCAACCTGGGCGGACTTTACGCTTTCGGTTCCATGTTATCATTCGCTATTGCACACGCTTCAATTCTGTCACTCAGGATTAAAATGCCCGCCGCAGAAAGACCTTTCAAGCTCGGGCTCAATTTAAAAATAAAAGGTTATGAATTGCCCTGGACCTCTATTCTTGGACTGATAGGCACTGCTATAATCTGGTTGATCGTAATCATCATGCAGCCCTACAGCAGGTGGGTGGGATTTGCCTGGATCGCCATAGGCGCCGTTCTGTACTGTTATACCCACCGTCAGGCTAAGGGTGAGGTGACGGAGACCGGTAATGAGGCGACTGCTGCGTAAAATAATAAACTGTGTTATATCTAATGACATCGCTACAAATGAACATAAAGCGGAGCTTGAATAAACGGGAGCCCGGTTTGCATAATGGAAATTGAACGGATACTTGTGGCGGCGCGCGGCACCGGAGTGGACCAGGTCGCGGTAGAACTGGCCTGCAAGATCAGCCGTAAGTCGAAGGCCAAGATATATCTTGTCTACGTGATAGAGGTTAACCGGAGCTTACCGGTCGATGCTATAATAAAGTCCGATATGGAAAGCGCTGAGAAAGTGCTGATGGAAGCCGAAGAATACGCCCAGGAGAATGATTACGAGGTCGAAACGGAAATCATTCAGGCACGCGATGTCGGGCCGGCCATTATCGAAGTAGCCCGGCAACGGAATGTGGATATGATCATCATGGGAATGAGTTATAAAAAAAGGTTCGGCTCTTTCACAATGGGCAATGCCGTTCCCCATGTGCTGAAAGAAGCCCCCTGCAGGGTGCTGATATGCCGGGAACCCAAATCTTAAAACAGACAAAAAAGACTATTATCATAATGGGTTGCGGGCGTGTGGGCGGTAAGCTTGCAGCCATGCTCGATGCTGCCGGGTACAGGGTAACAGTGCTCGACCTCGATGCTTACAGCTTCAGGAGGCTCCCTCCTACTTTCAGCGGCACTGCCCTGATTGGCAACGGAACCGATGAGGACATGCTGCGCAAGGCCGGCATCGAATCGGTTGATGCTTTTTTCGCCCTCACACAGGGCGACAATCGCAACGTAATGGCCGCCCAGATTGCCAAGCATATTTTTAAAGTGCCGCGCGTCATCTGCCGCATCTATGATCCGCTGCGTAAAGACATCTATGAGCAACTCGGGCTTGAATCCATCAGTCCCACCGAGGTATTTGCCGACCTCCTGTTCAACAGGCTGGAGAAAATATAATCCCCATGAAAGCTCTTTATATCGTAATTGTCGGCGGAGGTAAGATCGGCTACTACCTGAGCAAGGCGCTGCTCAACCAGGGACATGAAGTGCTTATCATTGAAAAAGAAGCCCGTATCTGCGAGCGTCTGGAAGATGAGTTGGGCAGTTGCTGCATGCGTGGCGACGGCTGTGAAACAGCTGTGCTGACGGAGGCAGGCCTCAACCGCGCTGATGTCCTCATCGCTACTACCAGCCACGATGAAGACAATCTTGTGAGCTGCCAGGTTGCGAAGCATCGATTCAAGGTGCCACGTACCATTTCCCTGGTCAATAACCCAAATAATGATAGTATCTTCAGGAAACTTGGCATCGACGCCACCATTTCCGTCACCAACACGATCCTGGAACATGTGGAACAGGAGATCCCTGCACACCCTTTGATCCACCTGCTCACTATGAGCGGCAAAATGGAAGAGATCGTCGAACTGACCGTGAACAAAGAGGCGCCGGCTATTGGGAAATCACTGGGACAGCTGCGGCTGCCTCCGGATACTACCATCGCCTTGCTGATGCGCGAAAACGAAAAGCCCCGAATACCTGACGCTGAGACTGTATTTATGGAAAACGACCGCGTGGTTGCTCTAACCACACTGGACAGCGAAAAGATACTGGAACGGAACCTGCTCGGTTGACGGGCTCACCCGGCCCGGTATTTTCCCCTACTTTACCAGGGTCGACAGACATTTCTTCAGCTTCTGATAAGTGACATCCAACCCCTCACTCAAAACCCTGACATCCGCCACTACTGTCATATAATTACTATCTCCGTTCCAGCGGGGCACAACATGTGTATGTATATGCCCTTCCAGTCCCGCCCCGGCCACTCTGCCCAGGTTCATGCCTATATTGAATCCGTCAGGTTTGGCTTCTTTGGTCAGCAGGTTAATGCAAAGCTGCACCAGTTTCATATGCTCGGCCGACTCACCGGCCTGCAACGCTACGATACTGGCGATATGCCGGTAGGGAGCAACCATCAGGTGCCCGGGTGTATAAGGGAAGGCGTTCAAAAGGATGAAGTTGTACCTGCCGCGATATAGGATATAGTTGGCTTTGTCCTTTTTCTCTTTGGGCTTATCGCACAGTATACAGCCTTCGGTTTTCCCGGCATTGAGGATATATTGCATACGCCAGGGGGCCCATATCCTTCGCATTTTTCCTGTACCTCGCTTATTCAATTACCGTATTGTAGCACGATTATTGACTTTGCCGCTCAAGCTTGCTATCTTTGTCTAAATCAGATATGGCAGTGTTTGACTTGAGCTATATCGCCAGGGGCGACATCCCGGGCAACGTTAAAAAAGAGATCTCCGAAATAGTCGGCGATTGCTATAAGAAGTTCGGCGAACGTGCGCCCTATAAAATCGAGGTACACGTCTTTGATACCGAAGCCAACATGAACAGCTTTCTCCGGCAGGAAAAGTTCAAGCTTGGAATCCCGTACAGCCGCAGCGATGATTCTTCGCCCTGCACCTATGATGTACTGCGTGGCTTTCCCCGTCTGCTGATTCCGGTCGACCGGCTGGCTAATTTCAGCAAGAACGGCCGGGCAGGCGCTATCAGGCATGAGGCTGCGCACACTGTGCTGCACGGCTCTTTCGAATATAGCATATTCCAGATCCCGGAGGACTGCAAGCATACCGCTGCCGTCAAGGGCATCGACCCGGACAAGCTGGACGGCATTTTCTTCCAGCTCACTCAGGGCATCAAGGATCATGAGGCTACCCGGTTTCTGGTGGAACACGATTTTATCCACTGCCAGTTCGCCTACGGGTTGGATTGGATCAGACCCAGCGAGTCAGATAAGACTTCCTGGATGCTGGCCAAGACCAGCCGCCAGGCACGTTTTATTTACGAAAGCGCCCTCATGCGGCCGCTGCTCTTCGCCAACCCATTATTATCGCTGCCAAAATCAACAAGGGCGCCCGCCGAGGAAAAACTGCAGCTCGGCGCAAGGATAGAAAAAATGATTGCGCTGCTGGGAGAAACTGAAGAAAATAAGGTGCTTCAGGTAGCAGCATCCATTATTGAGGTCCTGACAGAAGATACACACAATAATGTTGACGCTGCCTTCCACCAGCTTATGTGCCTTCTATAAATATGTCCCTTAAAAGCGAGCGCCTATGAAATACTACAATTCCGTCAACCTCGTGGATAACCTTTACTGCTATATCTGGCAGGGCATGGGCAACAATTGCAATACCAGCGTGTTTACCAACATCCTGAATGGACCCAAACCACATGTCATCATCGACCCGGGGCATATAGTCAACGAATCGCGTGAGGAGTGTTTTGCCGGCCTGGAAAAAGCCATGGCCGGAGATAAAATCAGAGTTGATGATATCGGCCTGATCATCAATACGCACAGCCATCCGGACCACTGCCAGGCCAATGAACTGATCGTTGAGCGGAGCGGGGCGCAGGTGACCCTTTCCAAAGAGGAGGATGACTTCCGAAATACGATTGGGGTCAGCCTTTACCGGGCTTTCGGGATAAAAGCGCCACGCTTTAATCCGCAATTTTATATCAAGGAAGGGGACCTCGACCTGGGTATAAACGGTTTCAAACTGAATGTGATATTGACGCCGGGACATTCGCCCGGTTCAGTTTGCCTGTACTGGGCAAAGAAAAAAGTGTTGATTACAGGGGATGTTATTTTCTTTATGAGTGTGGGGCGCACCGATTTCCCCGGCGGCGATATGGCGCAGCTTAAGAAAAGCATTGACCGGCTGGCGGAACTGGATGTCGAATATATAATTCCAGGCCACAATACGGAACCAGGGGGTATAATAAGGGGTAAGGATTTAATTAGACGTAATTTCGAAGCCGTACAGGACTTTTTTAGTTATGGAACAGGATGAGAAAATACTCTTTGCCATCCAGAACACGCAGGTGATCAGGCAGCCGAAACAGCGCCTTTCCACCTTCGGCAGCACCAATGTGTACTATTATATGATCACCGAGCTGATGCAGGAAGTCAATGTGGTCAGGGAAGGCCGCGTAATCGCCGCCAGACCCAAAATCGTAACGCCGGCCTATCTTGTCAACGTTGAAGGTTTCAGCGGTTCGGCCAGGCGCTATATAGAGATGATTGCCAGGCAAAACCCCAACGAACCGGGCATACTCTACTCCTACAAAAATGAGACCACCGAGACCAATATCTGCTCGCAATCGCTGCCCGCGTTATTGGACAGAATCAACGAGCAGATAGACAGCCACAGCGGCCCCCTTAGCGCTGTAATCAAGGGCGTGGAGGAACTGTGGGACGTTTCCCTGATGAAATTTACATTCGAGCTTACGCGTAACTCGCTGCGTCAGAATGTCAGCGAGTTTTATTCCAGCGGCAGGCTGAACAGTGATGATCAGGGCATCCCCAGGGATGCCATAGACATCATCGAAGAGCTTTTCGAAGCTGTCCGCAAAGACCCTTCACGCGCCCCCGAACTGGTCTGTGAGCTGCAACGCTGGGGCCTCTGGGCACAGTACCAGGACAGGTTTCTGCAGCTGTTCAGGAAGCTGTAAAAACATGGGCCGCTATTGACAATCTTGTACAGGCATTATATATTACTCGGGTTTTTACAGGATCTGGCAAAGGCCGTGCCGGGTGAAAAAGGATGAACCAAAGGCGTTCTAACATTGAAATCATCGGGGAAATGTTAAGGATCGGTGAGAACGGGGCAGGAAAAACCGAACTCATGTACAGCGCCAACATGAGCTATAGCCAGATACAAAAATACCTTAAATTCCTGATTGCGCAGGGCCTGATCCACAAAGTGGAAGTCGGCAACCCATCAGTGACATATGTTGTCACGGAAAAAGGCCATGGGCTGCGAAAGAGCATTGAACTGGTCCTTGAAGTCCTCAACTTCAATCAGCTTGATGAGAATAAATAATATTGGAGGAGATGCTTATGTCAGAAAAAAGAATGTTGATCTTGGATGCTGAAACCGTACAAAAAATAGAAGAGAATCGCGGCGACATGAGCGTCTCTGAATTCATCAATTTCGTTATTGACAGCCATTTTGAGCAGACTGCCGAGCCTCACCAGAGCGACCTTGTGACGAAAGAGGAATTCCACCAGTTTGAAGACGGCATCAGGGACCTTCTGCGCAGCTTCCTCGAATTTTTCCTCAGCTATGGGCTCGAGCTGGGCAAGCAGACTAACGAGGGCGAACTGGACAAATTGAACTTAAAGCTGCAAGGCCTGACCAGGACAGCCAGAGCCAAGAAACTTTAGTTTCAGCAAGGGTCATCTACGCCACTGAATGCCCCTCCGCGGGGCATTTTTCTTTTCGGATAGAACTATCTTCTAGAACATAATCACTTCCCAATGCATTTCAATTGTGCCATAGTGTAAATCAGCTAACCGGTGGAGGTGAATTATGCCTACAGTTAATGAGCTTATACGAAGCGGGCGCAAAGAAGAACTCTGGCAGATGTGCTGCGGTTTCCTCGACCTCAATATTGAGCAGTTCATGGCGATCCAGAACAGATTGCTGCTGGAGCAGATCGAATTGCTTAACAACTCCCAAATCGGGCGGAAAATATTTAAGGGCACGATGCCACAGGACGTAGAAGAATTCAGAAAAAGGGCGCCGCTGACTACATATAAAGACTATTGTCCGGAACTGAGTGAACGGCAGGATGATGCCATGCCAGTCAAACCCGTCTACTGGCAGCATACATCAGGCAGATCGGCAGACTATCCTTTCAAATGGGAGAATATCAAGTGGTTTCCAATTACACCTGGTTTCAACAGGGAACTGAGCATTGTCGGGACAGCGGTTGCAGCATTGGCCAGTTGCCGGGAAAAGCATGATATGACTTCTCTGAGAAAAGGTCTCAGATATCTATATGCCGTTGCCCCCAAACCCTATACATCCGGGATGCTCGCTGATATAGTTTCAGAAGAAATGGAAGGCAAAAGTATGCCGTCGCACGGCCAGGTTGAAAAAATGTCTTTTGAAGAACGCATTGCCGGCGGATTCAAACAGGCCATTTCGGAAGGGATGGATTTTTACTTTGGAGTTACAGTTGCGCTCGTTGCCATCGGTGAAAAGCTAAATCAGCAAATGGGCCAGGTCAGTCTTAAAGGGCTTTTCTCTCAGCCGCGGGCTATGCCCCGATTCATCCGAGGCATTATCAGAAGCAAACTGGCCGGGAGGCAGCTGCTGCCCAGGGATCTATGGGACCTGAAGGGGATAATCGGCGGCGGCACAGACGGCACTATTTTCAGGGACCTGATCCATCAGACATGGGGAAGATATCCGCTGAACATATATGCCAGCACCGAAGGCGGTATTATGGCAACACAGACCTGGGATTATAAAGACATGGTCTTTACGCCCAGCTTGAATTTTCTCGAATTCATCCCGGAGAAGGAATACACAAGATGGCAGGAGGACCATTCATATATACCACGGACTGTGCTGTTTAACCAGGTCTGTGCTGGAGAGAACTACGAATTGGTCATTTCTAATTTCCACGGCGCGCCCTTGATCAGATACCGCACGGGTGACATCATCAAATTCACAGCAATGCGCAATGCAGAGCTTGATATCGATCTTCCTCAAATGCAATTCATAGGCAGGGTCGACGACATGCTCGATATCGGCGGTTTCATCCGGCTGACCGAGGAGGTCATCTGGCAGGCTGTAAATGAAACAGGTTTGCCTTATGTTGACTGGACGGCCCGCAAAGAACTTCGGCAATCAGTCCCCATACTGCACCTGTTTATTGAGATGAAAGACGATCATCATTACGATGAAGAGTTCATAGCCAGAGCTATCTATGAGCAATTGAAAAAGATGGATGAGGACTTCATGTATGGCAACATTGAAGACCTGCTCAATACGCTTCCATTAAAAATTACCATGCTGCCCCGGGGAGCATTTGAAAACTACACCAATATGCGCAGGGCGGCAGGGGCAGACCTGGCCCATCTCAAACCCCGACATATTAATCCGACCGACAATGAAATTGAAATCCTGAAAGGGACCATTACCGCCGGCAAGCCATTACCCAAAGTATCGGTTGGAGCGCCGTCAGCCAGCTAAACGCATCAGAGATAAAAACGTGAGCTCCGCAGCAGTAATGCTGCGGAGCTCATTTTTTGTACTACTTTAGTACCATTATTATGCTTCTCCGGGTATAAGCGCTTGACTTTTGTTCTGCC
>DKFA01000005.1 GCA_002452695.1 Dehalococcoidia bacterium UBA6808
TTCAAGGAGATCAACGAGGCCTATGAGGTTCTCTCCGATACCCAGAAACGCGCCTATTACGACCGCTACGGACGTGTGCCCGGCGGCAATGGCGGCGACAACATGGGCTTCGATACTTTCGAGTTCGGCGGACTGGGTGATATCTTTGAAGCCTTTTTCGGCGGCGCAACATCCACCTCCCAGAGGCGCACGCCGCAAAAAGGACAGGACATCGCCGCCAAAGTCACTCTAACCTTTGAGGAAGCCTATACCGGCGTCAGCCGTGATATCGAAATCAGCAGAGTCGAGCTGTGCTCCATCTGCAAGGGCGTGGGCTGCAAGCCAGGTTCCAATCCGGAAAAATGTCCCGAATGTAACGGGCAGGGCCAGATACGGCGCAGCCAGCAGAGCATTTTTGGCCGCTTCGTCCAGACATCCACCTGCCCCAGGTGCCAGGGACAGGGCACCATCATCACCGACCCCTGCCCACACTGTAAAGGACACGGCCGGGAGAAGGTCAAACGTAGACTTACGCTCAACATACCGCCCGGCGTCGACTCCGACAGCCAGATGAGAATCCAGCGTGAGGGAGAGGCCGGCTATTTCGGCGGGTCGCCCGGCGACCTCTATGTCAGATTCGAGATCAAACCGCACAAATTCTTTGTACGAAGGGGCGCAGACGTGGTCATGTCGGTTTCGCTCAACTTCGCCCAAGCGGCGTTGGGCTGTAGCCTTGAGCTTCCGACTATGGACGGTAAATATACATTGAAAATCTCACCGGGCGTCCAGCACGGCAAGGTATTCCGCATCAAGGACAAGGGATTCCCGAAGCTCAACTCCAGGGGCCGCGGCGACCAGATAGTGATCGTCAAGGTGCAGATACCAGATAAGCTCGATGCCAAGCAGAAGCAATTGCTGGAAGAATTGATGGCCAGCCTGCAGACCCCGGAGGGTTTCACCAAGCCCGAAGAAGATCTGCTGCAGCACCTGGACCGCTGATCAGATAGCGGCGGACGTATGTCCGTTGAGGAAAAAGCGCTTGATGCCGGCAGGCTCGAGTTCACCAATCAAGACACGGTAAATCGCTTCCATCAGGGGCATGGGATAATTAATCCTGGTAGCCAGCAGATGCGTGGCACGCGTAGTATCAACGCCCTCAACTACGTTGGACATGCCAGCCAGTACTTCAGCCAGAGGCTTTCCGCCAGCTAGTTCGTAGCCCGCATGGTAGTTCCTGCTTAACGGGCTAATACAGGTCGTAACAAGGTCACCCAGCCCGGCGAAGCTCATAAAGGTATTTTCATCCGCGCCCATGTTCCTGCCCAGTCCCGTAACCTCCTGCCAGCCGACTGTGACCAGGGCTGCCTTGGCATTGCTGCCCAGCTTCAGACCATCCGACATCCCGGCGCCCAGGGCGATCACGTTCTTCAAAGCCCCGCAGAGCTCCACGCCTTTAACATCCGGGCTGGTGTAGACGGAAAAACTGCTGGACGATATCAGGTCAGCCAGTTGCTCGGCAGTACGGTATTCATGTGAAGCCACCACAGTCACGGCAGGCAAACCCGAGTTGATCTCACCTGACAGGTTGGGGCCAGATATGACTGCCAGGCCGTTGGAGCTTTTGCGCCCGGTCTCCTCTACCAATACCTCGGTCATGCGCTTGCCGGTTGCAGCTTCCAGGCCCTTGGCAGCGCTGGCCAGGACGGCGCTATTGTCCAGCCTGCCTGCAAACAGCCTGGCAGCACGCCTGACCGACTGGGCCGGCACCGCGAATATGGCAACTTCACAGTTCTCTGCCACAAAAGAAGGATCGGCGCTGAACAGCATCCTCTCTCCGGGGTATTTGCCCTGCAGCGAGGCAGCCTGCTCGGGCGACTTGGCCCAAACGCGCACGGCTTCCCCCTTAGCTGAGATCAGTGAAGCCAGCGTATTGCCCCAGGTTGTAGCGCCTATTATGGTAACCCGTGTCATGAGGAGTTCAGATTATTATCCCTTTCTTTAAAGAATTATTTGACGCGTGCGTTCTTCTCTCCCAGCTTGGCTTCGGTCCCGGCCTGCAGGCGAAGTATGTTGCTGCGGTGCTGGTAGACTATTAGCGCCGCTGCCAGCAGCGCGTAAACCAGGTAGATGGGAGCTGTTACGGCCAGTATGGCCAGGGCTGCAAAGGTCAACAAAGCGCCCACGGCAGCCAGCATTGATCCCAGCGACACGTACCTTGTAATCACTACGGCGATAGCGGCCACAAGCAGCGCAGCCAAAGCTACCATCCAGTTGATAGTGACCAGCCCGCCGAAAAAGCATGCGACGCCTTTGCCGCCTTTGAAGCCGATATAAACAGACCAGTTATGACCGACCATAACCATCAGTGCAGCCAGTATCTGGGCCACCTGAACATGGATGTCGTACCCGGCGACCATGAGCGGCTCATTGCCGATGATCAGGATAGCCAGCAATACCGAGGCTACCGATTTGCCCACATCCAGCAGGGCGGTGACCAGGCCGTATCTGGAGCCCAGCACTCGGAAGACATTGGTTGCGCCGATGTTGCCGCTGCCGTGCCTGCGGATATCCACGCCGGCCATTTTTTTGCTGATGATGAGGCCGAACGGTATCGCCCCCAGAAAATAGGCGATTAAGGCAATCGCCAGAAGCTTAATTATCACAATCACGAGACTTTCCCTCCGGTTTTACTTGACCTCTTTGAGGCCTTCCTGAACTGCATCTTTACTGACGTTCCCGCAAAGCCAAACGTCTGGCGTAATCTGTTTTCGAGATACCTTTCATAGGAAAAATGTACGAGCGCAGGATCATTCACCAGGAAAGTGAATGAGGGAGGGTTGGTGCCACCCTGATATGCCCGGACCACTTCCAATCTCCTGGTGCCACGCGGCGGCGGAGCGTGGGCGCCGACCGCCTCCCTGATCAACTTGTTAATAACATCGTCAGGAAGCTGTTTCTGGCGTTCCCGCCAGGCCTCCAGCGCTACAGGTATTATATCCTTTACTCCCAGCCCTGTTAAAGCCGAGACGAAAAGCACCGGCGCATGAGCAATGAACTTCATACGACGGTCTATCACATCCATATACTCGTCACGCATGTCGCCATCCACCAGGTCCCACTTGTTGACCAGCAACACCACGCCCTTGCAGGCCTCCTTTATGTAGCCGGCTATATGTGTGTCCTGCGCTGTAATGAATTCACTGGCATCCATAACCAGCAGGGCTACGTCGCAGCGGTTGATGGCACGCAAAGTGCGCACCAAAGTGTAATATTCCAGGCCGGTGCCGGCCTTGCCGCGCTTTCGCATTCCGGCTGTATCGACAAGCACCACTTCCGTATCATGATGTTTGAATACTGTATCGGTGGCATCACGCGTGGTGCCTGCTGTAACATCCACAATGACCCTCTCTTGCCCTACCAGGGCATTGACCATCATCGACTTGCCCACATTAGGCCGCCCAACGATGGCCAACCTGGGCCTGACGTTCTCCTCTGCCTTCTCGCCGGCGGCAGGGAGTTTGCTGACCAGACTGTCGAGCAGTTCCATAATACCTTTGCCATGATGGCCGCTAACAGGCAATGGATCGCCCAGCCCCAGTTGGTAGAAATCACCGCAGGCGTGGCGCAGCTTCTCGGTCTCGGCCTTGTTGGCTGCCAGCACCACCGGCTTACCCAGCTTGCGCAATTGGTCGGCGATCTCCTGGTCGGCAGCGATCAAGCCTTCCCGGACATCCACCACGAAAATGATGGCATCTGATTCGGCGATGGCGATCTCCACCTGTTTTTTGATCTTGCGGCTCATCTCGTCGCCGGGCCTGGGTTCCAGCCCGCCGGTATCAATCAGCGTAACTGTGCGGCCCAGCATATCAACACTGGCAAAAATACGATCGCGCGTGGTCCCCGGCAGGTCCTCCACAATGGCGATGGGAGCGCCGGCTATACGGTTGAATAAAGTCGACTTACCCACATTGGGGCGTCCGACAATGCTGACTACAGGTTCCATTTGTCTAGTCTAAATTGTAACATGTTCTTGATTAATAATAATACGGAGATTATATAAGTTGTCCGGCGGTTATTTATACAGTTCGGCCAGCAACGTTCGCTGGAAATGCAGGCGGTTCTCGGCCTGGTCGAAAATAACAGAGCGATAGCGGTCGACGATGCCCACCGCCACTTCCTCGCCGTGATGGGCGGGCAACGGGTGCATGACGATGGCGTCCTTCCTGGCATATGACAGCAGCTTGTCATTGATCTGATACTCGGTAAAAGCGATACGGCGCTGTTCGTATTCCTCTTCCTGCCCCATGCTGGTCCAGACGTCGGTATAGAGCACATCGGCGTCCCTGGCAGCCATGGCAGGCTCTTCCAGCAACATGATCTGGCTGCCGCTTTGCTCTGCGAACTTATTGGCAATCATAAGGATATTGTCTTTCATGCTATATTCCTGAGGCGAGGCAATACGAAAATTCATTCCTGTCATAGCGCAGCCCAGCAGAAGGCTGTTGGCACAATTATTGCCATCACCGATAAAAGCCACATTAAGGCCCTTGAACCTGCCTTTGCGCTCGTAGATAGTGGTCAGGTCAGCCATGGCCTGGCAGGGATGTTCATAGTCGGACAGCGCATTGATGACCGGGATGCTGGCAAATTCGGCCAGCATCTCCAGTGTGCGATGCATGAAGGTGCGCGATACGATCCCCTGCACATAGCGGCTAAGCACATGCGCCACATCCGGGACGGATTCGCGCTTGCCCAGGCAGACCTCTTCGGGCGACATGTAAATGGCATATCCGCCGAGCTGGTGGACGGCCAGTTCGAAACTCATCCTGGTGCGCAGGGATGGCTTTTCGAAGAGAAGCGCTATATTTCTGCCGGCCAGCGTCTGAGGCCAGGGTCCTTTTTTCGTTTTTACCGTGGCCTTGACCAGTTGATCGATTTCGTCCACACTGAAATCGGCCACCGATAAAATATCACGTTTGGGCAACTTACTATCGCTCCTGCTTAAATTATCAGTATACCATATCCTCAGGGGTTCTTCCTGGCTTCAGCCAGCAGATCCTTGAGGTCTTTATCATTGCCGGCCACGAACAACATGTCGTTGGCTGCAATGACTTCATGCTCATGAGGAGCAATGATAATTTCCTTGCCGCGCTGGATCAGCAACACCGCCACTTCCCACTTGCCCCTTTTACCAAAGCCCAGCTCAGCCAGCTCCTTACCCTTTAGGCAGGGCAGGGCGGGGAGCTTGGAAATTCCGTAGCGTTTAGTGATGGACATATAGTCCACCGTATCTACCAGTGTAACGCCGTGCGCAATCCTCTGCCCCATATCCCGCTGGGGGAAAACGACCTGATCGGCGCCAATCTTCTGCAGTATTTCTCCGTGCAGGTCGGTTACAGCACGTGAAATGACGTAGGGCACACCCAGCTTCTTGAGCAGGATTGTGGATAAAACACTGGTCTCGGTAATCGATCCTACAGCGACAACTCCTATCTCAAACTCCTGTATATCCAGATCACGTAACACCACTTCACTGGTGGCATCTCCCTGGACAGCTTGTGTAACATAGGGGGATATGGCCTGAACCCTTTTCTCATCCAGGTCCAAAGCCATGACATCGTGACCCATCTCATATAATGTCCTGGCCAGGCTGAAGCCGAACCTGCCGATGCCCAGCACTGCAATCTGTCCTTTCATAGCAATCTCCTGTTTATCCTATCGTCATCGCTTCCTTCGGAAACCTGTAGATAGCCGGTTTTTGGCGCTGGATCATCAACAGCACCATGGTCAACGTGCCTAACCTCCCAATGAACATAGTGAAAATTATAATTATACGACCTGCAGCCGAAAGTTGCGGGGTAAGGTTGATGCTCAAACCGGTATTGCTGAATGCAGAAACAGCCTCAAACAGCAGGGGCAGGAAGCGGTTGTCTTCGGTTATCGTTAATATCATCACTACAATAGTAACAATCCCGAGGGCCAGCATAATTACCGACAGTGCACGGTAGATCTGCTGGGGTATGAACTCTTTGCCGAAGGCGCCTGCTTGTTCCCTGCCCCGGAGTACACTCCAGGTAGTAGCTATCAGAATACCAAAGGTATTGACCTTGATCCCGCCGGCAGTGGAGCCGGATGCACCTCCTATAAACATTAAAACCACCAAAAAGAACATACAGTACTGGGTCAATTCAGCCATATCGACAGCAGCGAAGCCAGCCGTACGGCACATAACCGAGTGGAAAAATGCATGTGTTATCTTCTGAGAAAAATCCATATTACGTAATGTGCCGGTATTAGAGTATTCTAATACCAGGATCATTAATGTACCAAAGAGCAATAATATGCCGGTGGTAGTCAGCACAACCTTGCTATTGAGTTCCAGCCTGGAGAACTTCCGCTTGAACGCCACATCAACAATCACCATGAAACCGATCCCTCCCAGTATCACCAGGGCGGCGGTAGTCAACAGCAACACCGTATCTGACTGATAGTTGAGCAGACTGTTATTATAGCCAAAAATATCGAACCCTGCATTATTGAAAGCCGATATAGACTGAAAGACGGCCTTCCAGACAGCATCTGCAGTCCCCAGAGAAGAAAAATGAAAATAGAGTATTACGGCGCCCGCAGCTTCAGTGATAAAGGCAAACAAAGCTATCCCCCTGACAAGAGCGCCCAACCCACCCAGTTTGGAAGCGCCGAGAGTAGTCTCGATAAATAGCCTCTCCCTCAGACCTATGCGCTGCCCAAAAAGCAGGATAAGAATGGTGGCGCCGGTCATGAAACCCAACCCGCCCAATTGTATCAGCGCCAGAACGACCATCTGCCCGAAGAAGGACCAGTGTGTGCCGGTATCCACAACGGTAAGTCCTGTAACACAGACGGCCGATGCCGATGTAAAGAGGGCATCCATCAGGTGGGTAACTTCGCCCTCGGCGCTGGAAACAGGTAAGATCAACAAACCAGTGCCAATAAAGATAAGCAGGACAAAGGCCAGCACCAGCATAGCCGGAGACAGCATACTGTTGGTTGGCCCGGGGATATCTTCCATGTATATGCGCCAGGGCCTGACCAGCGTAGTAATATTGGAACGGCCCTTTTCAGGCTGTCTTTTTGACATTAAGCTACAGGATTTACCCCTATTCTTTCGATATTCTCAATGCAGCGCTGCGGTTATTGCGGATATCCTGTTGATAGCCAGGCAGGGAGATAATGCGGAAATAAATGCTCCTGCAGCGTTGACTATCAACGCTTTTTATACACCTTTCGTATCAGCTTTTCAAGTTCAATAACAGTAAAACCCGGCAGAAGAGCCAGTAAAACAAGGGGCCACCATTGCAGCGGGAAAGCGGCGGTCTTGAAAAGATACTGGCCCACGGGAGTATAAATGATGAGCAACTGCGTAATAAGCGTTACAGCTATACCTGCAATCACCCATCTGTTGGAAAACGGATTGACCGTAAATGCAGAATTATATAGCGACCTGGCTGTGATGAGATAGCCGACATGCAGCAACTGTATACCGATAAAAACCGCCGTTTGCGCCTGATTGAGCGACACAGCATCATTCGCCATCGCATTATAGCCAAGCTGCCAGTAGATCATGAACCCTGTAATTGCCATTGCCAGCGATACCAGCCCAACCCTGATGAAAAATAGTTTATTTGTAATCTTTTCGTTGGGGTTGCGCGGCGGCTCCTGCAGCAGGCCTTTTTCCCTCGGTTCAAACAGCAGCGGCAGAGTCAGGAACACCGAGTCGGCCAGATTTATCCACAGGATATGGATCGGCTCCAGGGGCAGGCGCAGCGCAAATAAGGGGATAAATGGCGCTAACAGTATTGCACCCATGATCAGCAGCATCTGCCCGCCGTTGGTAGGCAGGGTATAGAGAATGGCCTTTTCAAGGTTCTTCCAGGCGTGCCTGCCTTCCTCGACGGCGGCAACAATACTGGCGAAATTGTCGTCGGTCAGGATCATGCTGGAAGCTTCCTTGCTGACCTCGGTGCCGCTGCCCATCGCCACACCAATATCGGCAGCTTTCAACGCCGGGGCATCATTCACACCGTCACCCGTCATAGCGACGACTTCACCGCGCCTGCGCAGTTGCTGCGCAATCCTCAGTTTGTGCTCCGGAGCTACACGGGCATAGACAGACACGCGATTAACCGCCTGATAGAGATCATCATCGCTCATCTGGAAAAGCTGCTCGCCGCTCAACACGCCATTCTCGCTATCACGTAGTATGCCGAGCCGCCGGGCAATAGCTTCTGCTGTCAACACGTGGTCACCCGTTATCATCACCACCCTGATGCCGGCCGACCTGCATTTCTGCACAGCTTCAATGGCTTCCCGGCGCGGGGGATCGATCATACCCTGCAAACCCAGGAAAACAAGCTCTTTCATATCATCGGGTGAAAGAGACCGCTTATCTATGCCAACCGCCTTGCAGGCAAGTCCCAGCACACGCATGGCTTTACCTGCCATCAGCGCACTATTCTCCATAGCCTGCTGACGGTCGAGAGGGACCGCCTTTCCCTCGACCTGCTGGAAAGAGCACATGGCAAGGATTTTCTCAGACGATCCCTTAATATAGATCATGTTCCGACCGTCAACTTCATTCAGTGTCGCCATATACATAAGTTCCGAATCGAAGGGAATCTCGTCCAGGCGCGGGCAGGTTTCAGTTATGCCTCCTTTCATGGCAGCCGCCAGCAGAGCGCCTTCCGTCGGGTCCCCCACCAGCCTGTACTTGCCATTGTCCTTTTCCAGCGATGCATTATTACAGCAGAACCCCGCCCTCAGCAGTTCACGCAGGTCGGCGCTGTCTGCCGGTTGTCCGCTGTCATCAGTTCCAACTATCTTCCCCTCAATATCATAACCAGAGCCTGTAACTTCGTATTGCCTGCAGCCCGCATACAACATCTGCACGGTCATTTCGTTCCTGGTCAGAGTGCCGGTTTTATCGGAGCAAATAACAGTAGTACAACCAAGAGTCTCGGCTGCCGGGAGTCTCCGGATGAGGACTTTACGCGCCGCCATAGCCGTCGCCGACATAGCCAGTATGCCTGTAACGATCATGGGCAGCATCTCCGGCATGCCTGCGACGATTACTGCCACCGAGGCCAGGAACATATAGACCAGGTCCTGTCCAAAGGCAATACCTATGAGGAAATTTATTAAACCGAGACCTATGATGCCTATCACCAGCGCCCTGGTAAAATCGGCTATCCTCCTCTGCAAAGGGGTCAGGGTAACCTTTGTCTGTTTCATCAATCTGGCGATCTTGCCAAACTCGGTATTTTCAGCTGTGGCGACCACAATGCCCCGGGCCGAACCGCGGGTAATAAAGGTACCGGTATGGGCAATGCAGTGCTGGTCGGCAGGCCCTACAATCGAATCACCGATTGCAGTGATGTCTTTTTCCACCGGATTGGACTCGCCGGTAAGAGCAGCTTCGTCGGCATATAATGCCCTGGCATAGAAAAGCCTGAGGTCGGCAGGAACCTTGTCTCCACCCTCAAGTATGACAACATCGCCGGGCACAAGCTCCCTTGTCGGGATAATCCTGCTCTGTCCGCCGCGCACGACCTTGCATTCAGGCACAGCCATCCTTTTCAGCGCTTCCAGGGCGGAATCGGCCTTGCCTTCCTGATAATAACCCAGCAGTATATTCAGGATAACCACGCCCACTATCACCGCCGAATCAATCCACATTTCTTCAATGTGCAGGGCCGACAGCGTTGTTGTCACAAGGACGGCAATCAGCAATATCCAGACCAGGGGACTGCGGAACTGGTCTATAAAACGCGCAAATGCGCTCCTTCCTCTCGTGATGAGCTCGTTGTAACCGTATTTCAATAGTCTGGAACCGGCCTCCTCAGGTGTCAACCCTGATTCGCCCGTTTCCAGCGCTCTGAATACTTCGCTTATATCGGATTGGTACCATCTTGGATCACTCATGACTGCAAGATTTTCCTTAAATCAATTAACTCATTTTACGATTGATTCTATGCCGGTGGTTGTGCAACTGCAGACGGCATTAATACAAACTGAGACATCGAGTATTGGCAGCACCGGAGCAAACCTAAATATATACGATGTCCGAAGTGTTATACAGCGCGGTGAACATCAGCAGATACTCTTTAAGATGTCTTGTAATGAGGAAGTTTTGCCGGACGTGCTCTTTGCCATTGCGGCCAAGCCTCTCCGCAAATTCTCTATTGCTTAGCAACTGTTTTAATGCATACGCAGCACCTTCAACGCTGTAACAAAGCAGGCCGGTCAATCTGTCGTTGATTTGCAGAGGTATGCCGCCTACTGCTGTGGCAACAACCGGCTTAGCCTTCCACAAAGCTTCACTTATGGTCAAACCGAAGCCTTCTCTCAAAGACTTCTGGAAGACTACCGTAGCCGCCCGTTGCAAGGCATTTATTTCGATATCGCTGCCCGGAGGCAGCAGAAGTATTTTAATGTCCTTCTTACCGTCCGCATACTTTTGAACTTCCTCCAGCACCTTGGCAGATTCAGGATCATCCGTGGCAGCGCCTCCCGCCAGGACAAGCTGGCAATCAATGCCTTTCCTGACCATCTCAAAAGCCTGGATTACACCCAACGGGTCCTTCAGGTAATCGAACCGCGAAATCTGCACGACCATGGGTTTCTGGGGGTCAATATTATACTTGTTCAGCACCGCTTCGATCGCGCTGGCGGGAAGGTCCCTGTTCTTGTCGCTCAGCGGATCGATTGAAGGTGAAATCATAAACTGGCTGATAGAAAGGTTTTGTGCGAAATTGGGAGCAGAGAATACCGCTGCATCATATTTCTCCACATAATCATCTAAAAATCCCCAGACATTCATATCCGGTTGTGAAACATCGATATGGCAACGCCAGATCCATTTTCCGCCCAGTTCCTCCTTCTTCTCGATCATAAGCACAGGCTGGGGATCATGAATAAGATAATAGTCCGCTGAGGGCCATAGCACATCGAAATTTTTTCGATTTGTCTCGATGAAGTACTCAAAGTCTTCCTTAGACAACTGCTCTTTGCGCCCATGCAGCGCATTGTGGAATTTTTTGGTAATATCAAAGAACCTGTCATCCCCTTTGATAACGTCCCACCGGGCATTGATGCCAAGCTGGTTTAATAGCGGAACCATTCTGGACAGTATCTCGGCGACTCCACCACCGACAAATGTGGAGTTGACATGCTGGACGCTTTTACGGGCCAGCCGGTTGGCCAGCAGTCTCAACTCGTCGATCGAGCTCTTACCTACAATCGGCTGATAATCTTCAAGTCTGCTGGTGAACTGATTAGCAACTGCATTATTCATAGCTTTTCACTTTATCCGTTTTTCCACCTGTTCAATAATTGCCGATCTCAAAGCTTCCAGGGTATAAGTATAGGGAAACAACATGTCGATCCTGTCGGCCAGGTCGTCTTCGCCAAACGAATCCTTGATCCAGACCGAGAAATCGTTGGACCGTTTTTTCAACCTTAACCTCGATTCAAAGACATGATAATAAAGCGACCCGATACTTATGTTGCGGATTACCTCGACAAACTCTCTCAGATCAGTAGCGACATAGGACGTCGGCAATACGAAACTGATGGACTTGATGAAATAGAAATCACGGTTAGCGCTTTTCTTTGCCAGTTCCGGATGCCCTTCCAGATGCTGCTCCAGCACCAGCAACAGGGCTGTACGCAGCGTACTGACACTGAAATAAGCGAGGGTGTCGATGTTAGCCAGTTTCTCTGCTAGCACCCTGTCATCGAGCGAATCATCGATCCACAGGGCAAAATCGTTGGCCGGTTCCGGCGTCAGATACTGGTGTTCTTCAAGAAAATGGTATGTATGATAATAGATAACTGCATCGGGCGCGGTTTTGATGATCTCGATAAGCTCCAACAAATTCGAAGCCTTGAGACCCGTCAGCTGCTTCAAGTGCAACCTGGTATAGAACTGAAATGAGGAAGCTGCCTTCTTCAAAGGGTATCCGTAGTTAACTATTGTTTCTTTGACCAGCTTGCTGTTGGGGATGACAATAAGATTCTGGTCGGGCGACTTGATCTTTATATTACGCCAGCCTATATCTATAACATACCCCTCATCACCCGATCCCAGCTTGATAAAGTCTCCTACCTTGGCCAGCCTGCCCGCTGTTATCTCAAACCCGGAAAATATATTAAGAATGGCGTCTCTGGAAGCAACGAGGGCAATAAGTATCAATGCAGACAGCAGGAGAATAATAGGCGTTACCGGCCAGCCCCAGAAATCGATAAGAATCAGGATACCGATAACCAGTATGGCCACGCGTACAGCCGTGGCAAGGTGTTTCCCCACCGGCCTGGGGGTCCTGATCTGCTCTGAATATAACGTGAGTAAACGTTCCGACAGGATAATGAGCAGCCAGATAAGGGAAATGATAAAAATGCTGGCCACTATTTTAACGGCAATGTCCTTGCCTGCCTCGGGCAATTCAGAGATCATTAAAGCAACATAGGCTCCGAGCAGGACAAACCAGAAAAAGAACGGCCCGCGAGTGGTGTGCACGAGCACTTCTTTTCCGCTCCAGCCTGACTTCGCCATGAGCTCAGTCAGCCTGTTATAGACAACTCTTCTTGCCCACAGGCCAATGATGCAGAAGGCTAAAAATACGACGACCGGCGCAATCAGTAATATCCAGTTATCATTCAACCAATCAATCATATTAACCGCCTAACCCAATTTTATACAGTTCGACAAGCAAAGTGCCGACCTCTTCCGGCGAATTCAGATAGTATTTGGCTACGGAAGCCTGCCCTTCCCTACCTACCAATATAGATATACCCCCATACTGGTTGATAACTTTGAATGCATCCTCATCAGTCCTGTCATCGCCTATATATACGGGGAGCAAATTGTTCCGTCTTTGCTGCGGAATATATTTCTCGATGATCAGGTTGACAGCTTTGCCCTTGTCCCAGGCGATGGCAGGCCGGATCTCATGCACTTTTTTACCGTCAGTCGTCCTTATTTTACCCATAGCCCTTGCGCCTGTCACTATACTTTCGAATTTTGAGTGTACCTCGGGCAGCTGGGCATCTGCCACCAGCCTGTAATGCACACTTACAGTCATGCCTTTGTCTTCCACAATTACCCCACGCATATTCTTAAATGCCTTGTGCAGAACCTGGCTGATCAATCTCAGCACAGACGTCAGCTCATCGGCAAGAGGATGAATGAATTTGAGGCCGGGACCTTCAATTTCGAAGCCGTGATTACCCGCATATATCAAACCATTAATATTGACCCTTTCTTTGATATCCGCCAGGGCCCTGCCGCTGATGACACCCAGTATAAACTGTTTCCTGCCGACCAGCCTGTCCAACGCTTTATGCATCCCTTCGCTCATGACGGCCAGTTCCGGCCGGTCGACAATAGGCGTCAATGTACCGTCATAGTCGCAGAGCAACATAATGTTTCGCCGTTCTCTGATCTTTTTATCGATATAAACCCAGTCATTAAATAGATATTCCATGGAGATTTTCGCTGCTTGCCCTATCGATTTTCATCAATTCCGACAGTATGTCTGCCGCCCATCGGTAAATGTTGTTATTGCGGACCTTGGCCCGCATCAACACCATACGTTTCCGCCGCGATTCCCTGGGCATTTCGATTGCTGCTACGATGGAGTCAACGATACTATCGACAGCAAAAGGATTAATCATGAGGGCCTCGGTCAACTCCCGCGCCGCGCCGGTAAACCTGCTTAGAATAAGCACTCCGTCCTCGTCATTCCTGATTGAAACAAATTCCTTGGCAACCAGGTTCATGCCATCATGAAGCGAGCTTACCATGCAAAATGCCGCCATTTTATTGAACGCCAACAGGGTTAGCGGGGATTTATGTTCCTTGATATATATTATCGGTTTCCATCCTTCGACTTCATGTTTATTATTAATCGCTTCAACCATGCAGTCAATTTCATCATTCAACTCTTTATATCTGGGAATCTTAATACGGCTTGGTTCAGCCAACTGGAAAAAGACCAGCCTGTTGTTGTACTTATATTTTGGATACTCGGTCAGCAGATTATCGATAGCCTTCAACCGCTCTGGTATACCCTTGGTGTAATCGATCCTGTCCAGACCGATGCCGATAATCTCGTCGGTCAAATGATATTTTTCCCGTATCGCAGCGATTTCAGCATCAACGGCGGGATTACGCGCGTTTTCCGATATACGGTCGAAATCGACACTGATAGGGAAAGGCGCAACATATGTCTTATTATTGCTCCTGATGATAGCATTATCCTCATAGTCCACCTTGCATTCCAGGGCGCGGTCTACCGTCTGAATAAAGTTATCACAGTGATAGGCGATATGGAAACCAAGCAGGTCATTGCCCAGCAGACCGTCCAGTATCTCATTCTGCCAGGGACATATCCTGAACGCTTCCCTGTTCGGCCAGGGTATATGCCAGAACTGGGCCGTCACAACGCGCCTGTGCCTGGCTTTGATCATGCGGGACAACAGGGTGAGATGATAGTCCTGGATAAAGACAAAGGCCTTGCGGTCTTTGATAACGTCCAGCACCGCATCTGCAAACAGACGGTTGACCTGCTTATAGGCATTCCAATCATCAATATTGAACTGGGGACGCTGGTAAACGATGTGGCACAACGGCCAGAGGGCTTCATTGGAAAAACCAAGGTAATACCGGTCGAATTCCTCTTCAGTGATCCACACACGTTTTAATGTATAGCTGGGTGATTCAGGCGGCACCCTGACACAGCTTTTTTTATCCGAAACAGCTTTATCGGCACTGCCACTGCCATGCGCAACCCACACTCCACCACTCGCCCTCATTACCGGGTCCAGGGCAACAGTCAAGCCACTGGCGGGAACTATACATTCGATATCGCTGCCAACATAATTATGTATATATGGTTCCCGGTTGGATACCACCACAAAGAGATAATCGGACAGGTTTTCTTTAACAAGTTGCTGTAAACTATCTTTGTTCCACATGATTTTTCTCCCCACGGATTCAAGAAGGCATTCGAATAACCAATCTGTTCATCCTCGATCTATTTAGATGCACTAAAAACCATCCTGGAGTAGAGCGGCCACAGTTCCCGAAAACGCCGGCTAAGTTTAAAAGAACCTTCATTCAGAACCCACAAATTGGCCAGTCCACTGATGATGGAAAACAGCAGGAGCGCTGCCTGGAAGGGATCTACCTCTTTTTTTACGAGGCCTGCTGTTCTGCCCTCCTCGATAATACACCTGATACCGGCTATGTATTGTGAGATCATATTATGCATATCAGCATACAAACTCCGGTCACCGATACTGATTATTTCAGCCATGGCCTGAAATTCCACAGCAGATGTTCTTTCTATTGCCTCTACATGCCTGAAAATCAGGGAGCGGATTGCGTTTACCGTAATGTTTCTGTTATCCATTTGCAATTCTTCCAGATGCAATTCTTCCAGAAGCATCTGCTGCATATGCCTGATAAGGAAATGGTATATCTCTGTTTTAGTGCGGAAGTGCCTGTAAATAGCAGCTTCGGAAAGGCCTATATGCGCAGCCAGATTCTTGATTGTCAGGTGCTCACCGCCCCAACCTACGATCAGGTCGGCTGCAGCATTGATGATCTGCTCTTTGCGTATTTCCGTAGCGGCATATTTTCTATTCATAACAACTTCACCTGCCACCTGGAAGATATTGGTTTGATATGGTTCTGTAAAAATCCAGATAATGTAAGTTATCTGTTACTTACATTATAATATTTGATTAACAGCATGTCAAATCCACACTTTGCCGATCAGGACGGCAGGCCCTTTATTCAGGCTGACCCGACTTACGGCCGAGATTGGAGAAAAACCAGAAGTAAAACTTATAAAATCCGGTCTTCTCGATCAGGATTAACAGCAATGACGTCATCAGTATGCTGGCAAGTATGATCGCGTAAGCTGTATTCTGTATTATTTCACCTCCTGATATACCCTGCTGAAACGGAATTGACGCCATGACGGCCGCCGCCAGTCCACGCGGGATGAGGATTGCTATAGTAGTGGCATCCATTAAGGGAGTGGTTTTCTTCAGAGAGAACTTAACCACTGGCAAACGCATAATATATATAATAACAGTCAAAGCCAGGCCGACCAACATCAAACGCCAGTCTGCGAGCTGCAACGATATACCCATATATACGAAAAAGAAGGTCTTAAGGATAAATACCAGCTCAGAAAAGAATGCCTTCTCGGTCGAATTCAGTTCGCTGATGCTGACATTAAAACGTGTCTGAAGTCCCACTACATTGAGAGTCCCAACATTACCCAGCATAATTCCAAATGCCAGTGAGGCAATAGCGCCGCTATAACCCAGCCATTCAGTAAGTCCAAATATGACAAAAACAATGGCAACGGTAGTAAATATGGAGTTCTGCAGGCTGCGCACCCGGTTGAGGAGGAATGACCAACCGATGGCGCTTATCATGCCGATCATCGTGGCCAGTGTGAAAGACGCCAGTATCTTACCCAGGGCTTGTCCAATATCGAAGGTAGTCATGTCACCTACCCTGGCAATCTCAATCAGGCTGAGTGTCCCGACCACAGAAAATACATCGCTTAGCGAAGAATCCAGAATCACGATAAATTTGCTGCTGCTATTTATATTTAAATAATCCAGCATAGGTATGACAATTGCGGATGATATGGCCCCCACCACAACAGCCAGAATCAGAGATCTGACCACGCCCAAATCAGTCAGAAAATAAACCGCTACTCCTATGGCCGACACTGTAACGACAAAAGACACTATGCTTAAAATAAATGTCTCTTTATACGTATTCCTCAAGGTTGAGATTTTAATACCGATACCTGCTTCAAACAAAATAAATATGAATGTAATCGTGGTGAAGGCCGGTCCGATAGCGCCGAAATTATCTGGGGTGACAATACCGAACAGAGGCCCCAGCAACAGGCCAATTATAACAAGCAGCAATACATCAGGGATCCTGGTCTTTTTAAACGCAGCTTCAAACAAATGCGCTGCAAATATCAGGATGCCGACCAGGGCTATGGGAAGGGCTACTTCTTGCATATCTAACGAGTATCCACCATCAATTAATCGGCAATTTATCTCAGTTCATGCCCTGTCTCAGCAGCTCCATGATCGGTTGCAACTTCTCCTGCGGAGTAAAACTGTAGTTGCTCAACGTCCAGATATTTGACAATCCCTGCACAACACTGAACAAAGTCAAAGCCGCAGCTTCAATATCAAGATCGCTACGCAATTTGCCTTTGTCGACCTCCTCCCTGAGTATTTCCTTCAGCCGGCTGATGTAGTTTTCTATGGTCTGATAAATTCGGTTGTTAAGCTTTTTGTCCCCCAGACTGATGATCTCGGCGATCACCTGAAAGGAAACGCCCTTCCTCTTCTCTACCGCTGAAAGATGGTTGAGTATAACATTTTCGAACTTGCCGTACTGCGGATAGGCCACCGTATCGAGATCTTCCAGCAGGCCGGCTTCGATACCTTCGACCAGCAGATAAAGAATATCTTTCTTGCTTTTAAAGTGCCTGTAGATGGCAGCCTCCGAGAAACCCACCTCGTCCGCTATCCGACGTACCGTGACGTTCTCGCTGCCGCATTTGATCACCAGCTTTCTGGCGGCTTCAACTATCTGTTTCCTGCGGGGGAGTTTGCTTTTACTTTTTAGTACCACAGTGGATCCGGATATTAATAATCATCCCAAAATTGGATTTATTATATATCCTGGCATATGTTTTGAATAGTACGCGATTGGCTCATCCCGCCTTATGCTGCGCGCAAAACTCTATACGACCGGATGATATATAATAGACACCAGACAAATATCTTTAAGTGAGGAAGCGGGCGATGGCCAGGGGAAAACCCCTTTTAATACTCTTTGACGGCAATGCACTGGTGCATCGCGCTTTCCACGCCTTGCCACCGCTCAGTATGGCCAAAACAGGCGAGATGGTCAATGCCGTTCAGGGCTTTGCCAGCACCCTGCTCAAATTGCTGCGCGAGAACAAGCCGGACTACTGGGCCATCGCCTTCGACCGTCGTGCCCCCACCTTCAGGCACCAGATGTTTGAAGATTACAAAGCCCACCGTCCTCCCACACCCCTTGAGCTCGTATCACAAATCAACCGCGTGCACGAACTGGCACACGCCTTCAATCTGCCGGTTTTCGAGATGGATGGGTTCGAAGCCGACGACATTATCGGCACACTCAGCCGGCAGGCTGCCTCCAGCGGCATTGACACACTGATCGTAACGGGCGATAACGATATGCTGCAACTGGTCGCGCCCGGCATCAGGGTGATGTCCCCCCGCAAAGGTTTTGCAGACATCGTTGTCTATGACGATACCGCAGTCCAGGACAAATACGGCGTCCGCCCCTCCCAGCTGATAAGTTACAAAGCGCTGGTAGGAGATGCTTCCGATAACATCCCAGGTGTAAGGGGTATAGGTGACAAGACGGCGGTCAGGCTCCTGCAGCAATTTGGCGACCTGGACGGCATCTATAGCCACATAGACGAGGTCGAACCGGAGAAGCTGCGCAACCTGCTTAAGTCCAACCATGAGCTGGCTCTCCAGAACCGCACACTGGCCACCATAGTCACCGACGTGCCTGTACCGTTCGAAGCCGGATCGCTGAAGGTCAGCTCTTATGACCGCAATAAAGTGGTTGAGTTATTCCAGGAACTGGGTTTCGCCAGTCTGCTGTCACGCCTGCCTGAAGAGATCGGCGCAGCGCCTACCTCCACACCAACTGCCCCAACCGCCGCAGTTCCTGGAAAGGATGATTACCACGTAATCAATACGCTGGCTGAACTGGATGACCTGACGTTGAGAATGTCGTACAGCGGCACCTTTGCGCTGGCGGTGCTGCCGTCAGGCGCCAGCCCGATGCAATCAGGGTTGGTGGGATTAGCAGTAGCGCCGCTCAAAGGCGAGACTTATTATATACCGCTGGGACATACAACGCTGGGGCAGCTCAGCCAGTTGCCAGCCGATAAGGTACTGGAAGCGCTCAGACCATTCATCGAGCAGGAGAAATTCACACGTATTGTATACGACGGCAAGCTGGACATGCTGGTATCGAGACAGGCCGGATGGAAATTCAAATCCGTTGGCTTTGATGTCCTGATCGCCGCTTATCTGCTAGGTGAGAAATCGCTCAAACTCAAAGCGCTGGCCTTTAACAAGCTGGGGGTCGAGATAATGGGGCTGTCCGACCTGACCGGCAGCGGGGCCAGGCAGGTCCCACCCTCCAACCTTGACATCGAACAGGCCGGCAGGCTTCTCTGCAGCGAGGCAGATATTACTCTCAAACTCAGGGAAAAGCTGGAAAGTGAACTGTATGCCGATGAGCTATGGGGACTGTTCAATGACCTTGAGATGCCACTGGTGCCGTTGCTGGCCGAGATGGAGGTGAACGGCGTGCTGTTGGACCGGACTCTGCTGATGGAGATGTCAGCCAGCCTGGGAGTTGAGATGCGCAAGCGAGAAGCTGAGATTTACAGCGCTGTCGGGCACCAGTTCAATATAAACTCTCCCCAGCAGCTTTCCTCCGTGCTGTTCAACGAGCTTAAACTTGATACCAGAGGCAGGCGCAAGACCCAGAGCGGCTACTCGACTGACGCAACAGTGCTGGAAGAGCTGAAAGGCGCCCATCCGGTAATCGAGCATATACTGCAGTACCGCCAGCTATCCAAGCTTAAGTCAACCTATACAGACGCATTGCCGCAACTGATCAATCCGAAGACCGGACGTGTGCATACCAGCTACAATCAGACGGGCACCACGACGGGACGTCTTTCCTCCAGCGAGCCCAATCTGCAAAATCTGCCCGTGCGGGGCGAACTGGGAGCAAAAATCAGGCAGGCCATCATCGCCCAGCCGGGCTGGATGCTGCTTTCGGCTGATTATTCGCAGATCGATCTGCGGGCGCTGGCCCATATCTCGCAGGACGCAGAGCTTATCGCCACTTTCGCACGTGATGGGGATGTTCATACGCATACAGCCGCGGAGGTTTTCGGCGTGCCTGACGACCAGGTGACGCCACGTATGCGCCGTGCGGCCAAGACGATCAACTTCGGCGTTATTTATGGCATGAGCGGATACGGGTTGCAGCAGGCCACCGATCTAAGCAGGGAGGAGGCGGAGCTTTTCATCACCACATATTTTAACCGCTACCCCGGCGTGAGGCAGTATATTGAGACGACTAAAAAGCAGGCGGCCGCGCTGGGCTATGTCCAGACGGTATTGGGCCGGAGGCGCTATATTCCGGAGATCAACTCCACCAACCGCCTGGCACGCGAAGCGGCGGAGAGGATGGCCATCAACATGCCGGTCCAGGGCACCTCGGCCGATATTATTAAAATAGCCATGATCAACCTGCATCGCGAGATGGTGAAACGCGGGCTGCGAACAATGATGATATTACAGGTACATGACGAGCTGGTCTTTGAAGTCCCGCCGGATGAGATGGACGTGATGAAAAAGCTGGTGCAGGAGATTATGCCTGCTGCTATGAAGCTATCGGTACCGCTCAAGATCGATATCAAGACCGGGAAAAACTGGGGAGAGATGAGCTGATGCCGGAACTGCCTGAAGTGGAAACCATCAAAAACGGCCTTTTACCTCATGTCAAAGGGCGCAGTTTTACCGGCGTGAGGATCCATGATAAGCGGCCCATACAGAAACTAAGCCTGGCGGAGTTTTGCACGAGGTTACTTAGCAGAGAAATACTGGACCTGGAACGGCACGGCAAATACATAGTCTTCCGCTTGAGCGACGGGGAAAACCTGGTTGTGCACCTGCGTATGACTGGGGGATTACTGTGGAAGCCTTGCGGTGAAGAACCTTTCGCGCGTGTGGAGTTCAGACTGGACGGAGGGCGAATGGTCTTCACCGATCTCCGACGCCTCGGCACGATCTATCTCACCCACCATCCTGAAAAAATTGTCGGGAAGCTGGGGGTGGAGCCTCTCAGCAGCAAGTTCACACCGATATTGCTGAAGAAATTATTTAAAGGGCGCTCGGCGCCTATTAAATCGGTCCTGCTCAACCAGGAGCTGATTGCCGGCATTGGCAACATGTATGCCGATGAGGCGCTTTTCGCCGCACGCATACATCCGCAACGGCCGGCGGATTCGTTAACCGGGCCGGATGTGAAGGCCCTGCACACAGCCGTCATCGACGTATTGCAAAAGGGCATACGCAACAAGGGGGCCAGCATCCGTAACTACCGCTGCGCTGACGGGGAAACAGGCCATGCGCATGAGGAATTCGCCGTTGCTCACAGGGAGGGGGAGCAATGCCCGCGCTGCGGTAAACCTGTATCCCGCATTGTGGTGGGCCAGCGCGGCACTTATTTCTGTCCGAATTGCCAACCTGAACGATGACCGGTTGACCGACCCTTACATGCTTTGCCGTGGATGCCCTGGCCCTGATCATATTCATGGTCATAATAAAATGGATTTGACCATGGTTTAACGGAGTTTTACAGCAGTTAACGTCCGGACCGGACGTTAACTGCTATTTGCTTTCAGCCCGGTTCAACCGAAAGTATGACCGCCCTCTCGGCCTAATGTGTTAGCGCCGACAGGCCTGATAGCCTGAATAAATTCAGACCCTGCTCCGATTACAGCACAACCTCTGCTCAGGTAAACTATTATCATTTAACAGGGAGCATATTG
>DKFA01000113.1 GCA_002452695.1 Dehalococcoidia bacterium UBA6808
GGTGTTGATCACCAGTGTGGTCTCGTTGCCCTGCGGCGCACGCAGCAGGTCACGAGAGGCGAGGTCGATAAGGCGGAAGGCATTTTCGGGATCACCCGCGGCGCCGATTCCCGGCAGGCTGCCGAACAGCCTCCTGTAGGCCTCCCTGATGATATAGAGCACGTGGTTGCGTTTCTTCCTGCCGCAGTCATACCTGCGGTCGTTGAGCAGAGTGAGCGCTTCAATAGCAGTGGCTATATTGTGCGGGTCCCCGGCCAGCTCCACAATGGCCCCGCAGGCCACACGTATGTCGTCATACGACCAGTCCCGCATGCTTGAAGCTGCGTATTCATATACTGCCAGGCTGCTCCTGGTTTCGAAGCGCTTCTGGATGCTGCCGCCGATATTGCCGTTGACCCTGGGCGTGGCGATGGTGAAATCGCAGGCTTCGGTACCGCCGGGCATGGGTACGGGATTGCCGAACTTGTCGGTGCAGGTCAGGCGCAACCTGCCATCCTCGTTGCGCTGCAAATCGAAGATGAAGGCGCCGCCGTCGGTGTGGCTGCCGCCCCTGGCGTTCCAGTATCTGTCGGCAATGGGGCAAATACGCGGGTCCTCAGCATGCATGCCGGCCAGCGTGGCGTCGATGGCCTGCTTCTCCGAAGCGATCAGGCCGACCTGCACCTCGCCATCGCAGAAGGCGAAGACCTGCGGTCTCAGCATGGCTGTATCGGTGATGCCCATTAACTGGAAGCGTTTCTCCTCGGGCAGGCTGCGGGCAATGATAAAAAACCAGGGGCCATCCGGCGAACCATGAATATGCGCTGCCTGTATGGCCCGGTAAATACGCTGTTTTTCCGGCGGCAGTCGGTCGAAGTCAAGCTCGGAAGTAGGCGCCAGCGCCTCAATGATGTACTCCAGCGGATATTGATAGGTCCGCTCCAACAAATCGAACATGAGGATAGAGACCTCGGTATCGGTGAGGAACTGCGGACGGATATGCCGTTCGGCCAGGTACTCGCACACCGAATGGTAATTGGCGAAGTCCCCATTGTGTACCAGGGCAGCATTGAGGCCTGCGAAGGGATGAGCGCCGCCGGGGTGCCAGACGCGTCCCTTGGTGGGGAAGCGCTGGTGGGCGATCCAGACATGGGCGCACAGCTCTTCTATTTTGTAATATTTGACGATGGCCTCGGCAAAGCCTACAACCTTGAGTATCATAATATTCTTGCCTTCCGACATGACGAAGGCTTTCTGCTCGCCCAGAGAAGCATAATACTCCTGATTGAGCCTTATGCTGTTCTGGTGAACGAATTCGGCTTCGGCGTCATCCCTGCTGAGCGACAGCAGGCTGCAGTCGGCAACGAACTTATCCAGCGCTTCGTCCCTGACGCGCACGAAGTAGCGCCAGACCTCGGGAGGTTTGGCCTCCAGCCCGGCCACCTCCGTCCAATCCTCCATCGAATCGAGACGGCTGGAAGCGGCAACATTAAAAGCGGCGTTTATATATTTATTTTCCAGGTCCGGCCTGACCGATGTGTCCAGAAAAGCTATATGCAGCATGTAATGGCCTTCCAGCACCTCGCGGCTGACGCCGAGCTGCTCCGGTTTAAAACCGAGCGCTGCGATGCCACCGCCCTTGCCGTTGCCGCGGTTGTGCATCTGGCGGGAAGGTTCATAGATATGCCTGGCCGCCACCGGCTCGGTGCAGCAGAAACCGACCACGCCACAGCCGCCTTCCTCTTCGCCTTTCCTGCCGGCATACGGCTGCCGCAAAGATTTCAACAGCTTTTCGCGTGAGAGGGTTAACTGGTTGATTCTTTCGTCGTTCATTATCTTTGCCCCGCATTGTTTTCGTAATCAAGGTGCATGAGCAGGTCGGTGCGACCGCGCAGTTCCCGTACACTTCGCAGGCCGAGCCTCATCAGGATATCGACCAGTTGTTTGCGCCAGGCAGCATAAAGGTTGATCACCCGCTGAGCGCCCCATTCGAGATTGATTTGTTTGGACAGCTTTTCATCAGTGGTGGCTATGCCGCGCGGGCAGCCGCGCCCGCTTTCACAGCGGCCGCAACGTACACAGCCCAGCGCTACCAGTTCAGCCGTGCCCACAACTACGCCGTCGGCGCCCAGAGCGATGGCCTTGGCGATATCATAGGCATTGCGTATGCCGCCGCTGGCGATCAGCGTGACCTTGTCGCGCACGCCTTCCCTGGTCAGGAAGTCATGTACTTTAACGATGGCATACTCGATGGGCATGGCAATGTTCTTTTTAGCTATATCAGGCGCCGCGCCTGTTCCCCCATAGCCTCCATCCATGTGGACGATATGTGCGCCGGCCGAGTAACTGCCGACCGCCACCATATCGACATCGATGGGCGTCGAAACTTTGGCCGAGACCAGCGCGCGGCGGTTTATATGCTTGATCCAGTCCATATGTTTCTGGTGGTCTTCAATCGAGTAGACGCTATGAAAGGGGAAGGGCGAAAAGAGCGAGATGCCCGTTACCGTCTCACGCATCTGCGCCACAGCAGGAGTAACCTTATCGGCCAGCAGATGGCCGCCCAGGCCGGGCTTGGCGCCCTGGGCGTACTTAAATTCAACGATGCGCACGCGCTGGATGGTCTCTTCGCGCACGCCGAAAAGGCCGGTGGCTACCTGTGTGATGGTATGATCATCATATGGACGCAGGTATTCAGGGTATCCACCCTCGCCCGTGCAGGTAAAGGTATTAAAGGCCGTGGCGGCACGCGCCTTGGAAAGCTGCGTCACAGTGCTCACTGAGCCAAAGGACATACCGCCGCCATACCAGGGCACATCTATCCTAATCTGGGGCCGCCCGTCGTTGCGATGGTTCAGCTCCAGGCTGGTATCGATCTCAGCTTCGCTCAACTCTACAGGGGGCCTCACGGGGAATTTGAACCTGAGGCGGTCGAAGCCTCCGCCCGAGTTACCGCATTCATATTCATATCCATACTCGGGGGAAGGCAGGTCGCCGGTCTCAGCCATCTTCCATGTGGCCAGAATCATATCGCCTGTCCAGCGGTAATCGCCGAGCAGTTTCACCTGCGGATTCTCCACCATGCGCAGGGCCTTCTTGGGGCAAAGATCGACACAGTAATGGTCGGTCTTCTGACAGGAAGGGCCAATACATAAATAATTACGCGGGGCGGCAAATTTCTTGTAGCCGGGCTTAAGCACGTGTACGCCCTGCGGGCAGGCCTCAACACACTTGCCGCACAGGTCGCAATCGTCGCTGCGTCTGATGATATATTTCGCAATCTCATTACGGTAGCGGGGCGGCGCAGGTTTGATCACGCGCTCCACCTTAGCCTGCTCTACCATCGTTTTAACAGTGTTGGGCGGCAGGTTTTCTTTATCTGTTCTTTCGTGTACCAAAGAGTTTACCAAAGGTAGCCTCCTCAAGATCTTCAAAGAATAAGGCTCGGCCGAGCTCGCCGCGCAGGCGGCGGACATCACGGATACCCATTGCGCCCATTAGCTCGATCAACTGGTCATGCCAGGCCGCAATTAGATTCACCATCCGGCCGACACCATATTGGGCGTCGATTTCATCTATCTTCGCCGGGCAGACGACCTCCTGCCCGCATTGGGGACAAAGCTGGCACTCCAGGGCGATCAGCAGCGGCAGATCCACCGTCACCAGGTCGGCGCCGCAGATTATCTGCTTGGCCATATGCTCGGCCAGGGCAATGCCACCACCGGCCATCAGTGTAACCTCGTTTCTGACCCCGCAGGAAACAAGCGCATTATGCGCCTCGCGGACCATGTCCTTGATGAACTTCGGCTGGTTGACTCCGATCTGATTGCCGTTCATATCGGCTACCATGTGCACAACCTCTGCGCCGGGACGGGTGGCCAGCTCGATAGCCCGCTTCACACCGGCCGCGTCCAATTGGACACGTACGGCAACCACCAGGTCCGGGTTGATCTGCTTCAGATCCCTGATGCGCCTGTCGATATCGCCGCTGTCGCTTATCTCAGCCAGACGTGTCTTTTTCAATATCTCCGGCCCCAGCAGAGTGACCCCGTCGCCGAAATAGAAGGCGATATTGGGCAGGTACCGGTCAAAATCGTTGCCCAGCAACGCAAGATCCCGGGAATCGGCGATCATAATAATACCGGTTTTAGCGGCCGCCTCCTTCAAAATGGGCATGAGGCTGGGACGCCTGTAAGGCTGCGGCAGCATGTCGATGATCATGGGCATGGGAATATCCACCAGCGGGGGCAATGAACCCTCAACCCCGTCCTTATCGAAATGCAACTGCATGGGTTTGCGGCCGATGTCGACGGCAGTGCTTATATATTCCCTGCCGTGTATGCCGTCGCGAGTCGGGCGCACGATCTCGGACATATCCGTCCACATGGAATCGAAACCCGGACCCGAGAACGGGCCGCCGTAGCCTGCGCCCGATACCGGGATTTTGGCCGTCTCGGCTTGCGACCAGGTGGTTTCGATGATGGCCGGGGTCCAGTAGCTATTGCCAAGGCGTTCGTAAACCGGATTGGCAGCCAGCGACAGCAACCCCTTGGTACATGATTGGACACAGGAGAAACACCCCATACACTGGAAGAAAATAGCGTCCAGATCCATCATATTGCGGATATATTCGGACTCTTTCCTGTATAGATCATAGACACAGGCCTTCTTGACACAGTTATGACAACCGGCGCAGTCTTCATGCCAGTCAACCACACCGACTTTACCTATGCGGGGCCGCCGGGGCGGTACAGGTTGTGTCTCAATTCGATATTTATCCGGCATATCATTATTCCTTAATATCTACAATCCTGCAGCAGCGATGATCTGCGGCAGCATAGATTCGTTGCCCCCGCACAGGATGTGGATGCCGCGCAACCCTGTCAGGCTCTTGAGCTGTCCGGCCGTCTCGGCAAAAATTTTAATTCCTTCCTTTTTCTGCGCCTCGGCACTGCCCGCCTTCTCCAGACGCTCGATGATGATGTCGGGAATGTTGAAATCCGTATATCTGGCGTTAAGCGCCCGCGCCTCTTCAGCGCCCGTCAGCGGTAGCACTCCGGCCAGGACTGCGGTCTTTTCGGTTATTCCTTCAGCCCTGGCCGCAGCCAGCCACTGTTTGAACCCATCGACATCGAAAACAGCCTGTGTCTGGATAAAATCGGCGCCGGCCAGCACCTTCTTTCTCATCCGCAGCATGTTCAACTCCAGCGGCATAAGACCAGGGCTGGCAGCAGCTCCGACCAGCATGCCGAAAGCGCCTTTAATGGCAGTGCCGTCAATCAGTGTGCCTTCATTCATTTTCCTGACCGTGGCGATCAACTGAATTGAATCGATATCAAAGACATTGGCAGAATCGGGGCAGCCGATTAACGCCTGATGGTAACCGGAAAGGCATAAAACGTTTTTTATGCCGAGCGCAGCAGCCCCCAGCAGGTCAGACTGCAGAGCTATGCGGTTCCTGTCACGCGTGACGAGCTGCCAGACCGGCTCAACACCGGACTGACTTAGGATGACCGCAGCGGCCAGGCTGGAGAGGGCAACGCCGTAACGGTTATCGGACACGTTAATGGCCACGGCTCCTTTGCCCAGAGCCTCTGCACAGTCTTTAACGGCAGCAGCATCAGCAGACGGCTGAGGCAAATACTCGGCTGTAACGATAAAATCCTTTCCTGCAATCTTGTTGGCAAGTCGGCTGTCAGGTTTCATATCTCTCTTCCTTCATATATTCACCGGTTGTTATTCTTTATCCAGCTCGGATTCGTCTAAGGCGTATTCCTTGCTGGGCACCGCCTTGATTTGTGAGCGGAACTGCTCTATCCGCTGCAATACATATTCCAGGCCGCTGTCGTTCATCTGTATAACAGTCACCCGCCCTTTGCCCAGGCCGGCCTCGTCCAGCAGGGCATCCACGGCTTCCACCCTCTTGCTGGCACGCAGATTGCCTTCCAGGTAGCGGCATTCGCCTGACTTGCAGGTCACAACGGCCACGCCATCGGCCCCTTTCTCAAAGGACTTGATTAGATAGGGTATGTCCAGCTTGCCGGAACAGGGCACAGGGAAGACCTTCAACTCATCGCCGTGATGGTTGAAGCGCCTCGCCAGCTCATCCGGATCAATGCTGGTCGAGCAGCAGAACAGGTGTATTTTTAAAGTCTGGTTATTCACTTTGTCACACCCTTTAATTACATATTTTAGGTGAACCGTGTCCAGCAAACACGGGAGCTAAACACAAACAGCAAAATTGCTTAACGGCGCTTTTCATTTGAATAACTCCTCGAACCTGACCAGGTCACTGTACTCCACAACCGTGCTCATGGGGAAATACTCCACGTCTATGCCGGCCTCTTCCACGGCTGCGATGGGGTTCAACCCGCCTATCAATACCATCGCCGTCCTGTTCCGCCCCACCGGCATCTCACAGACAGGTTCATTGGCCTGGCCCAGGGCCAGGATACCATGCAATCTGGCATCCTTCAGCTTTTGCGCAGTCTCCTCTACGATCGGCCTGCAGACAGATAACATCTCGCGAAAATTGGCCAGTATGCTGCCGTTTCCGGTTCCCACCATCTGCGACACCGAGGTCATCCTGGCTTTGATAAAAATGACCGATGGATCAAGAGAACACCCATCATAATTGACCAGCTCGGTAAACCGCAGAGGATTACCAGCCTGCATTTGCAAAAGCCCGCCAAACCTTGAATTCAGCGGCACACCCAGTTTGAGCAGAGCGCCGTTGATCACGATACTGCAGACCGTGGCCAGCGCCACTTTGCCCTGAGGAACGATATAATCCCCGATCTTCTCACCGCTGGGGACCTTCATCACCAGGTCGCTGACGCAGAGGTTTCGGGAGAAAACAGGGCGCATGATATGCAGGGCCTTATTGAAGGCCTGCTTGCTGATGACGGAGACATTGACGGGGACAAACCCGGTCTTCCTGTTCACATCGAAGGTGGTGCGGAAAGCCAGCCATTCGATCCTTGAAATAGCAAAACCAACCTTGTCCTTGACCAGTCCCTGCTTGAGCTCCTTCAGGCCAAGCTCAGTGATCTGACGGCCGTCCCGCCAACCTGCCAGGCGTGTCAGACCTTGTTCGTCAGTCAGCTTAAGGTGGTAGCGTACACCTCTGGCGCCAAGGTCAATGCCCATATTCTTCAACTGGCGCGCTATAACCACCGACCCCAGAGGCCTGGGATTACCGGCCAGAATCTTAAGGATCGACTGTGTTTTTCTTTCTGCAAACTGCGTTTCAAATGTCATGGCATTTACGGTTTATGGAAGCCGATTTCCGTATTATAATAACAAATACAGTTGAAGTCAAGAAGATGGCTTTTATATGGACTATTTGCCGTATTAAACTTTAATACGGCAAATAGTTATACGGACAATACGGCAAATAAAACGGTCCAAAAGGGAGTAATGGTAAACCTCAGTTTTTTTTACACGAGATAAATACGGAAGCGGAATTTCAGCAGGACGCCTTAGACAAACGCCCTGCCGAAACTCCCTTATTATTCGGTGAGAAAATATTAGAACCAGTGATTGAAGTTATTCAGCGTCAGGATGCCGATGATAATAAGTGCGATGCCGACCAGCACATTGATGATCTGCGGTGTGACAAAGATGATAATACCGATAATGAAGAGGATGATGCCTGTTATCAACGCCACACCGCTGAACCCGCCGGTAAAGAGGATGGTCAGAGCCATCAGGATGAAATAGATGGCCACCAGGTAGTTGAGTATACGGGGAAATATGAATATGATGATACCAAAGACCAGAGACAGGATGCCCGGAAGAAGAACGCCGGCTACGATTGATGATATACCGCCCAGCACCAGGGCCGCACCTATCAGATAATTAAGTATACGGGGAAAGGCCAGGATAAGAATGCCGAATATAATGGCAATAATGCCTGTGAGCTGCCCGAAGACAGGCAATCCGAAATTTAATCCTAACATGTGTTATTACCCCCTGCTTTATATAGTACTATGAAACGGTAAATTTTTCAGCTTGCTCAATTGCATCCCGTCTATTT
>DKFA01000070.1:0-681 GCA_002452695.1 Dehalococcoidia bacterium UBA6808
CAAGCACTGGGATACCGGACGCCAGCGGAAGTGTACACTGCTATCGTGGAGAATACTTTCCCCAATGTGGTAGAATCCATGCTAACCAACACAGTAGAAATGGCAGGACTCTCTCTTAACAAAGCCATTATTCTGTCCTACTGATGGGGTCCACCTCAGATATATCAATCTTCAACCACGCCCTTTCGATTCATGCAAAATTACATCGCTAATGTAAAAATGCATTGTAATATTACATGATGGCTGATCGTAAAACCGGGGATGGCAGATGGACCGCAGGGGGATTGCCACGCTACGCTCGCAATGACCCGCTTATATATTTTTCGTATTTGTTTGGTATTTGGAGTTTGGAATTTGTTCAGTATTTCGCGCTTCGGATTTAGGATTTCCCCTTCATGGTCTGACCTGTCCATCACCCCGTATGCACCACTTGTAGCTGGTGATCTCCCTCAGGGCCATAGGGCCGCGGGCGTGGAACTTCTGCGTGCTGATGCCGATCTCGGCCCCCAGGCCGAACTGCGCACCATCCGTGAAGCGGGTACTGGCGTTGGCATAGACGCAGGCCGCATCCACTTCGCCCAGGAAGCGGTCGATGGACTGCTGGTCCTGGCTGATGATGGCCTCGGAATGCCCGGACCCGTAGCGGTCGATGTGCTCGAGCGCCGCGTCCAGGTTGTCCAC
>DKFA01000070.1:828-5851 GCA_002452695.1 Dehalococcoidia bacterium UBA6808
ACCAGCACGCAGTCCAGCGCGTTGCAGACGGTGGGCCGCTGCACCTTGGCGTTGTAGACGATGGCGGCAGCCTTTTTGAGGTCGGCTGTTTTATCAACGTAGGTATGGCAGACGCCGATGCCGCCGGCCACTACGGCCATAGCCGCATTATTGCGCACGGACCTGATCAGGCCTTCCCCGCCGCGGGGGATGATCAGGTCGATATATTCCTTCAGCTTGAGCATCTTATCCACCAGGCCGCGGTCGGTGGACTCGATGAACTGTACCGCGCCTCTGGGGATGCCCGCCCGGTAAACGGCCTCCTGCACGGCGCTGGCCAGCGCCAGGTTGGAGCGCCAGGCTTCCTTGCCGCCCCTCAGGATGACGGCGTTGCCCGCCTTGAGGCAGAGCGCCGAGATGTCCACGGTGACGTTGGGACGGCTCTCATAGATGGCGCCGATCACGCCCAGCGGCACGCGCAGCTTGGTCAGCTTCAGCCCGTTGGGCAGCGTGCGCTCCTCCATCACCTCGCCGACGGGGTCGGGCAGCCCGGCCACCGTCTTCACGTCGGCCGCTATCCCCCTGATGCGGTCGGAGTTGAGCATGAGCCTGTCCAGCATCGAAGCGCTCATGCCGCCAGCCTCGGCCTCTTTATAGTCCTTCTCGTTGTTGTGCAGGATGTTATCTTCTTTATCCAGCAGGGCCTGGGCCACGGCCAGCAGGGCTTCGTTCTTTACACTCGTCGGGACGCAGGTCAGTTTTTTGGAGGCGGCCTTGGCCTGCCGGGCTTTTTCAATCAGTTCATTGACGTCTGCCTGCATGGTTTTATCCCCCTTTTATGTCAGCGCCAGGTTGTTGCAGTGGATGGCCTCATCGCCGTACTCGTAGCCCAGCGTATCGGCGATCTTGCTGGACTGTATTCCCTTGATGCGGCGCAGGTCCCTGGCGCTGTAGTTGCTGATGCCGCTGCCGACCTTGTTGCCGTTCTGGTCCACAACATCCACGGCGTCGCCGCGCTTGAAATTGCCGGTGACGTCGATGATGCCTGCGGGCAGCAGGCTCCGATTGCTCTTGCGCAATGCATCCACTGCGCCTTTATCAATAATCAGCTTGCCCTTGCTGCTGAGGCCGCTGAGCAGCCAGCGCTGGCGGCTCTCGATCTTGCTGTCACGTGGCAGGAACAGCGTGCCCACGCTCTTGCCCGCCGCCGCCCTGACCAGCACGTTGGGAAGCGTGCCCAGCGTGATGATGACGGGCACGCCCGAGCTGGTCGCCAGCCTGGCGGCCTCGATCTTGGTCGCCATGCCGCCTGTGCCGCGCTCGCTGCCGGCGCTCCCTGCCATTTTCATGATGTTCTCGTCGATCTTCTCCACCACGGGCAGCAGCCTGGCCTGCTTGTCCCGCCGGGGATTGGCCGAATATAAACCTTTAACGTCCGACAGCAATATCAGCAGGTCGGCGTCGACCAGGTTGGCCACCATGGCCGACAGGTTGTCGTTGTCGCCGAATTTCAGCTCGCCCAGCTCGTCGGTGCAGACCACATCGTTCTCGTTAACAATGCAGACCACCTTGAGCTCGATCAAAGCCAGCAGCGTGTTGCGGGCGTTGAGGTACTGCGCCCTGTCCATCAGGTCGGAGCGCGTCAGCAGCGCCTGCGAGACCGTGATGCCGAAGATGGAGAAAAGCTCGTCGTATAAATGCATCAGCCGGTTCTGCCCGACCGATGCCATCACCTGCTTGAAGGGGATGTCCTTCAGCTTGTTTTTGATGCCCAGTCGCTCGCGCCCGGCCGCCACCGCGCCGGATGAGACCAGGATCACCTCGTGCCCCCGGCTGTGCAGATCCGCCACCTGCTTGACCAGGTCGGCTATGATCTTGACGTCCAGCCGGCCGGCGCCCCCGGTCAACAGATTCGTGCCCAGTTTGACCACGATGCGTTTGTATTGCATGATGGTCAGATTATATCACAGCGCAGGCCGGGTTTGAACGTCGTCTGCCCCTTTATCTTACATGCACGAATATCGTACTGTGTAGAAATCGTATTGCGGGACCGCTGCCAGGGCAATTGTCGCTTTCCTGTTGCTTACTTTACAAGAGGCCGAGGCATGGCTATAATTTTTGATTGTGTTCGTAATCAACGTGGACCTGATGGGAATACTCTCCAGGCTTTCCCCCATATGTACTCCCCCCGACTGCAAATCCTACCTGGTTGGGGGATTTGTGCGGGACTGGCTGGTGGGTCGCGATAACGCCGACCTCGATATCGCCGTCAGCGGCGATGCGCTAGCCGTTGCGCAGGAGGCGGCCGAGCGCGTGGACGGCCGCTATGTCATGCTCGACGAGGAGAACGGGGTGGGCCGCGTTGTCGTGCCCGGCGAAAATACGCCCTGGCATATTGACATAACGTCATATAACGGCAATATAGAAAAGGACCTGCTGCGCCGGGACTTCACCGTCAATGCCATGGCGCTGGACCTGGCTGATTTCATCGAAGAGAAGGTTACATTGCTGGACCCGGCGGGAGGGGAAGAGGATCTGAAAAAGGGCCTGCTGCGGCAGGTGAGCAAGGATGTCTTCGCCGCCGATCCCTCGCGCCTGATGCGGGCGATCAGGCTGGCCCGGGAGCTCAACCTGGAGATAGAACCGGTTACCGAGGAGACCATCCGCCTCAACAGCGCCCTGATCGAACAGGTGCCGGGCGAGAAGGTCAGGGAGGAACTGGTCAGGATCTTTGCCCTGCCCTATGCCGCCAACTCTGTGCGCTACCTGGACGACGTGGGACTGCTCTGCCGCATCATGCCGGAATTGGAGGAGATGAAGGGCGTCAAGCAGCCGAAGGAACATTACTGGGACGTTTTCGACCATTCCATCGAGGCAATGGCCGCGCTGGAGTTTATTTTAAGAGAAAGCGATTGGGTGTATGGCCGGGCTGACCTGCGGGCCGACGTGCCCTGGTCCGGTGAGATCGAAGCGCATTTCAACGGGGAGATCGGCTCGGGCAGCACGCGCCGCACCCTGCTCAAGCTGGGACTGCTGCTGCACGATATCGCCAAGCCCCGCACCAAGACGATCGACGAGGAGAAGATCAGGTTCCTCGGGCATACCAAGGAAGGGGCCGTGACGGCCGTGGAGATCATGGAACGGCTGAGGTTCAGCTCACGCGAGATCAAGTACGTGGAGAAGCTGGTCTACCATCACCTGCATCCCGCGCAGATGTCCAACCAGGGGCTACCCTCGGACAAGGCTATATACAGGTATTTCCGCGATACCGAGGGCGCCGGGCTCGATATCTTATTCCTGGCGCTGGCGGATTACCTGGCTGTGGCCGGGCCGCGCGTAAATGTGGATGAGTGGAAAATGCATATTGAGCAGATCAAGTATATAATTGATGTCCATAATAAACAGGAGAATGAGATAATGCCGCTGCGCCTGGTCACCGGCGACGACCTGATAAAAGAATTCAAGCTGAGCCCCGGGAGAAACATCGGCCGGCTTTTGACCATGGTCAGGGAAGCGCAGGCAGCCGGAGAGGTCAGCACGAGGGAGGAAGCGCTGGAATATATCAGAATTGAACTCGATAAAGGCGCGAGCTGCGCTGCCTGAACACACCCGGTGTAAAACATTACTCAGGAGGAGAATAGATAATTGAAGACAAGCAGTATCTGGTTATTGCTAATCATCCTGGTCCTCTTCGGATTCGGCCTGTGGGCCGTGGTGCCGCTGGAAAGCGAAAGGTTCGGACGCCAGGGTCTGACGCTCGGCCTTGACCTCAAGGGCGGCGCATACCTGGTTTACGAGGCCGATGTGTCCAAGCGGGACCCCTCGCAAACGGTGGACCAGGTTATGTCCAGCGTGGTCAGCAAGATTGAACGCCGCGCCAACGCCTTTGGCGTCAAGGAGCCCATCATACAGAGACAGGGTGAAAACCGCATCCTGGTCCAGCTCCCCGGCGAGAAAAACGTCGATGAAGCCAAGAAGCTGATCGGCAAGGTGGCCCAGCTCCAGTTCAAGGAAACTACACTGGACGCTTCGGGCCAGCCGCAGCGCGATGACAATGGCGAGATCATCTGGGAGAATGCCGCCGCCGTGGGCAGCGACGGCAAGACCAAGGAGCTTACGGGCCAGTACCTCAAGCCCAACGCCAGGGTGGTGCTCGCGCCAAATACCAATGAGCCGGAGGTAGCCTTTGAGTGGAACGATGAAGGCGCCATCCTCTTCGAGCAGATCACCAAGCGCAACATCCAGAAGCCGCTGGGCATCTTCCTCGATGAGGAGATGGTCTCCGCTCCCACCGTGCAGGCTGTGATCAAGAACAACGGCGTTATCACCGGCATGGATATGACGGAGGCCCAGAACCTGGCCATCCAGCTCAACTCCGGCTCCCTCGACGTGCCGTTGACCGTGATACTCGAGCAGACCGTGGACGCTACGCTCGGCTCGGACTCGATCAGGAAGAGCGTTATAGCGGGCGCCATCGGCCTTCTGCTGGTGATACTTTTCATGATTCTTTATTACCGCATGGCGGGCGTGGTGGCCACGCTGGCCCTGCTGGTTTACGGCGTGCTGCTGGCCGCCATCTTCAAGCTGGTGCCGGTCACGCTGACGCTGGCAGGCATCGCCGCAGGCGTGGTCTCGATCGGTATGGCGGTGGATGCCAACATATTGATCTTCGAGCGTATGAAGGAGGAGCTGAGAGCGGGACGCACGCTGGCAGCGGCGGTCGACGCAGGCTTCAAACGCGCCTGGCTGGCCATCCGCGACAGCAATGTTACCACCTTTATTGCCTGCATAGTGTTATACTGGTTCGGCGATACCTTCGGCGCCTTTATAGTCAAGGGCTTTGCGCTCACGCTCTTCATCGGCGTGGCGCTAAGCATGTTCTCAGCCATTACCGTAAGCCGCACGCTGCTTATGCTGGTGGTCGGTGTGGCCAAAGATCGCCGGCTGTACGGAGTTAAATAATGATCGACATTGTAAATAAACGCAACCTGTGGTTCCTCATTTCGCTAGTAATGCTGGCGGCCGGCATCATCTCCATGCTGGT
>DKFA01000126.1 GCA_002452695.1 Dehalococcoidia bacterium UBA6808
GCCGAGGTGGTGGAATCTGGTAGACACGCCATCTTGAGGGGGTGGTGGGCGTAAGCCCGTAGGAGTTCAAATCTCCTCCTCGGCACCATACTGAATATTACTGTCAATGGAGCGGGCGGAAGTAGTTCAGCGGTAGAATGCCTCCTTGCCAAGGAGGAGGTCGCGAGTTCGAATCTCGTCTTCCGCTCCATTTTCTCCCTTTCGTGGCGGCGTAGCCAAGTGGTTAAGGCGGGGGTCTGCAAAACCCCTATGCAGCGGTTCAAATCCGCTCGCCGCCTCCAGAAATGCCGAGGTGGCGGAATGGCAGACGCGGCGGACTTAAAATCCGCTTCCCTCAGGGGAGTGTGGGTTCAAGTCCCTCCCTCGGCACTTCTTCCCTTTTGACATCAATTGCAACCAGTTTCGTTCTTTCTGCTTTCAGATTTGATTCTATATCCCTTCTTCCAGCGCTAAATCAGCGAAAATTGAAGTTGAACTACGCTTGAAACGAGTTCTTGTCTTCGGTGGCTACATCAGTTTTGATTAGTGGCTACTGCTTTCAGATAGGGATTAGCTATGGAGGGGCTGGAGGACCCGTTGTAAGGTATGCGCCAGGCCGATGGCAATGATCGAAATATAAATGGCGAGCTTGCTGTAGAACGCCACGGAAGTAAGTATCGCTGCAGCTATAATGATGGTCAGAATAGCCAATAGCCGGGTCTTCATCTTGTTTGATAGCTATAGTGAAGAGATTACCCTGAGGATGCCGCTTGCGTTGTCTACCGAGATAGCATATTCACCTGGCCGACCTGCCACAGTCATGAAGGTAAGTTCCTCGCTTTGACCCGGATTAAGTATCATCTCATTAACAGCTTCGAGTCTATCATTAATCCTGAACTCGGTCCGATGGCGCACAGTATCAACTCCAGGATTTTTTATCGTGGCTATAATTCCAACAGTACTGCCGGGGAGTACCCGGTCCGGCAGGATCATCAGGTCTGACACAGTAGTTGGGTCGTACGGCTTTGGCGGAGGAGTCGCAGCGGCGGGCTCTTCAACCTGTGGTGGAAGGGGTGACGGAGGCGGAGGTTCCGGTGCAGAGGATATTACAATAGGAGCAGGCGCCGGTTTGTGACGTGGAGCGAAAAAGCTGCCCAGTCCCGTTGTCTCAGGGGCCGGTATTTCAGAAGAATGTTGAGCTCCGATTAACAAATTGAGGTGTGAAATCTGTTCTTCTAGAAGGGTAATCTTCCGCTCCGGGTTCCTGGCAAGCTTGATGAACTCGTCCGCCGAAAATTGCCCGACCTTGAATCGTGCATCGAGATTGGCCAGCTCCTGCTTGTAAATATCAAGCTCACGTGTTTTCAGCGCGAGACGTTTATTCAATTCCTGCTTTATCTGCATAACTTTGGATTGCGCCAACTGCAGGCTGGCTGAGTACTCAGACTTTAGCGCCTTGTAGGATACCTCGTTAATAGCTTTATCTGAAAACAGCCTTTCCAGGTTGTTCATAAATAGTTCGGCTTTTTCTTTATTGAGAAGGGCCAAACGAAGTTCTTTATCCATATTCTTATAATATAGTTTACACCAACAGCAGTTCAGATAGTCATTTGTCGCTTTTGCGGCCGATGGCTTTCTTCACCGCCATTGCTATGTCCGACATAGTCAGGCCGTGCATTTCCAGCAGTTCTTCCGGTTTGCCCGACCTGCAATAGACGTCATTTATGCCCAGTGACTCGAGCGGTACAGGATAATTGGTGGATATTACCTGAGCAACGCTGCTGCCCAGCCCTCCATGCAGCAGGTGTTCTTCAGCAGTGACAATGACGCCTGTTTCCTTAGCAGCATCTATGATGGCTGTTTTGTCCAGGGGTTTGATTGTTGACATATTGATCACGCGACAGTCTATGCCTGAAACGGATAAATCTGCTGCTGCCTCCAGCGCCTGCGACACCATGATGCCATTGGCTATTATCGTAGCATCCTTGCCTTTGCGCAGGATATCGGCCTTGCCCAGTCTGAATTTGCATCCATCCGGATAGACCACAGGTGTTTTAGATCTGCCAAGCCTGATATAAAATGGGCCGTTAGTTGATACTGCTGTTCTGATGGCTTCGACTGTCTCGATCGAATCGGCCGGCACCACCACAGAAAAATTCGGCAGCAGGCAATATAAACCAATATCTTCTATTGCCTGGTGTGATGATCCGTCTTCGCCCACTGTAATACCCCCGTGCGTTGCCACGATTTTAACGTTAAGATGAGGCTGGGCCACACTCATACGTACCTGGTCGAAACAGCGGCTGGAGGCAAAAACAGCGAAAGTGCTGGCGAAAGGTATCTTGCCGCAGGATGCCAGGCCGGCGGCAAGACCGATCATGTTCTGTTCTGTCAGGCCGCATTGAATGAAGCGGTCAGGGTGGGCCTGGGCAAAATATTTGGTCATGGTTGAACGCGAAACGTCGGCATCCAGTACGACTATGTCAGGATTGGTATCCCCCAGCTCGGTTATTGCCTTGCCGAAAGCTTCACGTGTGGTTAGATCTTTATAATCGGTCATGCCAGTTCCGCCAGGGCTTTATCAGTATCAGCTTTATTGGGTACCTTGCCATGGTACTCAACGTTGTTCTCCATATAACTAACGCCCTTTCCTTTCACTGTGTGGGCGATAATAACTGTCGGTTTAATCTGCCCTGCTTTGGCTTTGGACAGGGCCGAAACAATTTCACTCATATTATGGCCGTTGATCTCAACGACGTCCCAATTGAATGAACGCCATTTTTCCGCAAAAGGCTCCATGTCCATAATATCTTTGGTACGTCCATCGAGCTGGAGGCCATT
>DKFA01000038.1 GCA_002452695.1 Dehalococcoidia bacterium UBA6808
AGTTACCATTAATTGAGCAACGAGTCAATAGTCCCGGATGTCGAGGCAGCAAGGAGCGATCATGGATTTTAAGTTTGGTGAGACAGAAGAAAGACTGCGTGACGAGGTCAGGAAATTTGCCCGTGTGGAGATGAAGGGACATTTTGCGGTCAGCGGTCTGGAAGAAGAAAGCCGGGATGAGGACTGGGAATTTACAATGCAGATATCAAAGAAGCTGGCACAAAAAGGCTGGCTGACCATGTCATGGCCGAGGGAATATGGTGGTCAGGGGGCTTCGCCGTTAGAGCAGCTTGTTTATATGGATGAAGCAAGCTACTGGGGCATACCGGGAACCCAGATGGGGGTAAGTGGTATTGGTTGGGTGGGCCCGTCCCTCATGCTTTTTGGTAGCGAGGAACAGCGCAAGAAATATATTCCCCCTATTGCGGCCGGTGAGCCGGATGGCGTATGGTGCACGGCTTACAGCGAACCGAACGCCGGTTCAGATTTTGCCAACATACAGACGCGGGCCGTCCGCAGCGGGGATGAGTATATTATCAATGGACAGAAGATCTGGACGAGTTGCGCACATAGAGCACGGTGGTGCTGGATGGCAGTCAGGACGGATGTCAATGTAGCCAAGAAACAACATGGCATCAGCCTGATTATTGTTGATATGAAAAGTCCTGGAATAACCGTCAAGCCTATTTTGAATTTTGCCGGTGTGCATATTTTCAATGAGCTGTTTCTGGACAATGTACACGTGCCGGTTTCCAATCTGGTAGGCACTGAAAACCGGGGTTGGTACCATCTGATGCAGTCGCTGGCATTTGAGCGGCACAGCATTGCCCCCATGTTTTGTGGAGGCGCCCGCCGTTTGCTCGAATACCTGGTCAAATACACGCGTGATAATACATATAAAGGAAAACCCATGTCAGCCGACCCAGTAATACGGCATAAGCTGGCGGAGCGTGCTATCGAGATTGATATATTGAAGATGTTTGGCTACGAGATAACCTGGAAAATGAGCAAAGGTCTTATCCCGATTTACGAAGCGGCGCGCAACAAAGCCTACTGCGACGTGGTCATGCAGAGGCTGGCTACGACCGGCACTGAGATTACTGGCATATATTCGCAATTGGATGTGCTGTCGAAGTGGGCCAAGCTAATGGGCATGGTAACAAGGCTGTATATGATATTCCCCGGCATGTCGATTGCCGCCGGCACGGATGAAGTTCAGAAAAATATAGTGGGGCAATTTAAACTGGGCTTACCCAGACCGTATTAATGTGGCGAGGACAGACATGGACTTTGATTATTCTGAACAGCAAAATATGTTAAAAACAATGGCTGCAGATTTCCTATCGAAGGAATGCAGCAAATCAAGGGTGCGTGAACTGGAAAAAGACCCGAAGGGATACGACCCCATTGTCTGGGAAAAGATGGTGGAGCTGGGTTGGCAGGGACTGATACTGCCTGAGGAGTACGGCGGCATGGGTGCCGCGTTCATGGATCTGGTGGTATTGATGGAAGAGATGGGCAGGAATATATTTCCGGGCCCGTTTTTTACCACGGTCGGGCTGTGTGCCATCCCTTTGCTGCGGTATGGCAGGGAGTCACAAAAAGCTGGGCACCTCCCCCTTATCGCCAGCGGAAAGAACATCTGGTCGCTGGCCGTTACGGAGCGCTCGGGTGTATTCGGCCCCGGGGAGATGACTTGCTGCGCCGAATATGACGGCAAGGGCTATATAATCAACGGGGAAAAGTGGTTCTGCCAGTATGCGCATGTGGCTGACTGGCTGCTGGTGATCTGCTGCACAGGAGGGACGGGCGAAGGCCTGACCGCTTTCATGGTAGATACGAAAAAGAAGGGTATTAAAATCGAGATGCTGGAGACTGTAGCAGGCGACGGACAGTGTAGAGTCAGGTTCAAGAATGTTAGAGTGAGCAGTAAGAACATGTTGGGCAAGAAGGGGCAGGGGTGGACGATCGTGGAATATCTCAGCCGGTATGCCCTGGTGCTGAAAAGCGCCGAGATGTGCGGCGCTTGCCAGGCTGTGCTAAATATGGCGCAGTCCTACGCCAAGGACAGGGTGCAGTTCGACAAGCCGATAGGATCATTCATGAGCATCCAGCATAAGATCGTCGATATGCTCACCGATGTAGAGGGGCTGCAGTACCTTGTTTATCAGGCAGCCTGGCTACTGGCGACGGGCCAGAAAGCAGACACAGCCATAGCCATGGCCAAGGCCATGGCTAATGAAGTCTACCAGCGTATCTGTATCGATGCGGTCAGGGTTCATGGGGCTATAGGCTTTACCATGGACCATGACCTGGGCTGTTATTTCCGCAGGATAAAAGCAGCCGAATTTACTCTGGGAGACAGTGACAGCGCACTGGACACTGTTGCTGCCGGCATCGGTCTTTGATTGACCGATCAATAAACAACAGGCTGGAAACCTATTTAAAAGGTTAAAATATTTGGCGATGAAGTGAACAGGTATATTGTAGTAATATCACGTATGATGTAAAATTTGTCACTGTCGAGCAGGTTGATACTCTTAAAATTCAAATCAGAGTAAGGAGGAAAAATGGTAGGTATCAAATCATATGGTGCGCATATTCCCAGGTTCAGACTTGACCGGAATATTATGCAGATGGCATTGTTGTTCCTGGGATCCGGCCCGCTGAGGGGGGAGAAAGCGGTAGCCAACTGGGATGAAGACAGTATTACGATGGCGGTGGCTGCCGCCAAGGACTGTCTGACGGGAGAGAACAGGGACAAGGTCGATGGTGTTTATTTTGCCTCTACATCGCAGGTTTATTCGTTAAGGCAGAATGCCGGTATTGTAGCGGCAGCCCTGGATGTGCCGATAGGTTCAAGGACAGCGGATTTTACCGATTCTACCAAATCGGGGACGTCAGCGCTGCTGGCAGCCGCCGACGCGATTGCTGCGGGTTCACTGGGCAGTTGCCTGGTATGTGCTGGTGAATGCCATGTCAGCAAGATTGCCAGCAATGCCGACTATAGCTATGGAGACGGCGCTGCCAGCTTCCTGCTGGGCAAGGACGGCGTTATTGCCACCATCGATGGATCGTATTCAACCGCGCATGATTTTGTGGACAGGCGAAGGCTGGAGGGAGAACGCCTGGAACATATGTGGGAAGAGCGCTTCATCCGCGATGCAGGCTATATGAATTTAATCCCCGAAGCCGTCAAGGGATTGGTGGACAAATACAAGCTTAATATCAAGGACTTTTCCAAGGTTATTTACGCCTGCGCTTTCACCGGCGCACATTCAGCGCTGGCTAAAACACTGGGCCTGGCGCCTGAACAGGTTCAGGACCCCCTATTGATGACGGTGGGTGATACAGGGGTGGCCCAGCCGCTAATGATGCTTGTCGCAGCATTGGAAGATGCCAAGCCGGGCGACAAGATCATGGTTGTCAGTTTTGGACAAGGTTGTGACGCTTTCT
>DKFA01000087.1:0-3659 GCA_002452695.1 Dehalococcoidia bacterium UBA6808
ATGGGCGTTTGGCCTGCGCTTAAGCGGGCCATCAAGAACAGGGAGGTCAGGATTGAGGATCCCTTTGAACAATATGGCCTGTTCGCCCCGCAGGCCATGCGGCCCGAGCCGATGCCCATCAAGACCAAGGTCATTCTGATCGGGGACTCCTACCTTTACCAGATGCTGTCGTTGCTGGACGAGGAATACTGGGAGATTTTCAAGGTCAAGTCCGATTTCAATTCGCAAATCGAGATCAGCGAGAAAAATATTTTGGACTATGCATCCTTTATTTCAGGCATCTGTGAGAAATGTCAGGTCAAGCACTTCGACCCCTCTGGCGTGGCGGGAATCATCGAGTTTGCTGCCCGCATTGTGCATGACCAGGAGAAGCTGTCCACCCGCTTCGCCCAGATCAAGGAGCTGGTGGAGGAGGCCAACTACTGGGCCTGCAAGGATAATGCCGAGTATATATCGGGATCGCACGTGCACAAGGCCATTGCGGAGAGGCGTTTTCGTCATAACCTGCCGGAAGAGCGCATGCAGGAGCTGATCGACCGCGGCATTATCATGATCGATGTAATGGGCAGCGCGGTGGGGCAGGTCAACGGCCTGGGCGTCTACACGCTGGGCGATGCTACCTTCGCCAAGCCCTCGCGCATTACGGCTAAAACCTACCTGGGCCGCGGCGGCGTGATTAACATCGAGCGGGAATCCAAGCTCAGCGGCAGCATGCATGACAAGGGCGTGCTGATACTGAGCGGCTACCTGGGCTGGAAGTACGCCCAGGAGCGTCCGCTCTCGCTCTCGGCCAGCCTGTGCTTCGAGCAGAACTACGAGGGCGTGGACGGTGACAGCGCTTCCTCCGCCGAGCTTTACTGCATCCTTTCCAGCATCAGCGGTGTGCCAATCAGGCAGGATATCGCCGTGACTGGCTCGGTCAATCAGAACGGCGAGGTGCAGCCCATCGGCGGCGTCAACTATAAAATCGAGGGCTTCTATAAATCCTGCCTTGACAGAGGGCTGACCGGCGACCAGGGGGTGATGGTGCCGCACAGGAACCTGGCCAACCTCATGCTCAAGGACGAGATCGTCGAGGCCGTCAGGGCCGGTAAATTCCACATCTATGCGGTCAGGACCATTGATGAGGGCATGGAGATTCTCACCGGCCTGCCGATGGGGGAGAGACAAGGGGACGGGACCTATCCCGAAGGTACAGTAAACTACCTGGTGGAGAAAAAACTGAGGGAGATGGCCGACAGGATCAAGCAAGACGGAGACGGGGAGCAGAAGGAAGAAGGGAAGTAAACAGCCTTTACCTGTCATTATTATAATCGCCGTCGAAATCGCTGCTCGCCTACACTCATCACGCCATCTTCGGTAGAAGTTAAGACTGCGGCTATTTTCTTTCTTTTCTAGTGTAGTGTCAGGCTAATAATTGAACTAAATTCGACATTGCTGCACATTCATTAGTATTGACTGGTTATATGCGTGACACTACACTAGCCCAGGCAGCTGTGCTATTATAAATATAACGCTCTTCGTTATATCTTCCTCGCATAACTTCCAAGTATTCCAATATGCTGCCTCGTGTCATCTATCCCTCCTTTGGGTAACACTAATTTTGAGGCAACGATACTACTTTCGGTAACAATAATTATGACGCAATGAACTGGTAATTATTGGAATTGCGCCTTAAATCTGAGGCTATTTACCCATTTTTACTATCTTGTTGTTTGGCGGTGGTAGCATGCGTGAGGATTCCACGATGGCGTTAGCCAGCTGATTGCGGTCGATCTTCATGCCCAGGTCGAAGCGTGAGGCCAGGCGCTTGAGGAAGTCGCTGTTGGCATCGTCGGTGCCGATGGCCATGATGAATATGCCAGCCTTGCGCGCTTCCTCTGCGGCCAGGATGCTGGCATTGGGATCACCTTCCCCGTTGGGCAGACCGTCTGTTATAATCACGATGACCCGCATGCCCGGTTTGCTGACAAGCAGCGAGTGGGCCAGCTTGATAGCCTTGGCCATGTGGGTCGAACGATTGGGCTTCATGCCGGAGACGGCCTTCTCCAGAGGTTTGATGTTCTGACCCGGCTCGCAGACCAGCGTAGGAGAAGTGTCGAACTGGATCAGCCCGGTGTAGTAGCCCTGATCGAGGGCGTTGTGGGCGAATTTGATGGCGCCCATCTGTGCCTGCTTGACCTTGTCCCCCTTTCTCATGCTGGCGGAGCTGTCGACCAGCAGGTAGATGTGGCCGGTCAGCGCTCCTGCCTTAGCCAGGTCCTGTCCGCGGCTGGCATCCAGCGAGGTCTGTGCGGGCGCGCCTGCAACAGCGGAGCTGTCTTTTTTCTGCAGGCTCCTGTTACCGGCAGTCAGTTTCCACATAATGCTTCCTGATTTCCATACGGGGATTATTAACGTTAACATATTATTGCCTTTGGTTTACAATGTGTAAAGGTACCGAACAGCTAATAAAATGAGCGTTAAAGCTAACAATGTGATTGTGGGTATGAGCGGGGGCATCGATTCCTCCGTGGCCGCGGCCCTGCTGCTGCAGCAGGGCTATAAAGTGACGGGCGCGATCATGAAGATATGGGACGGTGGAAAACTAGAGGGCAGGGGAAAGCACGGCTGCTACGGCCCCGAAGAGGAGGATGACATCGAGGATGCCCGCAGGGTGGCGCGTAAACTGGGCATTGCTTTCCATGTCATCGACCTGGCGCAGGAGTACCGTGCCGAAGTTCTGGACTATTTTTGCCATGAATACCTTGAGGGCAGGACGCCTAACCCCTGCGTGCGCTGCAACCGCCGCATCAAGTTCGGCGCGCTGGTGGAGAAGGCCGCCTCGCTGGGAATTCGTTTCGACTACTTTGCCACCGGCCACTATGCCCGTATTGAACAGAACGCAGCGCATGGCCGCTACCTGTTGAAGAAGGGTAGGGACGCAAAAAAGGACCAGTCTTATTTTCTTTACAACCTCTCGCAGCAACAACTGGCGCATACGCTGTTCCCGCTGGGAGACATGCTGAAGTCCGATGTCAGGAAGTTGTGTACGGAAATGGGATTGGGTGTTGAAAACAGACAGGAGAGTCAGAATTTCGTCTGCGGCAGATATACATCGTTATTTGAGGAGCAACCCGGGCCCGGTCCGCTGATGGATAAACGGGGGAAGGTGCTGGGCAGGCATAAGGGGATCATCCACTATACGCTGGGACAGCGCAGAAAACTGGGTGTAACTGCGGCGGAACCCCTCTTTGTTGTGGATATCAAACCCGATTTAAACGCGGTTATTGTAGGGGGGACGGAAGATCTTCGCAGAAAAGAGCAGGTGGTGGGCGACCTTAACTGGATCGCGGTCCCGTCTCTGGACAGGAAAATGGATGTGAAGGCCCGCATCCGCAGCTCGCACGGTGGATATGCGGCTGTGGTCTCGCCGCTGGAAAACGGCACGGTGAAGGTAGCCTACACGGAGCCGCAGGTGGCAGCTGCGCGCGGCCAGGCCATCGTATTCTATGTCGACGACGTGGTGATAGGTGGCGGGATAGTCGAGTAAGGACGGTTATTAATCCTGTACAGGTCTTTTTATTTGACAACATATAAATCTTAATATAAACTATCTTCCATTAAGTCCTCTGGTGGTTAGAGCGAGGCGGTACCACCCGTTCCCATCCCGAACACGG
>DKFA01000087.1:3764-4162 GCA_002452695.1 Dehalococcoidia bacterium UBA6808
ATTAAGGTTAAACATATAATTCTATATGCAGTGGATTCATTTTTCCCTGCTTCGAGGTTATTATGGCAAGTAGATTTGAGAAGTTTTCTGAACGTGCCCGCAGGGCGCTGACGCGTGCCCAGGAGGAGGCCCAGCATTTCGGGCATAACTATATTGACACAGAGCATATCCTGCTCGGCCTGATCGCTGAAGAGGACAGCGTTGCCAGCCAGGTGCTGGCCAACCTGGGTGTGGCCGTCAGCAAGGTTCGCTCTGCAGTGGAGTTCATTGTCGGCAGAGGCGGCAGGCCGAACACCAGTGAAGTGGGGCTGACCCCCAGGGCCAAGAAAGTCATTGAGCTGGCCGTCGATGAGGCCAGGCGTTTAAACCACAGCTATATTGGCACGGAGCATCTGCTG
>DKFA01000004.1:0-8363 GCA_002452695.1 Dehalococcoidia bacterium UBA6808
AAACATGGCAGAAAGCTATCCGGTAAACCTGACAATTGACTATCCCGACCGTAAACTGAACAGGCTCACATCCTTTTTCCGTATTTTTGTGGCGATACCTATCCTGATTGTTCTGGGATTGCTGATCGCTGACAGCTTCAACTACGGAGGCAAGGATTTCGGCGCCAGCGCTGTGGCAGTTGGCATCGGTTTTACCTTCCTACCGCTGGTATTAATGCTGCTCTTCCGAAGGAAGTACCCCCGCTGGTGGTATGACTGGAACTTTAACCTGGCGGGGTTTATCTACAGGGTCAATGCCTACCTTTACCTTATGACAGATGTCTATCCCTCGACTGATGAGGAGCAGTCGGTGCATATCGATATGCCCTACCCAGACGCATCAACCCTGAACAGATGGCTGCCCCTGGTCAAATGGTTCCTGGCCATCCCGCATTGGATAATTCTGGGTTTTCTTGGTATTGCATTCATGGTTGTCGTGATCATTGTCTGGTTCGCCATCCTGTTCACCGGCAAGTATCCCAGGGGTATGTTCGATTTCGTGGCAGGCGTACTCCGGTGGAACTTACGTGTTATGGCCTATACCCTTATATTGGTCACTGATAAATATCCTCCGTTCAGCCTCAGCGCATAGCCGTACAGCTATGGGTGTGCTGGAGTAAGCAATAAGCGGCGGCTTCAACCCGGACGGTTCCCCCGTTTATTGTCATACATCAGCTTGTCTGCCATATCTATCAATTCGTTCAATTCGAGAGGATGTTCAGCGCTTGCGCTGGCGATTCCCAGGCTCAACGAAAGCTGGTAGGGCTTTTGGGCAGTAATAGGGAAATCGAGCAATTTTTGCTGCAGGCGGGTAATTACCGTGTCGCTGAACTTCTGATCCGCTCCGGTCATGAAAACGGCGAACTCATCACCGCCCATGCGCGCTACAATATCCGTTTCGCGGAACGTCTCTCTGAGTACCCCTGCCGCCCCGATGAGGGCTGAATCGCCCTCCAGGTGCCCCAGGTTATCGTTGATCCATTTAAGCCTGTCGACGTCGGCGAAGATCAGTGTGACATCCTGTTTCATGCGGTAGCTGAGTTTAAGCTGTTTTGAAGCCAGTGTGAGGAAGCCGCGACGATTATACAAACCGGTCAGGTCATCTATCACCGACAGCGATTTGAACAGCTCTTCCGACTGCTTCAACTCCGTGATATCGATGATTGTTCCCAGTGCGGCCCGCCTACCTTCGTAATGGATCGAGACGAGCGATTCCATGAACCACCTCAGTTTGCCTCTCTTGGTTCTGACCCTGTACTCGTAGGTCTTGAACTGATCTCTTGATTTGAGCGTGCGTATGGCTTCCTGACGGACCCTGGCACGGTCCTCCGGCAACACCAGAGAGATCGGAGCCGTCCCGATTATCTCGTTATCATTGAACTCAATATATTTTTGGAACTGGGGGTTGATCATCCTGAAGCGGTTGTTCTGCGCGATATACATACCTATGGGAGACGTATTGAAAATCGTGCGGAAGAGGTCTTCAGCCTGTTTGCGTTCTGTGATGTCCTGGCCTGAGCTGAAGGTGCCTATGATTTTGTCGGCTTCATCCCTGATCAGCGAGTTGTGCCAGGCGATGGTGCGCAGCTCTCCTCGGACGTTAAGTATGTCGCTCTCGTGGTACTTGATCAGTTCGACCTCGTCGTTCATCAGCCGGGCATACTTTTCCCTGGCTTTCTGACGATATTCGAGCGGCAAATAATTATCCACCCATGACTTATCCAGTATCTTTTCTTCACTGGCGCCCAGTATTTCGGTACCCTTGCGGTTGATCAGAGTGACCTTACCTTCCCTGTCGAGAGCTACCATCATTGATTCTTCGAGGTCGAGCAGGTTGTCCAGCTTGTCTCTTTCTTTCTTAACCATATCGCGGCTTTGCGTAAGGTTAAAAAACAGCATGTCATAGGGGCGTTGCAGGGCAATGACCACCATGGCGCGGTAGATAAAATAAAAGGAAACGACATAGCAAAGATGTCCCAGCACATTGAGAATTCCCGTAGGGTCACGGTAAAACATGAAGGCGCACTCTGCCCCGATGCCGAAGCCGACGGAGACCAGCAGCATGATCAGCACCGTTTGATCGAAGCTTTTCTGGGAGATCCAGAGCAGGCCGCCGGCCATGATCAGGATAGCGCAGATCACAAACTCGCTGCCGATCTTGAAGAAGGTTAATCCCGTTTCCTCTAAGTAACAGGTAGGGAAGATGCGCCAGAACAGGATTGAAAGAAGCAGGAGTGTCGTAATGGCTATAAAGACCAGCACCGTCAGCCATTCATTCAGCCTGCGCCGGATGAAGATAGGAGCGAAAAGCAGCGACAGGCTCTGTATATAGCGGGCGGCCATCCAGAGCTGCGCAGATTCGTTGATGCCATAGGAGGGGAAGAACGGCATGCCCTGGATCGTGAGTAAATGCGCCAGGTCGATCATTGCTACGAACAGGAAGGCGATGCCGACAAAGGTGAGGTACTGGTTATCTGTGTATTTACGCGAGTTCCAGGCTACCATGAAGATGGCGGCGCAGATGACGATGCTGATCAACTGGACCAGGGTCTGAAAGAGCGAATAGTCATAGAGGCTGGTCAGGTAGATACCAGCCAGCGCCAGAAACCCGAAGACAAGGTTCCAAACGACCTTCAGAACGGCTCTATTCCTCCTGCTGTCAGGATATCCAATTGTATGGATAATCTGATGTTACCGCAAGTACAGCGGCGCTGCCTCATGATCATCCCAGCGCATCTTCGATGATTTCAATGACCGGCGGCTTCGATCCGGTAGGATCGATATCGACCCCGACGAAGTCGATGCGCCAGTTTTCCGGCAGGTTGTCATGGCTTTCAAGGTAAGACATGGCAGCAGCCGTCAACCTCTGTTTTTTCCCGGCTGTGAGCGATTCGGATGCGGTTCCGTACGCAGGCCCTGTTTTGGAGCGCACTTCCACGAACACAAGGCAGCCGGCTGTGCTGGCCACGATATCGATCTCGCCGAAGCGACAACGGTAATTGCGCTCGATGATACGGTAGCCCTTTTTCCTGAGAGCCTGGCTGGCCAGGTTCTCTCCCATCCGGCCGGTCTCTTGTTTTTTCATATCAGCCTGTTTAGCTCGCGTACCGGCGCGAAGGTGAAGCGGTGTATCTCAGATGCGCCGTACTGCTGCAGGCATTTGAGGTGCTCCCTGGTGCCGTACCCCTTGTGACGGCAGAAGCCGTAGCAAGGATACGTGTGATCAAGCTCAGCCATAATGCGGTCCCGGGTGACTTTGGCCGCGACTGATGCGCAGGCGATGCTGAGCACATCCCGGTCTCCCTTGATGATCCCTTTTTGGGGGATGCTCATGCCGCGCAGGTAGACCGCATCGGTCAGCACAAAATCGGGAGGATAGTTGAGCCGGAGCAGCGCCAGCTTCATAGCCTGACGTGTGGCGTTCAGAATATTGATGTCGTCGATGACCTGCGAGGAGATAACGCCGATGCCTATTTCAATGCCTGCCTGCTGCATCAGGCTGAAGATCTGCTCACGTTCTTCTTCAGCCAGCAGCTTGCTGTCCCTGACCCTGTCCAGCCAATCCAACCCGTCTGATGGGGGCAGTATGACAGCGGCAGCCACGACCGGGCCGGCCAGCGCGCCCCGGCCCGCTTCATCCAGACCGGCAATACGCAGGTAACCTTCGGCGCGGAGAGCGGCTTCTTCGGAACGCCCGGGCTGAACTTTCCTGCTGCTGTTAGCCTTTTTCAATTATGTCACCGTGAAGTTGCCGGAATTAATTCAGGCCTTTTTATTCAGTCTCGATAGCACTTCCGTGAGTATGGCCTGGCTGATGGTTTCGACCGGTTGCTGCGCGGACACGGTGTACCAGCGCCTGGGTTCCCTGCCTGCTTCAAGCAGGTACCCGTCGCGTACCCTGCGGTGAAATTCGATGCTCTCATTGTCAAAACGGTCCGTTTCGACGTTGCGCTTGCGTCCCAGCCCTACCTCCGGCAGGGCATCGAGGAGTATGGTCAGATCGGGTTTCAGATTGCCGGTGGCCATATTATTAATATATTCGATCTGCCACAGGTCCAGGCCGCGCGCATGGCCCTGGTAGACCACGGTAGAATCGGAGAAGCGGTCGCATACCACCACCCGGCCCGTTGCGAGCGCGGGCCGGATAACTTCCTTAACAAGCTGGGCCCGGCAGGCGGCGAACAGCAGCAGTTCCGCTTCCGGGCTGATGCCGAAATCGCGCCTGACCTTAAGCAGGTCGCGGACGGCGCTGCCCAGCGGCGTCCCGCCTGGTTCGAGAGTGAGTACGCAATCGATACCCCGGCTGCGCAGGCTGTTGTACAACAGCCTGATCTGCGTGCTTTTACCGCATCCTTCGCATCCCTCAAAGGTAATGAACATAACTGCTCAAGCAAAATGATTATTGATTGAGAATGCGGACCCGGCGTTCCGGCTCCTTGCCGCTGCTGCGTGATATTACGTCATGCCGTTCAGCCAGCATATGCTGCAGCTTGCGGATAAAGGCGTTCTGGGGGCTGAGCTCGACTTCCCCCCTGCCGTTCTTGACATCCTCAATGGCATGTAAGGCCTCGTCCAGGGCGGAATCAACCATTTCGTCATGCGGCCCGGTGTAAATAGTGTCAAGACAGTGTCTAAGCTGCTGCAGGCTGTTGCCTCTTATGGCGTAGACCGGGATGCCCTGCATCTCAGCGTCCCTGATCGTCTGGGGCTTGCGGCGGAAGTAGTTTTTGGTCGTAATCAGCAGATTCGAGTACCTGAGGTCGTTGACTATATCTACATCCAGGCCCTTTTCATTCGCAGCCTGTTCCAGTATGGGCCGGTTGATGCCGAAAAGGTAAACACGCAGCTTCTGTTTCTTGGATGCGGGCCTGCCGCGCTGTTCGCCGGATGCGATCGACTGCTCGCGGATGACGTTGCCGTTCTGGTCGAGCCAGCGTATTTCCGATTGCGTTCTCTGCCCGTGCAGGAGCGAATCGACGGCCAATTTGCAGTCGGGATGCACCAGCACTTTATAGCGTTCCTGTATTTCAACAACAATATCAAAGGTGGGAGGGGCCTTGCGTTCCAGCACGGACTTCTGGGTGCGCCTGCGGCGGGCTTCCTCATCGCCCAATGTGACAGTTTGGATACCGCCTATCAGGTCGGAAAGCGTGGGGTTCATCAGCAAATTTTCCAGGCTGTTGCCATGCGCCGTCCCGACCAGTTGCACACCGCGTTCGGCTATGGTCCTGGCAGCATCGGCTTCCAGGCTGGTGCCTATCTCGTCGATGATGATGACTTCGGGCATGTGATTTTCTACAGCTTCAATCATAACAGCGTGTTGGAGGGTCGGCGTCGGAACCTGCATGCGGCGCGCGTGTCCGATGGCTGGATGCGGGATGTCCCCATCGCCGGCGATCTCGTTAGAGGTGTCTACGACGATGACCCTTTTTTTTGCATCATCGGCCAGCACGCGCGCTGTCTCGCGCAAAATGGTCGTCTTTCCGATGCCCGGAGGTCCCATGAGCAGGACGTTTTTCCCGGTTTCCACAAGGTCCTGTATTATCCTGGCAGTGCCCATCACAGCCCGCCCGACCCTGCAGGTCAGACCGACGATTTTACCTTCACGGTTGCGGATGGCGGAGATGCGGTGCAGTGTGCGTGTCAATCCGGCGCGATTGTCCCCGCTGAAAGCGCCGATCCTGCTGGTGACATACTGGATGTCCTCTTCCGATACCTCACGGTCTCCCAGAAAGACCTCTCTGTCGGGGAAGCGCGCCTCCGGCAGCCTCCCCAGGTCGAGGACGATCTCCAGCAAGTTGCCGTTGTCGTTCTCCCTGGCGATCTGCGAGGCGATGTGGCGGGGCATGACTCCGAGCAGCGACTGGATGTCATCAATGTTGACTGTCTGCAAGATGACCTCCTGAGAGATAGGCTGCAAGTCGACGTCCTGAGAAAGAATCAGCAAGATTACCTCCTTTTATTTTAGTGTGGACGCGGTTGACAGAGGACAATTGTGAAATTAAACGTAAGGAGCGCCTTTGGTGGGCTGTGCAGTTATGTGCTCTTTCTTTTTCCATATGTCTGTGTTCCGGTCAGCCCTGCAAGGCTGAGAACACGCTTAAGTTACCAGCCCCGGGTAGCCAGCAGGCTGTCATCAGGGATGCTCTTGATCTCAAGGCCGGGCATGGCCGATCCCAGCGATTGTGAAACCTCGGCTATGATAGCGGGATCCATATAATGGGTGACGGCCTTGACGATAGCCCTGGCGCGCGCTTCGGGGTCGCTGGATTTAAAAATGCCGGAGCCTACGAAAACGCCCTCGGCGCCCAGTTGCATCATCAGCGCAGCATCGGCAGGCGTCGCCACGCCGCCGGCGGCAAAATTAACCACGGGCAGCTTGCCGGTCCTGTGCACTTCCAGCACCAGTTCGAGTGGCGCACCGAGCGCCTTGGCTTCAGCGGGCAGCTCGTCTTCACTCATGTAGTGAATTCTGCGCATAGCTGCCTGCACTGAACGCATGTGGCGCACCGCTTCAACAATGTTGCCGGTGCCGGCTTCGCCCTTGGTGCGAATCATGGCAGCGCCCTCGGAGATGCGCCGCAGGGCTTCGCCCAGATCGCGGCAGCCGCAAACGAATGGAACCTTGAAATCATGTTTCCAGACATGGTGGCTCTCGTCAGCCGGTGTCAGCACCTCGGATTCGTCGATGAAATCGACGCCCAGCGCCTGCAGAACCTGCGCCTCTACGAAGTGCCCGATGCGGCATTTGGCCATGACAGGTATGGTCACCGCCTCCATGATAGCTTTGATAATTGAGGGGTCAGACATCCTGGCCACACCACCAGCGGCGCGTATATCAGCGGGGACGCGCTCCAGCGCCATTACTGCACAGGCGCCTGCGCTCTCCGCTATTTTAGCATGCTCGGGAGTGACCACGTCCATGATAACGCCCCCCTTAAGCATCTGAGCCAGTCCCGTCTTTACTTTCCAAGTTCCAGTATCAGTCATTTCAATCCCCTGCCGTATTAGAATTCTTTGTAAAATTAATTGTATCTATTTTTGATTATAGCATTTATCCGCCCTATTTTGAATTTGCTATAATGGGGCTTTATATGCCGCAATTGTTGAAGACAGGATGTGTAAATGCTGAAATATGAAAAGGTTACGCTCGACAATGGCCTTAAGCTGGTAACCTGCCGCATGGCGCAAACCCGCTCGGTTTCGGCGCTGTTTTTTGTCAGGCGCGGAAGCTGCTACGAGAATGATGAGGTGGCGGGCATATCGCATTTTATCGAGCATATGTGTTTCAAGGGCACCAGGAAGCGGCCCAGCTCAAAGGCTATCAGCGAGGCCATCGAAGGCGTGGGCGGCATTATGAATGGAGACACCGACAGGCAGTTGACTTCCTACTGGTGCAAACTGACCAACCATCACCTGGGCCTGGCCGTGGATGTTATTGTGGACCTGCTGCGGCATCCCCTCTTCCGCACAAAAGATGTGGAAAAGGAGCGCCAGATCATCATCGAAGAGATCAACATGGGCCTCGATTCGCCGCAGCAGCGCGTCGGCATGATCTTCGATGAGCTGATGTGGCCGGGCAAGCCGCTGGGCCGTGACGTGGCCGGCACCAAGGAAACGGTCTCCTCCATTACCAGAAAGCAGATGCTGGAGGTGGTGAAAGAATCTTATACACCCGACAATATCCTGGTAAGCATCGCGGGAGATATACAGCCGGCCCGCGTACCGGCTATCCTCAACAGGGCCATGTCAGGCTGGGAGAAAGGTAAACAGCAGAGATATATTCCCAGCGATTCGCCGCAGGACAGGCCAAGGCTAAAGGTGGAGTTCCGCGAGACCGAGCAGATCAACCTGATGCTGGGCGTGGACGGCTATTCCATGTTCCATCCCGACCGCTACGTGGTGGACCTGCTCAGCATGATGCTGGGCGAGGGCATGAGCAGCCGGCTGTTTATCGAGATCAGGGAGAAACTTGGCCTGACCTATGATATCCACAGCTATGCAGAGCATTTCAGGGAGACCGGAGCTTTCATCGTGCAGGCCGGGCTGGACCCGCAGCAGACGGCCGGCGCCATCAGCGCCATAATTGAGCAATTGGCCAGGATGAGGGATGGGACGACCGAGCAGGAGTTGCACAAGGCCACTGAAATGGCCCGGGGCAGGCTGCTGTTGAGTATGGAGAATAGCCGCAACGTGGCTGGCTGGTACGGCGCGCAGGAAGCGCTCACCGGCAAGATACTTACCGTCGATGATGTAATGAAGGCTATCGAGGCCATCACCCTGAAAGACATCAAGCGCGTGGCCCGCGACATCTTCACCACGAA
>DKFA01000004.1:8464-13362 GCA_002452695.1 Dehalococcoidia bacterium UBA6808
ATCAGCTTTGATTAGTGGCTACTGCTTTCAGATAGGGATTAGCTATGGAGGGGCTGGAAGACCCGTTGAAGACGGCCATCCCCTTTCGGCCGCTTTTTGTTCACCTTCAGGGCTGATTATCTCACGATCTTCCAGGTGGTGCCTTTGGGCGTATCCTCGATAGCCACGCCCATTTCGGTAAGCTGGCTGCGCACCTGGTCCGCCTGTTTCCATTCCCTGGCCTTGCGGAAGGCGTTCCGTTTTTCGATCAGTTCGTTAATTTTAGCCTCGATCTCGCTGGAAGCTGCCTTCTTCCCCTGCAATGTGAAGCCAATCACGCCGGCCAGTTCCCTGAGCATGTCCTGGGCCTGGCTGACGTCCATGCCCTTCTCGTTGCCGCGGTTAATCTCCCTGACCAGGTCAAACAGGGCGGCCACAGCCTGGGGTGCATTGAAGTCGTCGTCCATGGCCTCGATAAATCTCGCTTTGAACTGCCCGGCCTCCACGGGCTGGCCACCCGGCTTGCCCTCCACCTTGAGCGCCTGGCGCATCCTGTCAATGCCGTTTTCGGCGGCATCGAGGGCTTCCAGGCTGTAGCGCAGCGGCATACGGTAATAGGAGCTGACGATGAACAGGCGGATGGCATCAGAGCTGTTGCGCTCCAGCGCCTGCTTGATCGTGACCAGGTTACCCAGCGACTTGCTCATCTTGTCCGCGCCGAGCTGCAGGAAGCCGTTGTGCATCCAGATGCGCACGAAAGGCTGCAGTCCAGTATAGCACTCCGACTGTGCGATCTCATTTTCATGGTGCGGGAAGATAAGATCCTGCCCGCCGGCATGGATATCCAGCTGCCTGCCCAGATGATGGATGCACATGGCGGTACACTCGATATGCCAGCCCGGCCTGCCGTTACCCCATGGACTGGGCCAGAACGGCTCGCCCGGTTTGGCGGCCTTCCAGAGGGCAAAGTCCAGAGGGTCTTCCTTCTTCTCGGTCTGTGATGTCTCTGTCACACGCATATCATCGGCCGTCTGGTGCGTCAGCTTGCCGTAGCCCGGAAAGCTCTTGACGCTGAAGTAGACGCTGCCGTCCGGCGATACGTAGGCATGCTTCTTCTCGATCAGTGTTTTGACCACATCTATGATCATGGGTATTTCTTCCGTGGCGCGGGGATAAAGCGTGGCGCGCTTGATATTGAGAGCGTCCATATCGGTAAAAAACTCGCCGATGTATTTTTCCACCAGCTCCTGCCAGGGGATACCCCTCTCATTGGAGCGGGCGATGATCTTATCATCGATATCGGTGAAGTTCTGCACGAACTTCACGTTGAAGCCCCTGTACTCCAGGTAGCGCCTGATGACATCGAAGGAGATATAACATAGAGCATGGCCAAAATGGCATAAATCATACACGGTCACGCCGCAGACGTACATTTTTACTTCATTTTTATCAAGCGGGACAAACTCCTCTTTCTGCCCCGATAAAGTGTTGAAGATCTTCATTGAACACCTCGAATTCTGTGTTATTTACTCGCTCAATAATACCACGGCTTCGGCAGCTATGCCTTCACCGCGGCCGGTAACGCCGAGACCATCGGTAGTTTTGCCCTTGATCATAACGTCTTCGATCTCCATGCGCAGCGCAGCGGCGATTTTATCCCGCATACTATTAACATAAGGGGCGACCATGGGCGACTGCGCAATGATGACGCTGTCGATGTTATTGATTCTATAACCTTTGGAGGTGATCAGCCTGCCGGCATGTTCCAGCAGATGGATGCTGGAGGCGTCCTTGTGCTGAGGATCGCCGGTGGGGAACTGCTGCCCGATGTCCGGCAGGGCGGCAGCGCCCAGCAGGGCATCAATGATAGCGTGCGCCAGCACATCGGCATCGCTGTAGCCATCCAACCCTTTTTCAAAGGGTATCTCCACCCCACCCAATATCAGTTTCCTGCCTTTGACCAGAGGGTGCATATCGTAGCCAATTCCGATTCTCATAATTTCACCTGCCTTTTGCAATTATCTCAGCCAGCAGCAAATCGTCCGGGGTCGTAACCTTGATATTTCCGTAGTCCCCGGGATAGAGTCTGACCCTGTAGCCGGCCTTCTCCACTATGCCGGCATCATCCGTCACCTCACTGGTGATCAGCTCGTAGGACTTTTTCAGCAGATCGAGGCGGAAGACCTGCGGCGTCTGCACCGCCCTCAGGCGGTTGCGATTGAGCGTCTGTGTCACAATCTCATTGTCGTCCACCAGCTTGATTGTGTCTTTAACGTCAGTGCAGGCTACTGCCGCACCGGTTTCGACCGCTGCATCTATTCCGTCGCTGATGAGCTTATTCGTCAGGAAGGGGCGGGCGCCGTCATGCACGATCACCCAGTCACTGCGGCTGATAGAGAGCAGGCCAGATCTGACTGAATCCTGCCGCAACTCGCCGCCGGCGCAGATGGCCGATATCTTGCTCCAGCGGCGCTTCTTCATCAGCTCGCGCCCTTCGTCCAGCTTATTCTTATGTAAAACAAGTACAATTTCAGTGATTAGATCGCAATTCTGCAACGTGTCAACTGACCAGGCAATGAGGGGTTTGCCGGCCAGCTCGAGAAAGGCCTTGTCCTTGCCCATCCTCTGACCGATGCCGGCGCCCACCACGACTGCGGCAAATTTAGGCATCGACATCTCCCTCCTGGTCTTTTTTCCGCCCGGTTTTCTCAAGTCCGAAGCGCAGCGCGGCTGCAATGGTGTCGGCCCGGATGATCTCCATGCCATTGGGGCCGCGCGGCAGCTTTTTCACGGACGATGGTATGATGCAGCGGGTGAAGCCCATGCGGGTGGCTTCCGATATGCGCCGCTCTACCTGGGGGACCGAACGCAATTCTCCGCTCAGGCCGATCTCGCCCATGGCGACCGTGCCGGGTATGCAACGCGCGTCCCTGAAGCTGGATGCGATGGCCAGCGCCACGCCCAGGTCGGCCGCCGGCTCGGAGATCTTGATGCCGCCCGTGACATTCACGATGACGTCCTGGTTATACAGCCCAACGCCTGACCGGCGCGTGAGCACCGCTGCGATCAGCAGCAAGCGGTTGAAGTCCACTCCGTTGCTGATGCGGCGGGGCGGCCCGTAGGCGGCCAGGGTGGTCAGCGCCTGTATCTCCACCAGCAGGGGCCGGCTGCCCTCCAGCGTTGGTACGACGGTAGCGCCGACCGCGCCGTTGACATACGATTCGAGGAAATACTGCGAAGGGTTGGGCACCTCGCTCAACCCTGTCCCGCTCATCTCAAATACGCCCACCTCGTTGGTGGAGCCGAACCTGTTCTTGGCGCTGCGCAGGATGCGGTAGCTGTTGAAGGACTCTCCCTCCAGGTAAAGCACGACGTCCACGATATGTTCCAGCGCCTTGGGCCCGGCGATCGAGCCGTCCTTTGTCACATGTCCGGAGATGAAGACGGGAACGCTGGTCTTTTTGGCCCAGCGCAGCAGGCGCAGCGTGCATTCGCGTATCTGGTTGATGCTGCCGGGAGCGCCGTTGATATCGTCGAGGTAGACAGTCTGAATCGAGTCCACCACCACCAGGGCCGGCGTCATATCCTCCAGCCGGCCGGTGACGTTCTCCATGTTGGTCTCAGGGTAAATATAGAGCCGGCTGCCGTCCACACCCAGGCGCTCAGCGCGCATCTTGAGTTGCTGTGACGATTCCTCGCCGGAGATATAGACGACCTGGCCGTCCCGGCGCGTTACAGCGTCCGAGACCTGCAGCAGCAGCGTCGATTTACCGATGCCGGGGTCGCCGCTGATCAGCACGACCGATCCGTTGACCAGCCCGCCGCCCAGCACGCGGTTCAGCTCTTCGATGGGGAAGACGATCCTGGTGTAGGCGTCCTTCTGCACGCGCGACAACTCTTGCAGCGCTGCCCCGTTGCCAGATGGGAGGTCGATGCTCTTTTTCGAGATGGCAACGACGCTCTCCTCCATGCAGTTCCACTCGTTGCAGGCCGGGCAACGGCCCTGCCACTTGGCGCTTTCCTTGCCGCATTTCTGGCAGATGTAGACGGTCCTGGTTTTATGCTTTTCCACTCGATTGTCCCCGGTCGGTTGTGACAGTTAAAATGATAGCAGTTTGGCGGGCAAATTGATACAAAAAGAAAGGGGCGGGCCTTGCGACCCGCCCCTTGATTATTCAATGACACGTTCAGGATTTGCTGTCGCTGAGCAGATGGTTATGCTCGCCGGGCAGCAGCTTGCTCTCGGCGCCGGCCGCCATGGCCTTTTCCATCTTGCGGATGGTGAGCTTCTCACCGTCGAAATCAATCAGCACCTTGGAGCCGGCGTCATATTCGCCGCGCAGCACCTGCTCTGAGAGTTTGTCTTCAATCTCCTGCTGAATAACACGCCTGAGGGGACGGGCGCCGTAGTTGGGGTCGTAACCCTTCTCTCCCAGGTGGTCCTTGGCCGCCTGCGTAACTTCCAGTGTGATCAGCTTTTCCTGCATCGAGTTGATGGCCTCTTTCAGCATCAGGTCGACGATCTGGCGGATGTGATCCTTGGTCAGAGCGTGGAAGACGATGGCCGCATCGATGCGGTTGAGGAACTCCGGCCTGAACTTGCGTTTCATCTCGGCCAGCACTTTTTCTTTCATCTTCTCGTAGGCAGCCTGGCGGTTCTTATCCTCATCGATCTGAACGCTGAAGCCGAGGGCGGAATCGCGCTTGATCAACTCCGCGCCGACGTTGGAGGTCATAACCAGAATGGTGTTGCGGAAGTCCACCCTCCTGCCCTTGGCATCTGTCAGGTGGCCGTCATCCATGATCTGCAGGAGTATATCGTAAACATTGGGATGCGCTTTTTCGATCTCGTCAAGCAGGATCACCGTGTAGGGGTTACGCCTGACGGCCTCGGTCAACTGACCGCCCTCTTCATAGCC
>DKFA01000004.1:13489-14514 GCA_002452695.1 Dehalococcoidia bacterium UBA6808
CCCATCGGCCGCCGCGCTTCCTTAAGGCCGGCGCGGGAGCGCCGCACCGCCTTGGCGATAGTGCTAATGGCCTCATCCTGCCCCACGATGGATTCGTGGATCACGTCTTCCATCTTGAGCAGGCGTTCCGATTCATCCATGGTCAGGCTGACGACCGGGATGCCGGTCCACATGCTGACCACCTCGGCGATATCCTCTTTAGTCACGATAGGGGTCTCTTTCTTCTGGGTGTCCTGCCACTCCTGTTCCATATTCTTGATCTTGGCCTGGAGCTGGACCTCGCGGTCCCTCATCTCTGCCGCCATCTCATACTGCTGTGAGGCGATGGCATTGTCCTTATCGCGCCTGAGGTTCTCCAGGGCTTTCTGCGCCTCGGCGATGCTGATAGGCACAACGCCCTTCTTGATCCTGACGCGGGACGATGCCTCGTCCATGATGTCGATGGCCTTGTCCGGCAGGAAGCGGTCGGAGATATAGCGCGCCGCCATCGATGCCGAAGCCGCCAGGGCCTCGTCATGGATGATCAGCTTGTGATAGTCCTCGTAATGATGCTTGATGCCCTTGAGAATGGCCACGGTCTGCTCGACGGTCGGCTCGGCCACCTGCACGGGCTGGAAGCGCCTCTCCAGGCCGGCGTCCTTCTCGATATATTTACGGTATTCATCCAGTGTGGTGGCGCCGATGAACTGTATCTCGCCTCTGGACAGGGACGGCTTAAGTATGTTGGAAGCGTCGACCGCACCCTCGGCGGCGCCGGCGCCCACGATGGTATGCAGCTCATCAATGAAAACGATGCAGTTGCCCGCGCTCTTGATCTCCTCCAACACCTTTTTGAGGCGCTCTTCGAACTCGCCGCGGTATTTGGTGCCGGCCACCAGCGAACCGATATCCAGCGTCACCAGGCGCTTGTTGCGCAGCGGCTCCGGTATGTCGCCGGTCACGATCTGCTGCGCCAGCTTGGAGACGATGGCGGATTTGCCTACGCCCGGCTCACCGATAAGGGCGGGGTTGTTCTTGGTGCGGCG
>DKFA01000043.1 GCA_002452695.1 Dehalococcoidia bacterium UBA6808
AGGTTGCTGAAGTGAGCGCTATTTTCGTAGCGTTTTTTTAGATCACCAGGGATCTATGTAACGGTCACCCGGCTGGTCCCTGAAGCTGGGTGAAACTGATTTCAGTCCGCGCATTATCCAGCGTCGCGTCTCTGCCGGATCAATAACTGAATCGATTTCCATATAGGATGCCATATTAGTTGCCTTGCCCTGGGCATAGGCACTCTCTACAAGGAACTTGTAGAGCCTGTCGCGCTCCTCCGGATCTTTAATCGCCTCAAGCTCCTTTCTGAACCCGTGTCTGACCGCACCTTCCAGGCCCATGCCGCCGAATTCTCCCGTTGGCCATGAGGCGAGAAAGAAGGAATCATGGAAGCCACCCGCCGCCATAGCCATTGCGCCAAGGCCATAACCCTTGCGCAAAACGAAAGTAAAATACGGCACAGTCATCTTGGCGCCTACGACAAACATGCGGCAAACGTGACGCACCTGGGCACGCACTTCAACCTCTGGACCAACCATGAATCCCGGAGTATCGCACAATGCAATCACGGGCAGGCGATGAACATTGCATAGTTGCAGGAAACGGGATGCTTTGTCAGCCCCGTCCGCTTCAATGGCTCCGCTCAGATGAACCGGGTCATTGGCAATCAGACCGAAGGGCACTCCTTCGATGCGGACCAATGCCGTTATCATGCCCGGACCAAAATGGCGACGCAGTTCCAGCACCGAGCCGGCATCGGCCAGAGTTTCGATGACCGTCCTAACATCGTAGACGCGCAGGCGGTTCTCTGGTATCAGCCAGCGCAGGCGGCGCTGGTCGGGAGCTTCCCAATTAGCCAGAGTCCCCTGGAAATATGACAGGTACTTTTTCGTCATCGCCACTGCTTCAACATCGTTTTTAACGACGATATCGACAACACCGTTTTTTGTCTGCACATCGATAGGGCCGATCTCTTCAGGTTTGACCACGCCCAATCCGCCGCCTTCTATCATGGCCGGCCCACCCATTCCTATATTCGTATTTTCTGTGGCTATGATAACATCACAGCAACCAAGCAATGCGGCATTACCGGCAAAACAGAATCCTTCCACCACACCGATTAATGGCGCCTTGCCGCTCATCCGGGCAAAGCGGTTGAAAGTAGTTAAGTCAAGCCCGGCTACGGCATTGGCATCGACGTCGCCAGGCCTTCCCCCACCACCTTCGGCAAAAAGTATAGTAGGCAGTTTCCACTGATTTGATAAACTCAGCATGCGATCTATTTTCTTATGGTTGAACATGCCCTGTGTACCCGCTAACACCGTATAATCGTAAGACATCACCAGACAGCGTGATTTATCCTGATTAAATAATGATCCATTGACCGTGCCCAAACCCGTGATCAAACCGTCGGCAGGGGTATTCTGCATAAGGTCTTCCACAGACCGTCTGGTACGCTGGGCTGCAATAACCAGCGCACCATATTCTATGAAGCTGCCCGGGTCGCAAAGGTCCTCAATATTCTCGCGTGCTGTGCGCTGGTTATTCTTGTGCCGCCGGGCTACCGGTTCAGGCCGGTTAGCATCCAGCGTGTAGGCGTGGCGCTTGATCAGGTCAGCCAGGTCAGTCCTGATAGCATCGAGGTCGATTTTTTCCTTGACCACACCGGCGCCACCATTTACCTCAGCCTCTTCCAGGCAGATCAACAGGTCTCCCCTGGCAACAGTGTCGTTGGGCGAAACGCAAACAAGCCGAACATATCCACTGCGGTCGGAGGAGATAACATGCTGCATCTTCATAGATTCGAGTATAACCAAATGCTGTCCCACGGCGACTCCATCGCCAACCTTAACTTCAACGCTGACCACGCGGCCCTGTATGGGAGACGTTATCGGCGCAGTTCCTGGAGGCGCATCAATTGCCGGCTCTGACAGCGGCCTGGCAGCCTTTGCTGCTTCAGGCTTAAAAAAGCGTACTTTTTCAACTTCTGTCTTGCGGGACAGAGAAACTGCATTATCCTCGACAAAACGTGTATATACGTCATCACGTTCCACCTCAGGCCTGTTTAACAAATTGAGCAGGAAGGGGATATTGGTATCAACCCCATCGATACGAAACTCGCTGAGCGCACGACGCGCCCGTGAGACTGCGTCCTTGAATTCACTAGAGCGTGAGTGGACAACCAGCTTGGCCAGCAATGAATCGAATTGCGGGTTAGTCGTATAGCCGCTGTATCCGTAGCCATCAACGCGTATACCCGGACCAGCCGGCACTTCGTAGACCCTGATAGTACCGCCTTCCGGAATAGCATTGCCCTTTTCATCGATGGTCTCCAGATTGATGCGCATCTGTATGGCATAGTGATTCGGATGAACAGCGCTGGCAGTCAGGCCTATTTGAGAGAGCGTCTTGCCGGATGCGATCTCAAGCTGCGATCTGACCAGGTCAATACCAGTGACCTCTTCTGTAATAGTATGTTCGACCTGCAAACGCGGATTGACCTCCATAAAAGCAAAACCCGATTCATTCGCAGCAGAGCTTTCGACCAGGAACTCAATAGTGCCGAGGCTGAGGTAGTGTGACTCTTTGGCTATCTTAAGCGCAGCCGAAGTAATATTTTCACGCAACTTGGGGGAAATAGCCGGGCAAGGAGCAACTTCGATCAACTTCTGATTACGCCGCTGCAAGCTGCACTCACGCTCGCCCAGATGCACCACATCCTTTCCATCGCCGATCACTTGCACTTCGATATGCCGTGACCGCTGAACAAGCTGCTCGACATAGACATCGCAGACGCCGAAAGCCGCGCCGGCTTCGGACTGGCAACGATTGTATGCGTCTTCAAGTTCTGCCTCAGCATAGACAGGCCTGATACCCCTTCCTCCCCCTCCCGAAATAGCCTTCACCATGATGGCAGCGCTCTTGCCCAGAGACCTGAAAAATTCCTTTGCTTCCTCAAGAGTGGTTGCGCCCGTTGTGCCGGGAAGTATAGGGACACCAAGGCGTTTAGCCAGTGCTCGTGCCGCAGCTTTGTCACCGAAAAGGTCAAGGATAGCAGGGCTGGGCCCGACAAATATCAGTCCCTCCTCTATACAGCGGCGGGCAAATTCCGCATTCTCACTTAGAAATCCATATCCGGGGTGAACAGCATTACAGCCAAAAGACCTGGCTATATCAATAAGCTGTTCTTGGTCAAGATAAGCTGCAACACCTTTGCCTTTCAGGTCACAGGCCTCATCAGCGGCAAGCACATGCAGTGATTTTGAATCATCTGGCGTATACACTGCAACAGTCTCAATGCCAAGGTCTGCCGCAGCTCTGGCAATGCGGATGGATATCTCTCCCCTGTTGGCTATCAGAATTCTGGATATTTTCACGGATCAGTACCTCTATAATTGAATCAGCAAAGCAGGTATTGACGCATCCAGTGATAAATGATATATTAAATATTATAATCAGTCAATTTATATGACTCCATAGTCAAATCGTGGTATGAAGGTTGTATGCATTGGATAAAAGCAGTGTTCTCAATCTGAAAAAGCACCAGTTAAACAATCATGCCCTCAGGAAAAAGACCAAGGACCCGGTCAAATCCGAACGTCTTCAATTAAAGGTATATGAAGCTGTAACGAGATTATTGCTCAAGCACCGGTCAGGGACATTCACCTTAGATGAAGTAGCCAGCGAGATCGGTATGTCCAAGGGCATTATCTATTATTACTTCAAATCCAAAGGTGAAATAATCTATAAATTGAATATGTATATCCATGATATTGCAGATGAGTTGTCTGAATCTATCCTTGCTGACCAACAGATGTCCCCGCGTAAAAAACTGGAGGCCGCTATTAAGAATATGATCGTCATGGACGCGGAGCACTGGCAGATATCCCGTGCATTGTGGTCAGACATGAGCCTGCGTGACGCTTCCGCAGTTCAGGCAGGAATCATTAATAAAAGGCGGCGCATCAATAGGGAGAGGATCGGCAGACTGATAAACCAGATCATTGTTGAAGAGGGCTTGCAGCCGATCGATTTACATATGGCAGAGTGGTTTGTTTACGGCATTATCGTATTCACAGCCGTGTGGTTCAGGAAAAGACGTAATGGTTGGACCGATGAAGAGGTCTCGGAATTCGCCTGCAATCTTATATTTAATGGCCTTTTCACAAGAGCGAACACTGATGACGGCAAGCTGACTAAAGAATCTGCTTGCTGAGTAATTGCCTTCAGGAGATTTATATCAATAACAGTCAACCATAGTGCAATGTGAATGCAAGACAAACCCTGAAAAGTAATATATCTGGTCAACAGTAATATTTATGTAGAGGAGGTTCATTCATGCATCACAAAGGTTTACTGGTCCTGGCAATCGTCCTTGTGCTGTCCTTGTTGGCAGGTTTAGCCTGCGCGGGTGGCCAACCAGCAACTACATCGGCGCCGGAAACACCGGCCAAGGAGACCACACCCATTAAAATCGGTTTCATGGGCAATCTGTCATCTGCTTCGTCACTCAGTGCTAAAGCCGCAGCCCAACTCGCTGTTGATGAATTCAACGCTGCAGGCGGCATCGATGGCAGAAAAGTTGAACTGATCGTAGAAGATACCAAGGGTGAAATCCCCAAGTGTGTAGAGCTCTATAAAAAGCTCGTGATGGTGGATAAGGTCGACCTTGTAGTTATCGGCGAAAAGGTGGAGATGGGTGTGGCCGGCATGGAAACAGGCGCAGAACTTTACCCTGAATATCCCCATATCTTTATTAACACCACGGGGTCTGGCGACGTCATCTGGCAGAAAGTGGCTACCAATTACAACAAATATAAATTCGGCTTCCAGACTTACTACTATACTTCCTCCGGTTACCTGACCGTCATGGTGCCCAAAGATTCAGGCCCGATGTGGAGAGATGTGATCAAAGTCAAGAAGCTGGCCCTTATCTACGAAGACATGGAATGGACCAAACCCGTCAGGCAGGGTATCCCCAATGTATACCCATCAGCTAAAGAGATTTTCAAATCACTCGGTATCGACGTGGTCTATGAGAGCACGCTTTCCCTGGACCAAAAGGTTTTCACGTCTGTTCTGGATGATATAGCAAGGTCAGGCGCCGAAGGCATCGACATGGTAGTCGGATATATAGATGAAGCCGCCTTTGTCAAACAATGGGCTGATTCCAGCGCCAAGAATTTGCCGATCTTCATGTGGGGCGGTCTGGTCGGCATGCCCCAGGCCTGGGAGGCAACCGGGGGCAAATGCGCCGGCGTCATGGTAGGATCAAGCATGGTCAGAGAGCCGATTACTGAAAAGACTGTTCCGTTCATGGACAACCTTTATAATAAGTTCAAGGTTGGCGCAATCTTCGGCTCCCACACCACCTACGACAGCCTGTATGGGTACAAGAAGGCCGTAGAAACAGCCAAGACTACCAATGCAGAAGCCGTCATCAAAGCCATGGAAAAAGTCGAAGAAGTCGCTGTCCTTGGCACCATCGGCTGGGATGCCAAGAACCATTACAACCTGCCTTCCCCCAAGTACATCACACCGTCAGTCCAGTGGCAAAACAAAGAAATGAAGATCGTATACCCGACCACACTCAAATCAGCAGTTCCGTATAAGAACCCGGCTGATTGCCGTTAGCAATTTTACGGACAATTATATTCTTCAGCCGCACTGCCCGGTGCGGCTGAAGAACCGATGCAGCCAATCGGAGAAACGTTAAGAATGCACAGTCAATTAAGTAGTTTATAAAGGAACTGATGAATATGTTAACGTTGCAAAATATTGTTATTTTCACCCTGATATGGGGATCCATCTATTTGTTGATCAGCCTCGGTTTCTCGGTGATTTGCGGTGTGCTGCGTATCTTCCACATGGGCTACGCTGTCACATTCGTGCTGGCTGCCTACCTGACATGGATGTTTTTCAACTCCATGGGCCTGCCATTGTGGGTAAGCATAACGCTCATGTTTATCGTCCAGTTCATTATAGCGATTTTTATTTTTTACAAGGGCATCTTCGAGAGATACTTGGACCAGGAAGAGATACTGCTGACAGTATCCATCCTGGTCTATATGGTATTCATGTATATGGCTAATTACTTCTACCCTGTAACATCGGGCGTCAACCTGCCCACTACCATCCTGGAAGGTACCAGCCAGATAGGCCTGGTCAGGGTATCCAACCAGATGCTGGCAGCAGCAGGGTTGGGCGTGCTGACCACAATAGTCATTGTGCTGGTATTTCTTAAGACCAGACCGGGGTTGATTATGCGGGCCATGAGCCAGAACGTGATGACGGCCCAGTTGATGGGTGCAGACGTTAACAGAATGTACTATCTGGCCATGATCATCTCTGTGATACCGTCCTCCGTGGCTGTATTAGCCATCGCACCTTTCTGGGGCATCGATCCTTTCATGGGCATGTCACTGTTCATCACAGCCATCGTAGTATCCATCCTGGGCGGGCTCGGAAATATGAAAGGCAGCATCATTGCTTCATTCCTGATTGCGTTTGTCCATGGATCCGTCAGCTATCTTTATGTGTCCAGATTTATGGCGCTGGCTGGATTGATCGTCGCACTGATAATCTTGATTTTTAGAAAAGGCGGAATCTTCGTCGGAGAACGGTTATGGTAAAAATAAATACTGAATTCAGGCGTGACCGCATTGTCTTGCGGCTGGATACCAAAAAATACGAATGGGTAATCGAACCGCGCTACTGGCGCAATCCTATATTGGGTGTGCTGGTATTGATGGTGTTACCACTGTTCGTTTACCAGTACCCCAACCTGCTGACCATGATCACCACTGCTAACCTGTATGCTGCAATAGCCATTCCGCTCGGTTTGCAGATAATGGGTACCGGCAGGATGAACTTTGGTCCGCAATTCTATCTGGGTATAGGTGGGTATACGGCCGCCTTGCTTAACCTGCATTTCGGCTGGGGACCGGGTGCCACACTGGTAGCAACAATCGCAGTCTGCCTGGCGGTTTCATTGCTGCTGAGTCCAATAACATGGATTTCTAAAGGCCTGTATTTTTCCCTGATAACCCTGATTTTGCCGCTGGCCTTCTTGGACGTCACTTATGTATATGGAGACATTTTCAGGGGCGAAGTCGGCCTGAGCGGCATGAGCCCCCTCTTCACTCTCGGCAAGGTCAGTTGGAACTACCTAGCTTACTTCTATTGCTCACTGCTGTTGCTGTTAATCTTTCTTTTCGTCTCAGACAAGATTGGCAGGTCCAGGTTCGGCGTTAACCTGGCAGCTATCAATGAGAACGAAGACGTGGCCAGGATGATGGGAGTCAACGTAAACAGATATAAAATCTTCTACTACGTTTTACCTTCGGTGCTGACCGGCATCGTTGCCTGGTTCATCGTTCACACCTTCAGGACTTTTGCCGGCGTGACCTATCTCCCGCTTGAATTCATGATTAAGATACTGCTGATTAGCGTCGTCGGCGGGCGCGGTTTTGTGTATGGCGCCATACCCGGAGCCTATCTGATCGTTGGATTGGACGAAGCGTTACGAGGGCTGGGTACTATCAACTACTTTATTTACCCGCTGGTACTGGCAATTCTGATTATAATTCTTGCTCCCAAGGAAGGTGTTTATGGCCTTTTCCACAGACACCATTACAGGGATTACTATGCATCTATGAAAGTGCGGCGAGAATGATAGAGGAGAAATTACCTTGCTTGAATTAAAGAATGTAAAAAAATCTTTCGGCGGGGTTCATGCCGTCGATGATGTCAGCTTTACCGTGAAAGAAGGAGAGGTCGTCGGGCTAATCGGTCCCAATGGAGCGGGCAAATCTACGCTGATCAACCTGATCACCGGAGTATTCCCCTGTGATAAAGGCTCCATAACTTTCCTGGGGAAAGATATCACCGGTAAACCACCCCATATGATCTGCAAGGCAGGATTATCACGGACCTATCAGATCCCGCAGCCTTTTTATAACATGACATGCCTACTCAGCACTATGGTATCGGTGCTCAACGGTAAGGAAAGAGAGAACATGAGCCTTTCTGACGCAGCACTTGAAGCATCCTACTACCTTGAGTTTGTCGGCCTGTTTTCCAAGCGTGATAGCCTTGCCCGTGACCTCAATCTCTACGATATGAGGATGCTGGAACTGGCCAGGGCGCTGGCGACCACCCCTAAATTGCTTTTGATAGACGAGACCATGGCCGGCCTCAACCCTGTGGAATCACAAAATGCACTCGACATGATCCGCAGTGCTCAGGACCAGTTCGGTATAACCATTCTGTGGATAGAACACGTCATGAAAATTATCATGAGCGCTGCACAAAGAATCGTGGTGCTTCACTACGGGCGCAAGATCGCGGAGGGCCTGCCCTCAGAGATCTTCAATGACGACTTCGTAGTTAAAGCTTACCTGGGAGACAAGCATGTTAAAAGTAAATGATCTGAAGGTTTCCTATGGGGTTATACCTGTTGTACGTGGGGTTAGCTTCGTTGTTAAGCAGAATGAGGTGATAGCGCTGCTCGGAGGCAACGGCAGCGGCAAGACGACCATTCTGAATACAATATCCGGCATATGCAGACCGACGGAAGGCTCCATCAATTTCCTGGGCAATAACATACAGAAAACCAAGCCCAACAAGATCGTAGAACTGGGCATTGTGCAGATACCTGAGGGCAGGAAAATCTTCCCCTATATGTCAGTGGAAGAAAACCTGCTGATGGGCGCGTGCACGCCCAAGGCCTGGAGCAAGAGAAATGCTTCACTGGATAAAGCTTTCAGCATGTTCCCTATTCTGAAAGATCGCAGGAGACAGAGGGCCAGCCTGTTGAGCGGCGGTGAACAGCAGATGATGGTTATTGCACGTGCACTGATGGCCCTTCCCAAACTGCTGCTGGTCGATGAACCGTCGCTGGGATTGTCACCTGTTCTTGTAGACCAGATCTATGAAACACTGGTAAAAATACCGGAAGACGGTATCACTGTATTACTTTCGGAACAAAATGCTCAATACGCTCTGGAGATATCATCACGGGGCTACGTATTACAGGACGGAGAAATCGTTACTGAAGGCGAAAGCCAGGCATTGCTTAACAGCGACCTGGTTAAAAAAGCATATCTGGGGGGTTAAATGCACACCGACTATTTTGATTATGTTAGAGGCCTTTTCGACCGGAGTAAAATAGACGGCAAACCGGAGGCGCTTAAAGGCATCCGGGTGCTGGATTTTACACACATGATTTTCGGCCCCACAGTTGCCAAGACACTGGCATTGTTTGGCGCTGAGGTAATCAAGGTTGAAGTACCATATATTGGAGACTACTGGAGAACATCCACTTATTGGGGTAAATACTGGAAACATTCAAATCCTTTTTACCATTTTATCAATCCTAACAAATATTTTGTGGGCATCGATGTTAAATATCCCGAAGGTAAGGAGTTGATTCTCAAGCTGGCGGAGATGTCAGACGTAGTAATCGAGAATTTTGCCGCAGGCACTGCGGAAGCCTGGGGTATTGGCTACACCCAGATCAGCAAGATCAATCCCAAAATCATCTATGCCAGTTGTTCCACGTTTGGTCAGTTCGGTCCTGATAAGTTCAGGCCCGGTTGGGACATGCTGGCACAGGGCGTCAGCGGAGCTATTGGTGTAACCGGCTATCCGGATACCGACCTGCGCTTTAAGATACCTGACTATTATGGCGATTTCCAGCCTGGCAATTATGCTGCCATGTTTGTGCTGGCAGCGCTTCGCTACAGGCAGAAAACAGGCAAAGGTCAATATCTGGACATAGCCCAGGGCGAGATCTTAATGAGGGAAATGTTTCACTTTACTTATATGAGTGCCACTGGAAAATCAATAGGCGCTACAGGCAACAACGATCCCACTATGGCTCCATCGGGCATATTCAAAACTCAGGATAAAACATTCTTAGCATTAGCAGTCAGTAATGATATGCAATTTAAAGCTCTCTGTAAAGCAATGCAACGATTAGATTTAGCGCAAGACCCGAGGTACGAGAAAGCCCCTGAACGCCTGAAAGCACAAAATGCCGACCTGCTCAATAAGCTTGTCAGCAACTGGATTGCCTGTAATAAAGCTAATGAGATACTGGATTTAGCGAAAATACATGGCTTCGCCGCAACCAGGGTCATGAATGATGTGGATCTGTGCAATGATGAGTGGCGTAGAGAACGTGGTAGCGTCGTTGAGTTTGACGATGAGATGTACAAGAAGCTGGTTTTACCTGCAGCACCTGTTCAACTCAGCGAAACACCAGGCCGCTTAAAGTGGCTTTCCAGACCACTGGGATACCATAACCGCTATGTATTCAAGAAACTGCTTAAGCTGTCAGACGACGAAATCAAGATGTTGCAGGATAAAAGAGTGGTTGGGAATTGGGACTACCATGTCGGTCAGAGACCACCTGTCTATTATGACATTCAGCAAGACAAAATGTTTAACTATAAGGAAGAAACCAATGGGCAATAACGAGAAAAACGAGAAAACTTTTTCCAGGTATTTAAAGGATAAAAAAACAATACAACGTATCTCAGAATGGGGCAACGTAATTGCAAAAATGGCTTCACCTGAGGGTAAGCCTGAAGCACTCAACGAACTTGTGGTGCTTGATCTGAGTTACGCCAATCTGGCCGGATCGATAGCGGCAAGCTACCTGGCGGAATTTGGCGCCGAAGTGATTAAGATCGAAGGTCCCGAAGGAGACCCTTCGCGTATGATAACTCCTTATGGAGAAATGGTCGATGGAGTAGGCCTGTGCTTTCTCATGGAAAACCGCAATAAGTACATGCTTAGCCTGGACTTAGAGAAGGCTATGGGACAAGAAAACTTAAAAAAGCTGGCGGCCAAGGCAGATATCCTGATCGAAACCTATGCACCGGGCGAACTGGACTCACTGGGGATCGGCTACAGACAACTTAAAGAAATCAACCCGAAACTAATCTACATTGCTATCACACCGTATGGGCATTACACGGAAAAAGCCCGGCAGTTAGCAAAAATACCCTGGACGGATCTTACCAGCCAAGCTGAATCTGGGCTGACTGCTATCATCGGCGCATTACCAGATGAACCGGAGCCTTACAACTGGCCGACCAGAGCAGGATTTCATGCTGCGTCCTATGTGACAGCTACGTCTGCTACGCTGGGGGCTCTGGCAGCCGTTTACTGGAGGGAATTATCAGGCAAGGGTCAAATGCTGGATGTTGCCTCGGCAGACGCTTTCGCATCATGTGTAGGCATCCCAGTGATTATGGGCTATATATGGAAACGCCCCCGCATGCGCTATGGAATACTTGATTACGGCCTTTGCCCATATGGTTTTTTTAGATGCAAAGACGGTTACATTGCCATCGCCTCTTTTCGTGATCAGGATTTTAGAGCAGCACTTAAAGTTCTGGGCAGATGGGACCTCGAAGAGGACTGGCGCTCATTGCTTGACCGGATTACCGATGATACCGAAAAGGCAAAAATATTAGATAATGAAATCGCGAAATCCATCGCTAACTATACATATGATGATTTATATCAGAAATTCACCAGCTATAGCTACAAATCAGCACGTAATAAGTGGAGCGGAGGCGGTTTACCTGTAACCGCTAAACTGCTTATGCCGGAAGAGGTCATTAAAGAGGAACACTGGAAAGTCCGCAAGACCTTTATGGAAGTGAAAGGCGAGAAATACGGCAGTTTACTTGTGCCTACAGCAGGTAAAATGTCGGAGACGCCACCACGTGTGAAATGGATTTCTACAGAAATTGGCAAGGATAATGCCCATATTTATGAGAAATACGGACTTTCAGATTAGCGACATCGGACATTACTTATACAGGCTGTCTAAAAATCTTTTCTGCCGGAGGATAATGGCCGACCATCGATTGTCTCCGGCACCGTAAAATGGTTATCTCTTGAAGGCTGCCATCCCGCTTTATCTCGCCGAAAACCGGCTCCACCGTGTATCTACGTCTGGCATAGATCCGTTTCCCCTCATCCCCTCTCCAGCTTCTCCCTCGTCGCCTCCGAAAGCGGCTTACGCCCATCTCGACGTACCGTCCGTGTCTCTCTTCTTGTGCATTGCACATGTTACCCAGTCTTCTCTATTACCGGCTACCCTATACCCGACTTTTGGGCAGCCTGTAAGGATATAAAAAAGAAGCCGCCCCGATTTAAATCG
>DKFA01000052.1 GCA_002452695.1 Dehalococcoidia bacterium UBA6808
TGTGGCGCTTGAGTCGAGGAGATCGACCTGAGCTGGGCTGCTGTGAGAACGCGCTGCGGGTAGCTGCTGTATTCGTCAAGCGGCCCTTGCGTAGAAAGTATTTCAAGTATGGATTCCGGACTGGAGGATAAAACCTGACGCACGGCACGCGGCCCTTCCAGTAAAAAAGCGCCGGATGCTACACGTGCCGAGCGGTCTGCCAGTTCCTTGTACCATTTCAGTGGTTTCAAGGGATTTGCTCTCCCTTCGTTCATGCGTAAAATGATATACTGAACCCGGTATTTATGCTAACTTGCCTTAAGCCGTAGTTTAGCGCTCGGGTAATCATCGTCTCTTTATGAGAAATACGCCTGATCTTAATGGCAGCGACGAAAGCTATTTGACGTTCATGAACACTGCCTGACACATCGTGCCGTCAGGGTTGGCGGCAATAATGCTGTAGATGCTGGTTTCGTCCGGTGTTACCTGCATATTGCCCTCGGCGGCTATAGTATGTTCCCATCGCAGACCAGACAGGTCCAATCAGGCTGCAATCATAATCCCGGCTGCTCCTAATATACGGATTGCTGATGTGATAATATATATTGTTATCCGTCAATATTTAACATAACAGGTTAAAACCGGCCTGTTTATTGTGCGGTATGTTGATATGCAGGGCGATAAGAGAGAGTATATAATCAAGCTGCTAAAGGAGAATAAAGATCTCCGGGAAGAGATTGAGCAGCTCAAACGGCGTGTCCGGGAACTGGAGCCTGTGGGAGTCTGGGTAAAATACAGGGCTTCTGAGTATTTTAATATCAGGGTGGCAGAGGAAATTGCCCGAGGCAGCCGCTACAAATATGAGTTTGCCATACTTCTGGTGGAATTGGACAACCTTGATATCTATACCAGGAGGAACGGTAAAGAGGCAGCCGCTGAAATACTCAACATGCTTGAGATAGCGCTGCAGGACACATTGCGCAACACAGATCTCAAGTGTTACTTTGGTGAAGGCAAATTCGGCGTCGTGCTTCCGCATACAGGAGGTGACGGGGCTATGGCGGCTGCTGGTAAGCTGAGACAGACTGTGGAGCGATTGCTGTCTCTGAAAAGCCAGGCTGCCAATATACGGCTGACCATCAGCACGGGCGTAGCCTGTTATCCCTCCGATGCTCTTTCTGCCGATAATCTTTTAGCCCAGGCCAGGGAGGCTTTTGCATTGGCCAGGACCAGCGGTAACAGCGTACGTGCCGCAGCAGGCAAAGGCGGGACGGCTTCTGCGGAACCGGAAGCTGAGATCAACATGATGCAGAATGACTCATTCGTGAGTGCGCTGGATGATGAGATTGCCAGATGTTCACGATACGGGCAAAAGTTCTCTCTGATAATACTCTCTGTGAATGAACTCGAAAACAATAGGAGTAGTATGGACGGCTTAATGCGGGCCGGGATCATGCGCGCAGTCTTTCGTCAACTGATGGCTGCTATCAGGACAGTGGACAGGTGTTACCTTTATACGGACAGCAGGTTTGCTCTGGTCCTTCCAGGTACCGGATCGTATGGTTGCAGCCTACTGGCGCAGAAATTGGTGGGGACTATCTCTTCTGTAACGGCTGTTAAAGCGGGAGGCGCCGAAGGTAACATTTCGCTCAACATGGGAATTACATCATTTCCGTCGGACGATGTGACCAGGGACGGCCTGCTGAGGCGGGCCGAAGCTGCTCTGAAGTATGCTATGAGCAAGGGTCCCAACAGCTATTCGACTGCAGCAGAAATCCTGAGCGCCCCTGAAAAGGGCCGGCGCGATCTCAATGAGTGGATTACAATGCTGAAGGAGGGCGGACCGGGCGCCGTATTTAATCTGCTAGCAGTACTGGATATGACTGAGCGGTATGATCCTCCCCACTCGCAGGCGGTGGCACGCCTGGCCCTGGCTACAGGAGAGGTGATGGGATTGCCCGCTGTCACCTTGCAGCGGTTGAGGATCATTGCGATGTTGCACGATATTGGCAAGATCTGTATTGCTCCGGCCATTATCACCAGGCCTGGCCCGTTGCGGGATGATGAGTGGGAGGAGATGATGAAACACCCGCAATTAGGCGCTGCCATCCTGGAGCAACTGCCCGACCTGGCATATTGTTGCCTGCCGGTTCTGTCTCACCATGAGATGTGGGATGGCAAAGGCTACCCTCAAGGGATCAAAGGGGACAGGATACCGCTGGAATCCCGCATTATAGCTGTGGCCGAAGCCTTTGACGATATGGTCAGCGCCCGGCCTTACCGAGGCCTGGTGCTGTTGAATGACGCATTGGACGAGCTCGGGGACAAAGCCGGTACGCAGTTTGATCCGCATGTGGTAGAGGCTTTTCTTAAAACGTCGCCCGGTAAATTATCCCGCTGAATTCACACATGCGCACTCCGCTGGTCAGGCAAAGCTGAATTTCTTTTCCCTGAAGAGGTTTACACAGGCATCAACCACGGCCCCTTCATACAGTCTGTCCCTGTTTTGGGTTATTTCTTCCAGCGCCTTGCTTATGCTCAGGGCCGGACGGTAGCAGCGGTGCGAGACCATAGCTTCGATGACATCGGCTACAGCCAGGATTTTTGCTTCCAATAATATCTCGGCTTTTTTCAGCCCGAAGGGGTAGCCTGACCCGTCGAGCCTTTCATGGTGCTGCAGTATGGCCCTGGCAATGGTGCAGGGCAGGTCCAGCCCCTGAACAATGTCGTATCCACCCTGTGCGTGGGACTTAATGATCTCAAACTCCGGTTTATTCAAAGCGCCCGGTTTATTCAATATGTCGGCGGCGATGTTGATTTTACCGATGTCGTGTACTGTAGCGGCCATACGCAGGTTATCGGCCTGCTCTTCACTTAAATTCATTTCCCTGGCAATGGCTATGGCCAGTCCAGCTACCCTTGACTGATGACTGCCTGTATAGGGGTCACGCATATCCATGATCTTTGCGATAGTATCCACTGCATCGTGGTGGCTCTTGTACATCATTTTATGACTTTGCTCGATCTCCTCGGCAGCCCGTTTATGCTCAGTGATATCGGTGGCTGAGACTACGAATCCGGCAATACTATGGCCTGGTTCCTGCACAGCTGACGCCGAGACCAGCACGGGGATATCGCTGCCGTCGATCGATAGGTAAGTTAATTCGCGTGGGCGGCCGGTGCCTTTTTGAGTGGTCTCTTGCAACAGTTCAACCGCCCTGGCGTGGTCTTTGACGATGGAATGGAACTGGACGTTCTTGAGTTCGCTTCTGTGCAGGGAGTTTGCCGCCCTATTGGCATAGAGTATCTTGCCATTATGGTCAAGTAGCACGATCGCTTCATTCATGATCGAGAGTATCTGGTTGGCCATGGTGGCAGGAGTGATACTCATAAGGTTATACCTGGAGATTGTGTAAACGATGCCTATGGCCCAGACCATTACCAGCACATCAGATACCTGTGGTATGTAAGGTCGGTCCAGCAACTGGTAGAGAACTCCCGTGCCGATACCGAGCACACCTGCGATGCTGCCACTGATCAGCAGCAGGCGCGCCTGCTTTCTCTGACCGTGTGTCTGGGCATGCCTGCCGTACTGGATTACGGCATATATACAAATAACGATTGCCGTGACTACATAGGTCAGATAGAGATATGAATAGATGGAATGCGACCATAAGTCGGTCCATCCCCAGTAGGTATAGGAGACGGCGTTACTCAAGTTACCCGTCCACTGGAGTAAGAGAAAAAATGCGGGGAACAGCATGGATATATAAGGGGCTGATTTATGCTTCAGGATAGCATCTTTGTTGGTCAGGGACAGGTAAAACCAGACCGCAGCGACAGGGAAGATGCTCCAGCCGATAGCGCCGGTATTGAAAAAGAACAGGGCTTCCTGACTGCTGTGGGCCATGTTGGCCAGGCCATAACATAGACTCCAGACTGAAAAAGTCATAATCAGTAACGCACAGAACTGGTTGGTCCTGGCGGTTGGATTTTTCCCGATGACTACAATGATCAGTAATATGTCTGCGATATAACAGAAAAAATGCGACAGGGTGATTGTATTCATAGTAAGCTAAACAACAGTTGAAAACTTCCCGCTATTTATGTTCTTCTCCCCGGAATAATCAGTCATTGTATGGAATATAGCATGCGGGCGGACATGCGTATAGAACCAAAAGGCTAAGTTATTTGAACCAGTGATATATTTCAGTGGAGGGGTCAGGCGGCAGCCCAGAGGGTGTCAACGCACAGGTTGGCCGCGTGAGGATGGGCATATTTAGACTGTTTCATGCCTGATTATTCTCAGATCATGTGTATTAACGATATCAGCCATGCAACATGATCCCTGTCAATGGAGCTGCCGCATAGTGGGTATCACCTGCTCTGCTGGATATTCTCGATGATAACGTCGTAGATGTCCAGGTTTTCCTTTTTCAAGAGGTTTTCGATCTTCTTCTTGATGGAAAGGGTTTTTTCGGAAACTTTTTCCGGCTCCTGTTCGGGGACGGTGATCTGGACTTTGATATGTGCAGTATATGGCCGTGCATGGGTCATCGCTACCTTCCTCCTTTCTTCAGCATTGGTCCATCAACCGTTGTTGATTATCAATGTATTTCGAAGGAGCTCAGTTTGTCAAGCCTGTTGAAATTATGGCTGGCATCTATCCAGCGAACCGTGCCCGATCGCGCTCTCATGGCTATGGACTGTGTATACGCCCCGCCACTAAAGTAGCGTACCCCTTTGAGAAATTCACCGCTGCTGACGCCTGTAGCGGCGAAGAATACATCGTCGCTGTCGATCAGATCCTCCATCCGGTAAACCCTGTCGATATCTACGCCATCTTTGATAGCGGATTCCTTTTCGGCCTGGTTGCGTGGCCAGGCTTTGCACTGAATACCTCCGCCGATGCAGCGTATAGCGGCTGCGGTCAGTACGCCTTCCGGTGTGCCTCCCACGCCCATAAGCACATCAACTTCCGTATTGGGCAGAGCGGCCTCGATGCCTGCTGCAATATCTCCATCGGAGATCAGCTTGACCCTGGCATCAGTGCTCCTGATCTCTGATATGAGCTGTTCATGTCGTGGCTTGTCCAGCACCACTACAGTCAGCTCGGAGACTCTGCGTTTCTTGGCCACTGCGATGTTTTTGAGGTTCTCTCTAACAGGCGCATTGATATCCACGCAGTCTTTGGCCTCCGGGCCGGTGACAATCTTATCCATGTAAACGAACTGCCTGGGAAAATGCATTGTGCCACGGGCGGAGAGCGCCACCACGGAGATGGCGCCGGGCAGTCCCTTGGCAACCAGGTTGGTGCCGTCCACCGGATCGACGGCAATGTCTACCTGGAGATCGCTACCGTTGCCGATGTGTTCGCCGATGTACAGCATGGGCGCATTGTCCTTTTCGCCTTCACCGATAACTACTATGCCGTCCATGTTCACGTAGTCGAGAACATGGCGCATGGCGGACACAGCCGCTGCGTCGATGCTGTTTTTATCACCCCTGCCCAGTTGGCGGGCGGCGGCCAGGGCCGCCGCTTCGGTGACGCGCACTAATTCCATGGCAATATTGCGTTCGATCGGGTTCTGCGTAATATCCATATACTTCTATTTTACCGTATTTTGCTCAATACCTGGTCGCCTGTGCTATGTCCGTGGGTATCGTTGACCTCCGAATTTATCGAAATCGATGATCAGAATGGCCAGATTTCCATTGCAACCTCCCCGACATAATTTTAGTGATTTC
>DKFA01000111.1 GCA_002452695.1 Dehalococcoidia bacterium UBA6808
GCTTTTCCGTCGCCATTGTAATCAGCTGGGACAGGGATATCGTTAGTGGTCCCCCAACCGATCACTTGAGCAGGTGATGAATTGATAAACCATGTGCCGTTTCTGAAAACGGCAGGTTCAGCTTTTCCGTCACCATTGTAATCAGCTGGGACAGGGATATCGTTAGTGGTCCCCCAACCGATCACTTGAGCAGGTGATGAATTGATAAACCATGTGCCGTTTCTGTAAATCGCCGCTTCTAATTTACCATCTCCGTTATAATCATGTTGTACAGGCTTATCTGAAGAGGTCCCCCAGCCAATAGTATACGGTGTATTTGTTGTGCTTCGTTGTATGAACCATGTACCGACTCTATACACCGCAAGATCTGTTTTCCCATCTCCATCATAATCCCGCAATTGTGTTGGCGGAATGGGCAACACCGGCTCTAAACGGATCACCGTGACGCCGTAGTGCTGCATGCTGTTATAGGTGCCGCCCCAGGTCATTTCATGGTCGAGGTAGTTCCAGGTATCGTGGATGTATATTTTGGAGGTGGCTGTGTCGTAGCCGTAGCCGAGCATGGAATGTCCCACAAGCTGAATGATCACAGGTCGCCCCGCATTGATCTCGGCCTGGTAATCGGCAAAGGTGAAACCTTTGCTGGGATCAGAAGCCTGACCCTGGATCATCTGCGTGAAATTGGTTTGTACTGTATAGCCGCGCGACTCGGCGAACAGGCGCATGCCGTGGCACCCGTCGCGTTGAGTAGCGTCTTTCCCTGTGTAGTCTACGAGTGGATCGCCATTTTCATAGCGAAAGAACCAGGTGCTGCCGTCTGATAAGCTATACTTGGACTGGCTCGTGCCCATATAATCGCCCGTGCAATCGCCCGGCGTATGTTCCGTCCAGTCATTAACAATATACGGATCCGGGCCTGGATTGCCGTAGTCGATCCAGTAATCATCGACGTGTCCCCTGGTTGCCCTGCCGTCCTTGCCCTGGTGCGTGGCGCTGATGGGGCATTCGCCACAGATGACACCGCTGGGAGTATAGGTGGTGCTTCCCCATGAGGAGTTATCCAGCGGGCAGACGCCGCCGTTGGTGGGGCCTGTGTACATGTTGCCGTAGCCGGTGCGGTCATAGTAGCCGAACAGCATGGCCGCGGCAGTTGCCGAGCAGCCATAGCACCAGGTGAAAGCCGGGACGTTGGTTAAAATGGTGGCCGTGCCGGCTGTGTAGGCATAGGGCGATGTAGAAGATGATGCGGCAGCGGCACCGGAAGCTGAAGCGTCGGAATCTGAACGTGCGGCAAAGGCAGCCGGTGCAGCGGCTGCCTGATGGCCTGCCGGAGGCTGCGGCAGAGTAACCGCCGGCATCTTGACTTTGGGTGGTTTGACCGGATGTCCACCTCTGATCAGTTTGCGGCCGTTATCATCACTTACAATTGTGTCATACTGGCTGAGTTTTACCCTGTCATCAGCCAGCACGCGGGCATCGAAAGAACTGAAAAATGAAGTTAAAACCAGAACAAGTATCAGGGCCGCTGAGGCGCATTTGTGAAGATTGATCAATCTATTCATACAGGGCGTCCAGGCGTTCAATCATATACGTTGTTATTTCTTCTGTTTAGACAGGATGTTATTTATCTGCGCGATGAAATCGGGCAGGGGTGTGCCATTGATCTTATTATTGCCGTCTATGCTGAATTTGCCCTTCACGCCGCCGTCGATGGTATACTGTCCGGTGCCTTTATCCAGCAGCACCAGTACCCTCTCACCGGTGGAGAACTTCACGTCGCCTGCGCCTGCGCCGTCTCCGCCCGTCCTGATCACCACCTGAGACGCGCTTTCCCCCTTGACGATCTGCTCGACATTGAGCGCGATGGAGCGGTAGGGCTGGCCGTTATCCGCCTTGCTGAGCATGATATTATCGACATTCCCGACGAAGATGGCCCATGAATGCGCCACAAGCTGCTCGAAGGTGGCGTTGGCGATCGGCCCGGTGGGATAAGCTACGGGCTGCTGGCCATCCGAAGATGCAGGCAAGCAGGCCAGTCCCAGCGTGAGCGGCAGCAGCAGGGCGGCCGGCAACAGCCAGCCGCGCCCTTTACGTTTGTCGTTGGTTGAGTTAAACAGCATACCACTAATCCTTATTTTAATGTATGGCATCCTGCCCACCCTGTCAACAAGTATTGCGTCACATCATGATATGAGACAGTAACCGGTCAGCTTAAGGACAGGCTGTTCAGCCGCCGCCTGATCATGGTTCAATAGTAGTCTGACTGCCGTTTCTTGTAAATGATCAGCAGGATCAGCAGGATGGCCAGCAGCGCGCCGCCGATCATGATGCCCCACACGATAGTCTCGGTGGTGTTCCAGGAAGCCTGCTGTGCAGGATTGGTTTCAGACACTGTGAAATCGGCGCTGAGCGGGTCGATGCTGGCCTTGTAGCTGCCCGGCGTGGTCTTGTTCACCATAAAAGTGACAACCCTGGATTCACCAGGGTCCAGCACCACTTCCTCCTGGGCTTCGACGTTGTTGTTGATCTTGAGCTGGAGCACCTTGGCGCCGGGTGCCTTGCCGGTGTTGGCGATGCTGACCGAGATGGCGTACTGGCTGCCGTTTTTGGAAGATACGGGGGTAGCCGTCATGTTGGATATGGAAAAGGCGGCAACATTGGAGGAGGCCGGTGTGGATGAGGGGCCGCTCCCGCCGCTGCCCGTGGTTGACGAAGTTGACGCGCCCGGCGATGATGATGGGGTGGATGAGGTAGATGTCGTTGTGGAGCTTGGGGCTGACTGCGCTATATAGATCGACAGCGTCCGGCTGGCTGTGCTGGAGCCGCCGTCGTTGACCTGGACGGTGAAGCTGTAGTTGCCGGATGCCGAGGGCGTGCCGGAAATGCTGCCCGATGGACTGAGCGACAGCCCTGACGGCAGCGCCCCAGAGATCACCGACCAGTTATAGGCGCCGGCGCCTCCCGTGGCCGACAGCGAAGCTGCGTAGTTGGCGCCGGCTATGCCGTCGGGGAGGCTGGAGGTCGCAACCGACAGCGCAGGCGCGGCTCCCTGCGCGCTGATGGTGACGGAATAGGTCATGGTGGCCGTCTTGGAGTTGGCGTCGGTGGCCTTGATGGTGACAGACGATGTATCAGCAGTTGTCGGCGTGCCGGAGATGGAGCCTGACGGGCTCAGTGTAAGCCCAGCGGGCAAATTGCCGTCGGTGATTGACCATGTATAAGTGCCGGAGCCGCCTGAAGCTGTCAGCGTAGCGGAGTAGGCGGTATTTACCACACCGCTGGGCAGGTTGGTGGTAGTGATGGTCACATCAGGGTTGGGGGGAGTGTAGGACGTGGGAATGGCCCCGCTGACCTGGATGTCGAGGTTCCTGGCGCCTGCTGCAAAAGCTACCGTAGTGCTGCTCTGTACGCCGTTTATATAGAAATTGATAGTGTTGCCGGCTGTGCCTGAAACTGCCAGCGGCGTTGAGCCATAGCCGTACTGCCCTGAGGTGTTGGTCTGGCAACTGGCAACGGTCGACCCGTTGATGCGGGCTTCTACCCAGTAACCCTGGCCTATTACGCTGCCGTTGGCATAGACCAGCCCGTACAGCACCATGGGCATACCGGGGAAATCTTCCGCGCCGGCCGTCTGCAGGGGCAGGACGGCGGCAGACAGGCAAAGCGCGATGCCGAGGATGATATGAAGCGCTTTTATTTTCAATGTGCGGGCTGCATTGAACATGGCTAAAGCTCCTAATTTCTATTCATGAGGGCGGCCTAAGCCCTCCAGTTTCATTTTCAGCTATTAAATTTTCCAGTAAAAAGCAAATTACTATGCGGCCCCGGTCCAAAAGGGCCGCATAGTGTGTGGATCAGCTTATCCGATTATTCGCAGGGCGCATTTACTCCCAGCGGCGCGTTTAGGTACATCATATAGCCTGATCCTGGATTCATAACGTAGTTGCAATCAGACGTGGACTCGTATTGCTGCGTAACGGGGTTCCAGTAGTAGATAGGAAGGTAGATGGGGGCTGTGCCGCAGGTCTTGAAGTAGCCGTTGACCGTCTGCGGTATAGTGGACTTAACGCCTATCTGATTCCAGCCGTTGTAGCTGTAGACCAGAGTGGTGGTAGGTAAGCTTGGTGGGCAGAAGCATTTCCTGCCTGTGATGGTCAGGTTGTCGCTGGCAACGCCCGGCGTGCCCTTGATGTGAACCCAGTAGGACTTGCCGATATCTATGCTGTTGATACCCTGGGTAACGCCCGGCACGAAAAACTGCCAGGTGCCGTTATTGTAGAAGTAGACGTAGTCAATGTCGTCGATAACAGGCGAAAGGACAGCATTGATGTCGGTGGAGACCGGGATCAACGGCAGTGAGATCAGGTTCCAGCCACTGTAGAGCGGTATTCCATAGGTAGTTGTGGCGCAGCCGGCCGTGATGCTGAAGACAGCGTTGCTGTCATCGTAGGCCGAGTTGCCGCAGGGGTCGGTGGCTGAGATCCTGATCTTGTAGTTGGCGCCGGTATAATTGGGCACGGACCAACTGAAGCTGCTGCTGGCGCCGTTGGCGTTTTTCAGCGTAAACGTGGCCACGGTCATATTTTCGCTGCCGCTATCCAGCAATGAAATGCGGTAGGTTATCGGAGCCGTGGTATCGGCGCTCTCCGTGCAGGAGTAGGTGATTGTATAGGTGGTGCCACCCGTCAGGCTCTCGCCGCCGTTGGGTGCGGAGAGTGTGATGGTGGGGGCGGTCAGCGCCTTCATGTAGAACATGTAGCTGTAGCCGTAAGAGACCACGCCGTTGGTGGTGGCCTTGATGCGGATATAGTAATTACCGGCGGCTATGCTCGGATGCAGGAAATTGACATAATTGCGACCGGGTGAGAAGGTGCCGCTGGCGAAGTTGGTCCAGCTGGCTTCTTCGGTGCTGTTTTCGGTGGCGTAGTAGAACATGCAGGTGGAAGTGCTGGTGCTGCCGCCGCTGATGGTGAAGGTCACATTGTCGGTGGTGGAACAGGTATACATCGTGGCGCCCGAGGTAGGCCAGTTGACGGTGATTCCGGCGCCGACCGTCGGGACAATGGTGAATGATGTGCTCTGGGCGTATTTAACGTTGCCTGAGCAATCCTTGACCCATAGTACGACGATGCAGTTTGTGCTGCTGACCTGTGATACGGTCCAGCTTTTGCTGATGGCATAGGTCCCTGAAATTGAAACGTTCTGCCAGCCGGCAGTGATGTTCTCATAGACGGTACCCAGTGGATCGCCGTCGGTATGCAGTGACAGCATGTAGCTCGCGGTGGGGCCTGTGGCTGTCATAGTGCCGGTGATGGCCATGATAGCGCCGCCGTTTATCGTTGTTAACGAGGAATCAGGATAAGTAAGCGTGGGGGTGATATTGGCCGGGGCCAGTACATAGATGGTGGAGCTGGTGGCAGGGTCGCTGGTCAGGCCTGATGCAACATCCTGCACTGTGAGTTGGAACCGCAGGTTGCAGGTAGTTGATACACCCAGTTCGCTAGGAGACAGAAGCTCCTGGTAAGTGCCGGGCGCCGCTGTCTTGGGGAAACCGCCAACGGTAACAAAGCCTCCGCCCACATCGTATTGCAGAGTGTAGATCATGCTGGCGGAGCCGGATTTGCTGCCGGTGTAGCTGACAGCATAGGAATCAACGGGGGCTGTAGTAGACCAGCACGTGGTCGCGCATGATACGCTGGCGATCGGCTTGGTGGTGTCGATGTAGACCGCATTGGTCTGTGTATCGGTATGGCCGGCGCCATCTGAAGCTATAACATTATAATAGCCCTGTGCGCCGCTGACCAGTATTGAATCGGTATAGGTAGCATTGGAAGAACGGGATATGGAAATGGACCCGACTATCGGCGTGCCGGAGGGATGGACGACCTGGATCTGCACGCCATTGGAATCTCCGCCAGTCCCATCCAGAGTATATTCCACATCGACTGTACCGCTTGAGCCTACTCTAGTAACGTTATCAGTTTTGGGATAATTAATGGTGATGCTGGTTGCCGTCGCCCTGACCGGTTCGACCGGTACTACTACCGCCATGAACGACATGACCATGGCGATGATTAGAAGTATATTCAAGGCTGGTGTTCTTCTGCTTATCATTTCTTGTTTTTTAGGTACCTCCATATTATTTGCTGTTTTCAGTGGCCGAGTGTTCAATTTGCCATCTTTCATGACATACTCGCACCTCCTGACGGGTCCCTGTTCCTGTAATCATTCTTCGGCATTTTTAATGAATTATTCAGAAAATATTTGCGCATAATCCTTAAAACGCATAATCAGAGTAAAAGGTTTAGCCGGTTTTTCGGGCCGGCCTGCCTTTGCCGCCTCCTGCGCCGTTCTTAATATGGGCTTCGAGTATTTCGCTGACCAGCGCCTTGAGGTGCTTGCCGCTGCGCGCAGCCTCCTCCTTGAGCTTGCGGTGGACATCCACCGTTACGCTCGCTCTTATCTCAGGCATATAGTCTCCGCCTCCGTGTTCCCGCTGGGGGGAACGGTTTATTATGAACCTTTGCGTCACGCATGTGTTTCATGTGTATATTATACCATCTGTGTCAAGTGTGCCGGGCGTGATGTGCGTGCAGGGAATGCCGTCAATCATGTGCGCGGAACCGGGCGGATGGTCAGGCGCTGCGTTTAAACCAGCTATGGCGCAGGGCGTAACAGTACCAGCGCAGGTAGCCGGGCAGCCATTTCATGGTCTGGAAGCGCGATTTGCCGGACCTGCGCGCCCGCCAGGAGGCGGGCAGCTCGGCGATGCGGCCGCCGCCGGCAAAGGCCTTGACCAGTATCTCCATGCCCACCTCGAACCCGCCCCGGCTCTCGATGCTGATCTGCCTGAGCAGGCTGACGCGGTACATCTTGAAGCTGTTGGAGACGTCGTGGGTGGGTATGCCGGTGAGCACGTGCAGGCTGATCCCCGCCGTCCAGGTCATCATCTTCTTGATCAGCGGTCCGCCGGTCTGCCGGCCCCCTTTCATGTAGCGGGAGCCGCAGACCAGGTCGTAGCCTTCGTTGAGCTTGCTGAACATGGCATCCACGATGCCGATATCGTCCGAGCTGTCGGCCATCACGACCAGCGCGGCGCCCTCGCGGCACCTGTCCAGGCCGGTGCGGATGGCGTTGAGCGCGCCCGTCCCGTAGGCGTTTTTCACCAGGCTGATGTTGCCGGCGCGGCGGGTTTCAATATATCTGCGGGCCGCAGGCAGCGTGCTGTCCTCATCGAAATCGTAGACGATCTGGATGGTGTGGGGAGCGCTGACTTTGGCGGCTATTTCGTCCAGCGTGCCGGCGATGTTGTCCGCTTCGTTGTAGACGGGTATGACGATCTGGAGAAGCATGTTGTTTATATGCCGCCCAGCTTTATCTGGGCATCGATCCAGGGTATGATCTCATCGAGCGCCTGGGACAGCGGGGTTGCGGCCTCAAAGCCCAGCAGCCGGCGGGCTTTTTCTACGTCGGCAACCCTTTTTTGCACGTCGTAGATATAGGGCGGGTCGGAGGTGCAGGAAAAGGGCCTGTCGCCGTGTATCTTACGCCAGATCATCTCCGCCAGCTCGAGCACGGTGGTGGCGACCGGGGTGGAGATGTTGAAATCTTCGTTGACGGCGGCCTCCTTTTCGATGCACAGGCGGATGCCGCGGGCAACGTCGCCGCCGTAGGTGTAGCACCTGATCTGCTGCCCCGAGCCGAGGATGTGGAGCGGCGACTGCTCCTTGAGTATCTTGTAGACGAGATCGGGGACGACATGGCTCATGGCCAGCCTGACATTGCCCGACATGATGCCCCTGTCATTGAGGGCGCGCTTTTCTCCCACGCCGATGACGTTGAAGGGCCTGGCGATGGTGTAGGGCAGGCGGTACTGCTCCCAGGCGCCCCTGGCGAAATATTCGCAGGCCAGCTTCTGGAATCCGTAGGTTGAGCTGGGCGGCGGGCAGCGCAACTGTTCGCCTTCGGGCGTGGGGAAAATGCGGGCGTTCTCGAAGACCATGGAAGATGAGACCACAATGATGCGCCGCAGGCGTTTTTCCTGATGCGCCCAGATGGCAGCATCGAAGCTGGAGGCGGTGATGCGCTCGTTCTCGGCCAGCAGGTCGTAGGCCAGCTCGTGGAACAGGGCGATGCCGCCGATGGTGGCGGCGTTGGCCACGAACATGTCGCAGCCGGCGATCAGGTCTTTCATCAGGGCCGTGTCCTTTACGTCGCCCTGCGCGAAATGGTAGCGAGGATGGTTGTCGTAGCTCTTGGTCAGCCGCCCGTACTTGGAGAAGTTATCCAGCCCGACTACCTCGTGACCGTGTTCCAGCAGCTCCTCCACCAGGTATCCGCCGACGAAACCCGCCGACCCGGTCACAAGTATTTTCATAATTCTCCGCCTGCCTTGCCGTATAAGTTCCAGATGTCCACCAGGATTTTGTCCTCGGGGATGGCCAGTTTGCGGTAAACCTTGTGCGGCGTGGCCAGGATGATTATATCGGATAATTGTACCAGCTTTTCCGCGCTGATGAAATAATCGCGTTTGACATATGGATCGGAGCAGTAGACCCTGCCGGCCGACATCTCAAGTATCTTCTTGAGCTTGAACGATAACGAATCGCGCTCGTCGTCCGATCCGGCCTTGAAGGCCATGCCCAATATGCCGACAGCACGGCCCTTCAGGCCCGGGTCATCCCCCTCCCCCCGGCACTGCATTTTAAGCTTGTCTACGATGTAGTTGGGCAGGCCTTCGTTGATCAGCATGGCGGAATGCCCCAGGAAATAGTTGTTGTTGCTGAAGGCGCTCAACTGCATGGTGTCTTTGAACAGGCAGGGTCCGGCGGCAAAGCCGGGCCGGGGCAGGCCCTGCGTGCGGGGATAATGGTATGTCATGGCGTGGTATATGCGGTAGTAGTCGATGTTGTAGCGGTCGGCCAGCATGTAGAACTGGTTGGCTACGGCGAACTGGATGTAGCGCCAGTTGTTGGTGAAGAGCTTGGCCAGCTCGGCCTCGACCGGCTCTGTGACGATGATGTCCCCGGTCAGCCGGCGGAACAGCCGGGAGACTTCCTCGACGGATTTTTTATCGAAGCCGCTGACTATCTGGGGCAGTCCGGCCAGCTCCTCCAGCGCCCGGCCCTCGGCGATGCGCTCGGGGCAGAAGGTAAGACGCACCTTCGCGCCTTTGCGCTTGAGGTAGCTGCGGATGTTTTCGGTCGCGCCGGGATAGACGGTGCTGCGGAGGATGATGTGCTGGCCTTCGACCAGGTATCTATGGATGTCGTCGAAGAACGATATCATATCGGCGAAGCGGGGGTTGAGGTGCTCTTCCACCGGGGTGCCGATGGTTACTACCACGAATCTGGCCCGGCCGATATCCTGGGGGTCGTCGGTGGCCGTCAGGTTCTTGCCGGCGACTTTTTTCAGCAGCCTGGCGCAGCCCTTTTCCGCAAAGGGCATAACGCCGGAGCGCACCATTTGAAGCCTGGACTTATCTAAATCATAGACTGCCACCTGCAGGCCTTTGCCGGCAAAGGCGATGGCGAGGGGCAGCCCCACCCTGCCGCAGCCGCCAATTATACAGACATCGAATTTGAACATGTGTCAGATCTCCTTTTGGCGAAAGATCAATGTATCGTAAAGCGCGAAGTTGATGGAGGCGGCCAGCGCTATCCCGATGGCGGCGTTGAGTATGTAGTGCGCGCCGGCCATCTGCAGGAAGAAGAACAGCGCGATCCGCAGCAGCAGTGTGCTGCCGATGGCGACGTGGAATTTGAGCAACTGCCAGGCAAGCCGGCGGCCGTATTCCCTGCGGCGGTCCTGCCAGGTGAAGGCCCTGCTCATGAAGAAGTTGTAGACGACGGCAATTTCCATGCTGATGAAGTTGGCGATATTTTCGCCCAGGGGCGTGCCCAGGCCGCAATAAGCTACCAGCAGGTAGAGCAGAAGCAGGTTGAGCAGGACGGCGGAGCCGGAGACGAGGACGAACTTGATCAGGGAGGCAGGGTGTTTCAGCTTGTCCAGGATAAAATCCCGGACGGTCTGGAAGCGCGTTTTGATCGGCAGGGGTTTCATTTTCGCCCCTATTAAAGCTGATAATCCGGATTATTGCAACAGGGGGACCGCCGGTCATGTATATTTGCGTGTCAACGCACATAAAAATGTTACTGAGGGAGAATCATGCCGAGCGACGAAAGGATGAACATAAACGAACGAAGAAAATACCTGAAACTGGTTCGGTCGAGGTATGTCCAATCGGGGAGAAAGGAACGTAGCCGATTACTGACTGATTTAGTTCAGTTATTAGCCTGACAAGACACTAGCTAAGCTGGGGCTAGTCGGACAAGTGAGATTGATGTAAACAGTTGCTACAGTTGTAGCCATTCTTCCCTCGAGATTTCAAGTTGATTGATAATCTCATGAATAACCCCTATGCTTACATCCTTGTCTTTGTGCATCGGTATCGGAATTATTTTGCCGCTCTCAGGGTGATACATCCTCACGTGCTTTCCGCCTGGAATGGAACCGCTGAAGCCCAGTTTCTTGAGCTTGCGAACTACCTCCTCAGGTTTGAGAGGAGCTAATTTGGACATCTTTTTCCTCTATAGCTACCCCCTCCAGGCGAGGTATCTCCAGCCCAACCTGAAGAGCAAGGAGAATATTCCCTTCTATCACCTCCCTCAAGTTATCCCTTGCCTCATCAAAGGAATCGCCCTCGGCAAAAAATCCCTGTGCGCCTGGCACTTTGACAACTACCACTCCATTTTCATCCTTATAATATTCTGCCTTATGCATTGCCTCTTCAACATAATGATGCAATGAGAACGTCTTTATCTTTGCCATAGGTCCTTCTCCGCTTTAAATTATATCACAAACTGCCCGCCCTTCATGTTGCCATATTCACTCATCTAAAATGTTACCGGGTAGGGTATGATTCACTCAGATAAA
>DKFA01000019.1 GCA_002452695.1 Dehalococcoidia bacterium UBA6808
GCAAGGAGTGATTTAGCGGGAGGGATCATGATAAAACAGACTTATTACGAAGATATAGAAGCAGGTACGGAAGTTACTCCTTTGCAGAAGATAGCTACTACCAGGATGCTGGTTCAATGGGCGGGGGCTTCCGGTGATTTTAATCCGCTGCATTATGATGAGGATTTTGCCAAAGCCATGGGTGTCGGACAGCCGATTGTGCATGGAGCACTTAAAAGGGCTTGGCTGGTGAATCTGATGACTGATTGGATTGGACCCAAAGGAACGCTGAAAAAACTGTCATGCCGTTACCGGGGTATGGACTATCCACGTAAAATGAAGACATTTGAAGCCCCGCAGGACGGCGAGACGTGGTGGTGCAAGGGTAAGGTCACCAAGAAGTATGTGGAAGGAGATGATTGCCTGGTGGAATGCGAGATATGGGTGGAAAACGGAAAAGGTGAAAAGACCACGCAGGGTACTGCGCTGGCGGCATTGCCTTCACGAAAAACGTAATTTTGACCATGTTTTAGCAGGAAGTTCTGTCGGGAGAGATGATTCATCCTCACCGGCAATATTTTTGTAATTTAGTAATATTACTATCGGAACGTTCAGATATAAGGATAGCAGGAGTTATTTAGGAAGTATCTATTACCTTGGGCGGGACTAAACAGGTGTTTATTCCTAATCGATCTCTATGTCTTTAAGACGCAGCTCGGTGCCGCCTGTGACTTCGATCTTCGTGCTGCCGCATTTTGGGCAGACGTAGGCGTAATCCTCAATCTGGAAGTCCGCCTGACAATCGTTGCAGTGGCCCATGACCGGGACGGTCTCGATATTAAGGTAAGCCCCGCCGGCCAGGGTATCCTTGGCCACTATGTCGAAGCAGAAGGTCAACTGTATGGGCTCAATTCCGCGCAGTTCGCCGGCTATCAGGTTGATGCGGGTGATTCGGCTAGCGCCCTCCTTCTGAGCGGCGGCTACGGCAATATCCAGGATGTTCTGGGCTATGCCCATCTCATGCATGGGCTGCACCCTTCAGTTTCTGCCAGTAATGGTCGGTCAGCCATTTTATCCACTGGTCGAGGCCCGCGCCCGTGGTGCAGGAAATTTCGATAATATCCATTTCCGGGTTGACCTTGTGCGCATTAGCCCGGGCTTCTTCGAGACTGAAGTTGGTGTACTGTACCAGATCGATCTTGTTGATCAACAGCAGCTTGGACTGGTTAAACATCATGGGGTATTTGAGGGGTTTCTCGTCGCCCTCGGTGACGCTGAGAATCATAATCTTGTAGTCCTCACCCACGATAAATCCAGCAGGGCAGACCAGGTTTCCTACATTCTCCACCACCACTATATCGAGCTCTTCCAGCTTGAGGTGGGGCAGAGCGTATGACACCATGTTGGCATCGAGGTGGCAGGCCGTGCCTGTGGTAAGCTGTATGGCGGGAATATTGTATTTGCTGATGCGGTCGGCATCACGGGTGGTCTCGCAGTCGCCGACGATCACGCCCAATCTTAGTTTTCCTTGCAGTAGCGCGGCCGTTCTCTCTAGCAAGCAGGTCTTGCCCGACCCGGGTGAGCTCATCAGGTTGAGCACGAGGTTATTGTTTTTTTGAAAGATGCGGCGGTTGTCTTCCGCGATCTTGTCATTAGCCTGCAGCACATCCTGCATTACATTAATTTTCATTGGAACTACCCTCGGAAATGATTATACCAGCCGTGTCAGCAACAGGTCTAAGTATACCGGATTAAAATTTTGTGTGCAAAAGATCATGCTTACAACATTGCCATTGTACAGCACCGGCAGATTTTTTTATAATAGGCCATATTAGAAACAAAATGATAAGCAATGATTGCGAGTAAGTCCTGATTAATGTATGAACCACGCAGGTAATCTGAACGTCCCTGAGCGTGTCGAAGGCTTGGCCGAGATGGCCTATAATCTGTGGTGGAGCTGGCATCCCCTGGCGCGCAATGCATACAAGAAACTGAACAGGTCTATCTGGAAGAGCACAAGGCATAATCCGGTCAAGCTGTTGAGGGACATCCCCTATTTCCAGCTTGTAGCCAACTCCAGGGATACCAACTATCTCAGCTTGTATGACAAGGCATTCCAGGATTTTAAGAACGCCATGTCGCTGCCTGATACCTGGTATGAGAAGGCCCATCCGGCTTACGACAAAGACACCATAGCATACTTTTCACTGGAGTTTGCCGTCCATAACTCGCTGCCGCTCTATGCGGGCGGGCTGGGTGTGCTGGCAGGCGATTACTGCAAGGAGGCCAGCGACTCGGGTATACCGCTGGTGGGTGTGGGCTTCATGTACCCGCAGGGTTATTTTCACCAGGCTATATCGCAGGACGGCTGGCAGAACGAGATCTATAGCCAGGTAAATTTCAACGAGGTGGCTGTATCACGCCTGCTGACGGACGACGGGAAGCTACTGATGGTCAGCGTACCGCTGGACAGCGCGCAGGTATATGTTTCAGCGTGGGTATTGAAGACAGGAAGAGTAACGCTTTACCTGCTGGATACGAATCTGAATGAGAACCCTCCGGCCTATCGAGGCCTTTCCGCCAGGCTGTACGGGGGCGATAGGGAGATGCGGCTGTTGCAGGAGCTCGTAATAGGCCTGGGTGGTGTGCGGCTGTTGCGTGCGCTCAATATACATCCCACGGTCTGGCATGCCAATGAAGGACATACAACCTTTATGATGCTGGAGCGGGTGCGCGAGCTGGTGGAAAAAGGAGTGGAGATAAATAAGGCCATGGGCCAGGTCAGGGCCAGCTCGGTCTTCACCACTCATACACCTGTGCCGGCCGGAAACGATGCCTTTTCACTAGAACTGATCGAAAAATACTTTCATCAGTACTGGCCGCAACTGGGAATATCTCGTGATGAATTCATGAATCTGGGCACGATAGAGACCGACAGGTCTTCCTTCAATATGACCGTGCTCGGCCTGCATATGTCGGAGTATAAGAACGGGGTGAGCAAATTGCATGGGCAGGTCTGCCGCAGGATGTGGCACCATCTTTGCCCCGAGAAAGCTGAAGACAGTGTTCCGATAGACCACATCACCAATGGCGTGCACCTTGCCACGTGGGTCTGCCCGCAGTTGCAGTCCCTCTATAGCTCATATGTGGGAGAGGACTGGCTGGACCGACAGACTGATCCGGCTGCCTGGGAAAAGGTGATGTCCATACCTGACGATGTATTGTGGAGCATACATCGCTGGCGCAAGATCAAACTGATCAGCACTATACTCGACCGGGCGAGGCAGCGCTGGATCCAGGACAGAGTCCCGCCGGTGCAGCTGCTGGCCATGGGTGCGCTGCTGGATACGGAAGCTTTAACAATAGGTTTCTGCCGCCGTTTCACGGCTTATAAGAGGCCGACGCTGATCTTCAAGGACCTGGAAAGGTTGAAAAAGCTGCTTAAGCAGGATCTGCGGCCCGTGCAGATCATCTTCGCCGGCAAAGCGCATCCCAACGACGAAAACGGCAAGCATTTGATACAGCAGGTATACAACTATGCCAAGGATCCGGAGTTCGGAGGGCGCATAGCATTTATCGAGGACTATGATATGCATATGGCGAGGGACTTGGTCAGCGGTGTGGATGTATGGCTGAATACGCCGCGTTTCCTGATGGAAGCCAGTGGGACGAGTGGACAGAAGGCTTCGGCCAACGGCGTGCTGCATTTGAGCGTATTGGATGGCTGGTGGTACGAGGGCTACACTGGGGACAATGGATGGGGTGTGGAGGAGCAGTCCAATCCTTCTAACTACGATGAGCAGGATGCAAGGACAGCCAATGCGATCTATGACATTCTGGAGGATCACGTGATACCGCTGTACTACGACAGGGATATTAACGGGATTTCACACGGCTGGCTGACCATGATGAAGGAATCGATCAGGACAAATACGCCTTTTTTTAACACACGACGGATGGCCAGGGACTATGCCGAGAAATACTATGTAAAGGCTATCGAACGAATTAAACAGGGAATAGAAAAACAGTAATAGTAACACAATTGTACGCACATGCGAGATTGTCTTTGCCGGTTAAATTTGATAACGTAGTAATTAACTATGAAGAAGCAGATCAAGAAAATAGGCGTGCTCACGAGCGGCGGCGATGCCCCGGGTATGAATGCTGCCATCAGGGCTATTGTCAGGTGTGCTGCCTATAACGATATTGATGTAGTCGGAATCAAGCGCGGCTATTCCGGTCTGATCAACGGCGAGTTCCTCAAGCTGAGCAGAAGGTCTGTGGCCAATATCATCCAGAAGGGAGGCACATTTCTGGAGACCTCGCGCTCCAGCGAGATGTTTTTACCAGAGGGGAGAAGAAAGGCCATAGATGCCTTGAAAGGTGAAGATATAGATGCCTGCGTTATTATCGGCGGTGACGGCTCCTTCAGGGCCGCGGCAGCCATGTCGGAAGAGAGCGATATAGCCTTTATCGGCGTGCCCGGTACGATCGACAACGATATCTGGGGCACTGATTACACTATAGGCTTCAATACTGCTGTAAATACGGCTCTGGATGCTATTGACAGGATCAGGGACACGGCCAGCGCCTTCGACAGGATATTCTTTGTTGAGGTGATGGGCCGGAAGTCAGGGTTCATTGCCCTGGAAGTCGGACTGGCGGGAGGCGCCGAGCAGATCATCATCCCGGAAATAAAAACGGATATCGAGGACCTTTGCCAGAACCTGAAGGAGAGCTTCAGGCGCGGCAAGCGCAGCAGCATTATCGTGGTAGCAGAAGGCAATCAGCTCGAAGACACGATCAATATCGCCAAGTATGTCGAGATGCGGCTGAAAGCCGAATGCCGGGTATGTACTCTAGGGCATATCCAGCGCGGTGGTTCGCCTACTGCTATGGACAGGATACTTGCCAGCAACCTTGGTATTGCCGCTGTGACGGGATTGCTGGGTGGCAAAGCCGGGACTGTGGCAGGTGAGATAAATAATACCGTGGTTTACACGCCATTTAAAGACACCTGGGAAAATAAAAAGAGCATAGACCAGAGGTTCCTGAAATTCCTGCCTATCCTCTCAATTTAAATAAGCATTGATTATGTTGCTTATATATGAGATACCCCAGCGGGTGCCAACAGCGGCAGGGTATATTCACTTGAATAAATACTGAATTATTTAAGGAGGTCATCCCATGGAAATCGTAAAATGGTTCGAAGAGATAGGGAAATCCGATGTAAATAAAGCCGGGGGCAAAGGCGCCAATCTGGGCGAATTGGTAAAGGCCGGTTTGCCCGTGCCGCCGGGTTTTGTGGTCACGGCCCAGGCCTATCAGCTTTTTACTACAGTTAGCGGGCTTTCGCCGAAGATCATGCATTCGATCGAGGGCCTGGATGTAGATGATACATTCTCATTGCAGGCCAAGGCCAGGGAGATACAGCAGATGATCATTGCAACGGAAGTCCCGGCCAATATCCAGAGTGAAATTATCAAGGCCTACGAGGTTCTTTCCGGGCGCGATTCGGTTAAGGCGCAGTTCGTAGCAGTCAGGTCTTCGGCTACCATGGAGGATTCTGAGCAGGCTTCCTTTGCTGGCATGAATGCGACCTTTCTTAATGTGCGCGGCAAAGAGGACCTGATTGAGAAGATCAAGGAATGCTGGGCGTCGCTCTATGGCGCCCGTGTTATTTTCTACCGGGTTAAAAAAGAGTTTCTCGAAGAGCCGGTAATAGCTGTGGTAGTGCAGAAGATGGTCAACTCAGACAAGTCCGGTGTGATGTTTACTGCCAATCCCAGCAATAACAACATGTCCAGCCTGGTTATTGAGGCCGCCTTCGGATTGGGTGAAGTCGTGGTCGGCGGGCTTGTATCTCCCGACTATTACGAGGTTGACAAATCCACCATGAAAATCAAGGATATCAGGATAGCGCATAAGAATTTCAAGATCATCAGGGACGAAAAAGGCAATAACAAGAATGTCAACCTGGACGACAATGAAGCTAACCAGCGGGTGTTGAGCGAAAAGGAAGTTGAAGAGATCGCCCAGCTCGGGTTGAAGACAGAAAAGCACTACGGCAGCCCGCAGGACACGGAGTGGGCGCTGGAAGGCGACAAGGTCTACATGGTGCAGTCCAGGCCGATCACCACCTTGTTGAGACCGTCCGAAACAGTAGCGGAGAAATCAATAGAAGAGAGCAAGGAACTGATCAGGGGCCTGGGCGCAGGTCCGGGCAGGGGCAGCGGCGAAGTGAGAGTGCTCGTTTCACCCGACCGGGACAACGGATTCGAAAGCGGCGATGTGCTGGTGGCCGAGATGACCACGCCGGACTGGGTGCCGCTGATGAAAAAAGCCTCGGCCATCGTCACTGACGGCGGCGGCATGACCTGCCACGCCGCCATCGTTTCACGCGAGATGGGCTTACCCTGTGTGGTCGGCACCCGCAATGCCACCAAGGTATTGAAAGATAAAATGCTGGTCACTGTGGACGGCACTCACGGCGTCGTCTATGAAGGCAAGCTTAAGGAAGAAAAAAAGGCTGAAACAGCGGTTACGATGGTATCTGCTTCCGCTCCTGTCGTTACGGCCACCAAGGTCTATGTTAACCTAGCTATGCCGCACGAAGCGGAGAGGATCGCCAAGGAAGACGTGG
>DKFA01000086.1 GCA_002452695.1 Dehalococcoidia bacterium UBA6808
GGCAATAATCTCAACTCGGTCATTTTGAAGCCAGCAGGAACATCATCAACATGGCTATCCATTATTCAGGCCTCCAAGACCAAGCTTAGCAAGAATCTGCTTTAATTCCTTGTCCACGGCCTGGCGTTCTTCTTCGGCTTCGTTGAGAAGGACAACGGCCTCTTCAAGGGGAAGCGCTTCCTCCTTATCGTTGCCGGCAATATAGCGGGAAGGGCTGAGGTTGCTGTCGTTGCGCAGGGCTTCATCGATGGAGACGATCTTGCTTAGGCCGTCGACTTCCTGCCACTTGTTATAGGCAGCAGAGATATGAGCAATATTCTCCTCGGTGAGGAAATTCTTGGGGCGGCCCTTGCTGAACTTCTTTGAGCCGTTAATGAGCATGATTTGCTTCTTATGCTTCTTGGCTTTGTTGATGACCAGGATAATGCCCGGCGCCGAAGTGTTGTAAAAGAGATTCTCGGGCATGAGGACAACCGCCTCGACACGGTCGTTCTCCACAAACTTCCTGCGGATATCACGCTCACGGTTGGACCCCTGATTGCCGCTGCCCCGGGAGACAGCGCCCGTATCGAGGACAACACCCATTTTACCATTGTCAGTCAACGAGGCATACATATGCTGGAGCCAGCCCCAGTCCGCGCTGCTGGCGGGAGGGATGCCGTAATCGAAGCGGCCGTAGGTATCGTGCTCATACATGGCCTGTTCGAACTTCTGATTCCACATGGGGTTGGCCGTTACGAGGTCAAAAAGCTGCAGGGCGCCAGCGGAATCGAGAAAAGCCGGCTTGGCCATGGTGTCGCCAATCCTGATATCGGCATCCATGTCATGGATAAAGGCGTTCATGCGGCAGATGGCATAGGTGGCGGCATTCAACTCCTGGCCATAAAAACTGAGCGGAGCAATACCGGAATCCGAGCCATGAATTTCTTTGAAATGCTGGTTGCACTTAATGAGCAAGCCCCCGGACCCGCAGGCGGGGTCATAGATGGTATCGCCGGGCTGGGGGTCTAGAAGATGGGACATGAGTACCGCAACTTCAGGCGGGGTGTAGAACTCACCGGCGCTCTGCCCCTGGCCCTCGGCAAACTTGCGCAAGAGGTACTCGTAGGCATTGCCGAGCACATCAGCGGCAACATCATTCAGGCCCAGGCGGTGTTGAGATAAGACCTGGATGAGAGACCGGAGCTGGCTGTCACCGAGGATGCGCTGTCCGGCGGCCGTCTCGTTAAAGTCCTTGATATCGATGACCCCGCTGAGTTTGGGATTCTCGCGCGAGACCCTGCGTACGGCATCCGTAAGGAAGTCTCCCAGGTTGGTGGTCTGTTTAGAAACAGCCTCCCAGCGGGACTGTATCGGGATATAGAAGCGCACCAGGCTGTGGTCGGCGTCAATGTATTTAGCGGTCTTGCCGAGTTGCTGGAGTTCGTCCTCGAAGACGTCGGAGAGGCGCTTGAGGAAGATGAGGGGGAGGATATAGTCCTTGAACTTGGGGGCATCCACGGCGCCACGGATGGCACAGGCAGCCTCCCAGAGCCAATTTTCCAATGAAGAAGTATCGAGCATCGTGCCTCCCTGCGATACAGAATCGTATATGAAAGATTTTAACAGCACAGGGAAGCATTTTCAATAGATAGGAAGGGAAGGAGACCGGACGACGCGCATAACGCTGTATAGAAGATAATGCCGCTTCCTGGGGCGCCCCGACCGGCGCGCACCGATCGCACCCCACGAAAAAAGGAGATTTGTAGGCGCAGATTATGCAGAACTTTTACATAATAATGCAGAAAAAGCAGGTATTAAAGCCGCCTACATTCCTCCAAGCGTTTTCCCAGAATACAGATTGCGATGGGGTAGCTTGGGACAATTATTAAAAATTGAATCGGCGCAATGGCGATTTAGCTATTTAATAAGCTTCAAACGGCGCAGGTCTCTGATAGACCAGCCAATATCATCAAAGAGGGATTTCAAGAGCTTGGGGCCAAAGGTTTTACCAGCATGGTAGTGGACGGAGACACGCCTGCCATCCGGGTGTTTGTAGATCCGCTGTGAACCGCTGGCCGTATCAGGCTCGAAACCATCATGGCCTAAAGCGGAAATTAAATCATCTGCAGACAGATTTTTGAGCTGGCCCCAGACAAGCTTGGAAAATTTCACGCAGTCGCTACCGTAAGAGCTGTTTTATAACTGCGTGAGGATGGTTTGCTACGGTCGGATTTCTGGTCATCCTTAGAGGGAACACCAACAACCACGCCGATAGGGATAGGATCACCGTGCTTGATAAGGGATTCTATATATGCAGAGGCCGCATCACGCGCATTATTAAGAGCTTCTTTAACGGTGGCGCCACAAGTATGCAGGCCTTTCAGGGCCGGGCAATAGGCATGGTATTCATCGCCATCGGGTTCGACTACTATTTCAATCTGGAACTCTATTTTGTTGCATCCATTGCCTGGCATTTAAACCACCTGCTCTAAATGTGAGAGTTATTTCTGATCGCAGGAATATAATAGTTTGATTGATGAAGGGTGTCAAACAAGATAGCTTATTTTGCCCCTCTCAATTCCTTTTTATTATGATCAATATTACTTCTCTTTCTACGATTACGCGGGAAGGTCGCATTCACACATTTTAGATGAATGAATACGCACAATAAAAAGCAGGATAACTGCTGTGCAGTTATCCTGCTTCAATCATGCTGTTATTATTACTACTGTTCGTCGGGCGACATCTTGCGGGCTAGCTTGAGCAGCATGCGCTGTTCGGCTGCCGCGATGTTGTGGCGGGTCCTGCCGATCACATCCGGGTTGACCGAGACCGAGGTGATGCCCCAGGCCACCAGCTTTTCGGCGAAGTCGGGATAGTTAGAGGGCGCCTGCCCGCAGATCGAGCAGGTGATGCCCAGCCGCTGGCAGGTGGTAATGATGATTTTAATGGCCTCCTGCACCGCCTTGTCCCTTTCATCGTAGAGCGGGGCGCAGATCTCGCTGTCCCTGTCCACACCCAAAACCAATTGAGTCAGGTCGTTAGACCCGATCGATACGCCGTTGATGCCGGCCCTGGCATAATCCTCCAGCCGCCAGACCACCGACGGCACTTCGGCCATTATCCAGAGCTGCATGTCGCGGTCCCTGCCCAGCTCGCTATTGTCGATCAGCTTCTTGCAGGCCTCGAATTCCCACAGCGTGCGCACGAAGGGTATCATCAGGTGCAGGTTCTTGTCCTGCTCTCTCACCTTGGTCAATACCTTAAGCTCGAGTTCGAACAGATCGGGGTTGAGCACGTAGCGGTAACAGCCCCTGAATCCTATCATCGGGTTTTGTTCAACCGCTTCATATTTATCTCCGCCACGCAGGTTGCGGAACTCGTTGGTACGGAAATCGATGGCGCGGTAGATGATTGGCCTGGGATAGAAGGCACGGGTAAAAATGCGCAGCTTCTTGACCATGGCGTCGATGAACTGGTTGCTCTTGCCTTCTTCGATCAACTGGCGGGGATGGACCCCATCGCATGCATCGATCACCATGAACTCGGCGCGCAGCAGCCCGACGCCGTCCACGTCTTCCTTGGCGATCCTCTC
>DKFA01000039.1 GCA_002452695.1 Dehalococcoidia bacterium UBA6808
TTATCGATAAAGCAGTTGTACAGCGCCTCGGCTTTTTCCGGCAATGCGGCGCCGGTAAAACTGGGCCGCCGTCCGTGCCGGGTGTCGGCCAGGAGAGTGAACTGGCTGATGACCAGCAAACCCCCACCCACTTGCAACAAAGAAAGATTGAATTTACTATCGTCATCGCTGAAAATACGCAGGTTGATAATCTTGTCGGCCAGATAATCAGCATCTTTTTCCCCATCCTCGGCGGCTACGCCCAGGAACACCAGCAACCCCCTGCCGATCTGTCCGGTGATACGTCCTTCCACTGTTACGGAGGCCTGGGTCACCCTCTGTAATAACGCTTTCATAATCTATTTCCTGAAGTAATCGTTCGCAATATTCTAATCAAACAGAAAATTATCCACAAATTTACTTTTTAGTAGTGCCAAAGTACGTAGTACTAATATTTTCGGGCTCCGGGCATATAACTGTATGTATTTAACTCGATTGACACCCTCCCCTCATTGGGTTACAATCCTAACTGAGCCGTCTACTCAGGAGGAGTCCCATGAAAGAGATGCAAATAGACAGTATACGGGTCAGCCTCATGAACTACCAGCATGTAGTGATCCTCAAAGAAAGACAGACTGACCGTTATCTGCCTATATGGATAGGCCCGGCGGAAGCCGACGCCATCTCAATGAAACTGCAGAATGTCGATGTATCGCGACCGATGACCCACGACCTGCTGAAAAACACGCTTTTTGCCCTTGAATCTATCTCGGGCATGAGTATCAGCAGGATCGTTGTCAATGATCTCAGGTCCGACACATTCTATGCCCAGATAGTATTTGAATTCCTCGAAGGTCCGCCTGTGATCGAACTCGAAGCCAGGACCAGCGGGCGTAGCGTTCAGGGATTAGAAAAGGACTCCCAGCTCAAACTGAGATGGATGTCCAGAGAGTTTTCGTCTACAGTAGTGCGCAAATGGCAGGAAGGCAAGAAACAATTTATGGAAATTGATGGAGGTGAGGGGTGGATTTTTGAAGTGTTTTTTGATGAGTTGAATACACGCTGGCTTCTGACCAGGCTCAAGCTAGATTCCAGGCCCAGTGATGCAATTGCGCTGGCTGTAAGGGTTACCGCGCCTATCTTCGCTGAAGAAACAGTGCTGGACAAGGCCGGCATCATACTGGATGCAGAATCAGGCAAGATCTCAGCCCAGAGCAGACCCCAGGAAGCTGCCGGCGCAGGCCCTGCCGACAAGGTCGACGATCAGGAACTGAAGAAGTTTCCGGCGATCTATGACTTCATCAATACGCTCGACCTTGATGATTTCGGCAAGAGAAAATCCTGACCGTTTCCACTCCGAAATAATTCATCCATTTAATCGCAATTGCCATTGTAAATGTCAGCGCTGTGTAAAATGCGTAATTGGTAACGCTTATTGACTGAAGTCAAAAATCACTGGAAAGTCCGTTGACTACGCTGAAAGGGACTTGTTATAATATGCGATGCCTGTGTCTAAGCAGGATAAGGAACGGAAACCAGAAAAAAGGCAATTGATCAAAGGTCTCTGGTTTCTCTTTAATGTAGGTTGGTTTGTTGCATTAAGCCTTGTCGTGCCGACAGCAATCGGCCTGTGGTTGGATGCTCCCGAGAGATTCAATTCCCGACCACTGTGCACGTTAATAGGATTTGTGCTGGGAACTATGACCGCCGGTTACGGTCTTTATAAAATGCTGCGTCAGTTTATAGATGAGCAAAAAGACAATGACAACAAAAATGAACTCAAAAAAGGAGCATGACAGTGAGTAAACTTGGTTGCTCCAACCGCCTGGTAGTCATCCTCGGCATCGCCGTAGTGGCGCTGGCTCTGGCATCATTTACTTTCGGGCCTATCGGCGCCAGGCTTTTCGGCATACAAACGCCACATGAGCTTCAGGTAAGCAAACCCCACGTATCCCTGCCCTCTGAAGCCATGTTCCACATCGGCGACTTCAAGATCACCAACACATTGATCTCCTCCTGGATCACCATTATCTTGCTATGCACTCTATTCTACTTCGCCACCCGCAAGATGAAGGATGTCCCGGGCAGGCTCCAGGGTCTCGCCGAGGTAGTCGTGGACGGTATCTACAATACCATCCAGGGCGTATCAGGCGAGAAATATGTTAAAACGTTCTTCCCGGTGGTCACCACCATCTTTTTATATGTAGTCACCAATGCCCTGCTGGCTCTTGTGCCGCTGTGGGGCACCTGGGGACCGATCGAAGAGATACAGGAAGGTTCACATACAGCAACGGTCATTGTACCTTTCCTGCGGGCTGCCAACACAGATATCAACCTGACTCTTTCCATCGCGCTGATATCATTCTTCTTTGTCGAATACCTGGGCTTCAGCAAGATCGGCGCACTCAACTATATCAATTCATTCTTCCACTTCAAGGAATTGGGTAAGGCCCTGGGCGAGCTGTTCAAAGGCAATTTCAAAGCTTTTATCAGCGGCTTTGCCTTTGGATTCATCAACATGTATGTAGGCCTGCTTGAACTGCTCAGCCACCTGATCAGGATCATAAGCTTTACCTTCCGTCTATTCGGCAACATGACAGCAGGTGAAATCCTGATCGGCGTGATGACTTTCCTGGTTGCACTGATCGTGCCGTCGATATTCTACGGATTTGAGACACTGTTCGGTTTGCTCCAGGCCCTGATCTTCGCCGGACTGACATTGGTATTCGGTTTGATGGCAGTAACCCCACAGCATGAAGAGGGTGCTGAAGAACATTAATACATTAATATTTGTCTTTTAAAAAAGGAGGATTTAGATGGACGCTGAAACTATGAAAATGCTAGGTGCTGGCCTCGCAGGTGGCCTGGGAATGCTTGGCCCGGGCCTTGGTCTTGGTCTGATTGGCCTTGGCGCAATGCAGGCATTGGGCCGCAATCCTGAAGCCAGGGGCGCGATCCTGACAAACATGATCCTTATTGGCGCTCTCACCGAAGCAGTTGGCATCTACGCCCTGATCATCGCCATTCTGCTTGCTATGGTCGTATAATAGCTGTATTGAGGTTGGGGCACGCATATCATTGCATACCCTGACCCGTGATGGAAATATTAGCCGTCACGCATGAGAGAAAATACAGTAATGGAAGTTTGAGGTAAATATGGAAAGTATCGGCATCAATTGGCAATTGCTGGTTGCTTTTCTGGTCAACTTCCTTATTTTATTCGGCCTTCTCACAGCAATCCTGTACAAGCCGGTCCTGAAAATGCTCGATGAGAGATCGGCCAAGATAAAGGAAAGCCTTGAACAGGCAGAGAAAATAAAGGAGCAGACGAGCCGCAGCGAAGAGCAGATCAAAGCGGCTATTGAAACTGCCCGCAAAGAAAGCCAGGTTATTATCTCCCAGGCCTCTCAGATCGCAGCAAAAATTAAAGAAGAGGCCAAGGGCGAAGCGCGCAAGGAAGCTGATGTCATCATCGCCAAAGCCAGGGATGAGATCAAGCTCGAGCGTGATAAATCGATCGGCGAGCTCCGCAGCGAATTTGCCAACCTGACCGTACTTGCAGCAGAAAAAGTCATCAAGGAATCGCTGGACGCACAGAAACATATGAAGCTGATCAACGAGGTCCTGGACCAGAGCAATTCGTTTAAACAAAATTAAATCAGGATACGCAAATGATATCGACAATTTCTGCCAGGCGTTACGCACAGGCGATCTACCAGATCGCCCAAGCCAAGAACAACCTGGACGAATGGAGCAAAGATCTGAAAAGGATTGCCGAAATCGTCAGGGACCAGCAGGTCATTGACACGATGGACAGTCCCAAGGTCCCGTTCGACCATAAGGCAGCTCTGATCAAACAGAAGCTGGGCCAGGCGGATGAGCTCGTTTACAACCTGTGCTACCTGATGATTACGAAAGGCAAGCTCAAAAATACGGGACAGATATCCGATGAATATGATGCCCTGCTGGATGAGCATAAGGGCATCAAGCATGCCCTGGTCACCACGGCTGTGCCAGTCGATGACGCTGAGAAGCAGAAAATTGCTGCTCAGCTCGAAAAAATAACCGGAAAAAAGGTATCGGTAAAGCTTCAGGTCAATCCGGCAATCCTGGGAGGCATCATCGTCAGGATTGAAGATACCCAGATCGACGGCAGTGTCCGCAACAAGCTGGACCTGCTGAGAAAAGACCTGGTACAGGCATCAAAGTAAACTACCTTAGGGGGTGAGCAGAATTGAAATCCCATGAAAAAGATATAGTATCAGTAATCAAAGACCAGATTGAGAATTTCGGCGCATCTGCTACCATGACCGATGTCGGCACCGTGGTAGAGGTTGGCGACGGCGTGGCTCGCATGCAGGGCCTGCGCAAAGCCAAAAATAATGAGTTGCTCTCCTTCCCCGGCGGCATTATGGGACTGGCGCTTAACCTTGAAGAAGATACCGTCGCCGCTGTGGTGCTGGGAGATTATTCCCACATTAAGGAAGGCGATGAAGTACGCTGCACCGGGCGCGTCGTCGAAGTGCCCGTCGGCCCCGAACTGATCGGGCGTGTGGTCAACACGCTGGGCGAGCCAATCGATGGACTCGGCCCGATTAAAACTTCAAAAAGACGCGAAGTCGAGGTCATCGCTCCCAACGTTGTCAGCAGACAGCCGGTCAACAAGCCGGTCCACACAGGCATCAAATGCGTGGACGCCCTGGTGCCCATCGGACGAGGACAGCGCGAGCTGATTATCGGTGACCGCTCCATAGGCAAATCCGCCATTGCCATCGACACCATCATCTCCCAGAAGGGCGGCGACCTGATCTGCATCTATGTCGCAATCGGCCAGAAGACGGCCAAAGTCGCCAATGTTATTGATATTCTGAGAAAATACGGCGCCATGGACTACACCATCGTCGTGGCAGCCAACTCCTCCGACCCCGCAGCTATGCAATACCTTGCTCCCTACGCAGGTTGCGCTATGGGCGAAGAGTTCATGGCACAGGGCAAAGACGCCCTCATCATCTATGACGACCTCTCCAAGCATGCCTGGGCCTACAGACAGATCTCGCTGATCCTGCGCAGGCCCCCCGGACGTGAAGCTTATCCCGGCGACGTTTTCTATCTGCATTCCAGGTTGCTGGAACGCGCCGCCAGGCTATCAGCCGACCTGGGCGGCGGCTCATTGACCGCACTGCCCATCATCGAAGTGCAAGCCGGTGATATGTCGGCCTACATTCCTACCAACGTAATCTCGATCACCGACGGCCAGATTTACGTAGAAACCGACCTGTTCAATGCCGGTATCCGTCCGGCGCTCAACATCGGTCTGTCGGTTTCCCGCGTGGGCGGCAATGCCCAATCCAAAGCCATGCGCCAGGTTGCAGGCAAGCTGAAGATCGAGATGGCGCAATTTGATGAACTGGCAGCGTTCGCTCAGTTTGGCGCTTCCGATCTGGATAAAGCCACCAGGGCACAGCTCGAACGCGGCCAGCGCATGAGGGAAATCCTCAAGCAGCCCCAGTTCGCGCCTCTGACACTGGAACAGGAGGTAATGATACTCTGGGCAGTAACCAACGGTTTTCTTGACGATGTGCCGGTCGATAAGGTTGCTGCTTTCGAAAGTGCTTTCTATAAATTTATGGCCAACAACCATCCCGCAGTCGGGCAGAGCATAGCAACCGAGAAAGCTATCATACCTGAAATAGAAGCAGAGCTTAAGAAGGCAGTAGCCGAGTTCAAACAAAGTTCGGCTTATTGAGGCAAATAAATGGTTAGTCCGCGAATACTACGACGGCGCATCCGCAGTGTCCAGAGCACGGCCAAAATCACCCGCGCCATGGAAATGATTGCGACTGCCAAGATGAAGAAGTCGCAGGATGCTACTATAGCGGTCAGGCCGTATAGTGATAAGCTGACCCAGGTTATTGCCGATCTTGCAGCACAGGCAGCAATCGGCGGCGCCACACATCCGCTGCTGCAGGTGCGCAAAATCAGGAAAATAGCCATACTGTTTATCTCTACAGACAGGGGCCTCTGCGGCGGCCTTAACACCAACCTCAACCGGATGACCGGCAGCTTCATCCTCGACCAGAAAGTCCCGGTCACTCTCATTACAGTAGGCAGCAAGGGACGCGATTTCATGCGCCGCTCAATGCGCGAGATCCGCGCCGAGTTCATCAAGATGAACGACCGCCCCAGGATGGCCGATACCATGGCCATCTCACATATACTGATGGAAGATTATATCAACGAAGTCTACGACCAGGTCTTCATCGCATATAACAAGTTCATCAACGTCATGACCCAGAAACCCACGATTGACCAGATGCTGCCGGTCATACCTGCCAAGCTATCCAAGACCAATCCTGATTATATCTTCGAACCGTACGGCATGGCAGTGCTCGGCGAGCTTTTGCCAAGGTTTGCCGAGATGCAGGTATACCACGCAATTCTGGAAGCTATCGCCAGCGAGCAGTCGGCGCGTATGATGGCCATGCGCAATGCCACCGAAAACGCCAATGAAGTCATCGCCGAACTGACCCTGACGCTCAATAAGGCGCGCCAGGAAATGATTACCAAAGAGCTGCTTGACATCACTGGCGGCGTTGAAAGTCTCAAATAGGAGGTGCAATTTGGCAAAAGGTAAAGTAGTACAGGTCATCGGAACTGTAGTGGACATTGAGTTCCCGCAGGAACATCTGCCTGCGATTTACAACGCAATCGATGTCATGCAGGACGGTAAGAAAATGGTCATGGAAGCCGTTCAGCATATAGGGAATAACTGGGTGCGCTGCCTGGCATTGTGCCCGACCGAAGGTCTCGAGAGGGGCGCCGAAGCAATCGATACCGGCGCCGCCATATCGGTGCCGGTAGGCAGGCCGACCCTGGGCCGGCTCTTCAACGTGTTCGGCGAGCCACTGGATAATCTGGGCGAGGTAAAAAGCGATCATCGCCTTCCCATCCACAGGGATCCCCCCAGGCTGGAAGAGCAGGAAACCTCCATCCAGATGCTTGAAACAGGCATCAAAGTTATCGATTTCATCACACCATTCACACGCGGTGGAAAAATTGGTGCCTACGGCGGCGCCGGTGTAGGTAAGACCGTCATCATCACCGAGCTTATCCATAATATCGCCACCCAGCACGGCGGCTTCTCTGTATTCGCCGGTGTTGGTGAAAGATCAAGGGAAGGCAACGATCTCTGGCGTGAAATGAAAGAGTCAGGCGTCATCGAAAAGACCATGATGGTCTTTGGACAGATGAATGAACCGCCCGGAGTACGCGCACGCGTGGCCCTCACCGGCGTGACACTGGCAGAGCATTTCCGCGATGAAGAAGGCCAGGACGTTCTTCTCTTCGTCGACAACATCTATCGCCATATCCTGGCCAACATGGAAGTATCGGCATTGCTCGGCCGTATGCCCTCGGCAGTGGGCTACCAACCCACCCTGGGCACTGATGTTGCTGAGATGGAAGACCGCATTACCTCAACCAAGAAAGGCTCGATCACCTCATTTCAGGCCATTTATGTGCCTGCCGACGATTATACCGATCCCGGAATCGTAACAACGTTTGGCCACCTCGACGGGGTGATATCTCTTGAGCGCTCCATCGCAGCCCGCGGCATCTTCCCCGCAGTGGACCCGCTGGCCTCAACCTCCCGCATCCTCGATCCCAACGTGGTAGGCGAGGAACATTACCAGGCTGCCCGCGGTGTACAGAAGGTGCTGCAACGCTACAAGGACTTGCAGGACGTCATTGCCATCCTGGGTATGGAAGAACTCAGCGAAGAAGACAAAATCACAGTCAACCGGGCGCGCCGCATTGAAAGGTTCCTCTCGCAGCCCATGTTCGTCGCAGAACCTTTCACCGGCCTGCCGGGCAAATATGTATCAACCAAAGACACCGTCCGCGGCTTCAAAGAGATACTTGAAGGTAAATGGGACCACCTGCCGGAGATGGCATTCATGATGGTGGGTACCATTGAAGAAGCAGCCGAGAAAGCTAAACAATTAGGGATGTAACTATGCCTACAATGAATTTGGAGATTGTGACTGCTGAGCGCCAGGTCTTTGCAAGCGATGATGTTATAACCCTCATCGCTGAGGGAACTGAGGGGCAAATGGCCATTTTGCCCAGGCATGCCCCTCTTGTGACCATGCTCGAGCCTGCCGAGTTGATCATCCGCAGGGCCAGCGGCGATGAAATTTCCATGGTCATTACAGGCGGTTTCATCGAGGTCAAATCCGAGAAGACCGTCATCCTGGCCGATGCCTGCGAGCGCAGCGACGAGATTGATTTACAGCGTGCCGAAGCAGCCAAACGCAGGGCAGAAGAAAGGCTGAAGGCGAGCGGACCTGAAATCGACCGCGCCAGGGCTGAAGCCGCACTCAGGCGTTCAATCGCGCGCCTGCGCGTAGTTGAAAAACGCCGCAAGACACCTGTCCGCAGGCCGCCCTCCAATCCAACCTCCCAGAACTAAGCTAATAAAAAGGCCGGTAATTAGATTACCGGCCTTTTGTTTATATTCAATGATATTTCAGGCAACCTCACCCTTCCACACCTGGAAAGATGCAACCCCGCCTGATCCTTCAATTAACTGTGTCATGCCTGCCGACTAAACGATCTCAAGTCTTACGCGGGTGCCTTCCTTGGTAGCAACAACTCGTAACAAGGTCCGCATCGCCTCCGCAACCCTTCCCTGTTTCCCGATTACCCTGCCTTTATCTTCTGCATTGACTTCGAGCTTAATCACCACGCCGCCTGAGTCAGTCTCCTCGCTTACTTTAACGTCATTGGGCGCGCTTACGATGGATCTGGCAATATATTCGACTAACTCCTTCATTTTAACCTCACCTCAGTTGTAGATTTAACTGGCAACAGATTTCTTCGATTTCTTCTTCTGCTTTTGGGTAGTCTTTTGAACCGCCTGGCGAAATTTTCTGGCAGGATGCGCCGATTTAAATTTATCCATCACGCCCGCCTTGGCAAGCAGCCTGTATGCAGTCTCGGTGGGCTGTGCGCCCTGCTCCAGCCACTTTAGCGCGCTTTCTTCCTGGACAGTAATACCCTCGGGATCTACCAGCGGATTATAAGTCCCGATCACCTCTATGAAAGCGCCTCCTCTCGGTGACTCACTGTCAGCAACGACAATTCGATAAAGCGGCTTATGCTTGGCGCCTATTCTTCTTAACCTGATTTTTACCATGTTCTCAGTCTACCTTCGATTCTCCAATTTTTATAGCTAATTATGCATTAAGCAAACATAACTGTCAACAGCATTACATATCCGG
>DKFA01000125.1:0-1196 GCA_002452695.1 Dehalococcoidia bacterium UBA6808
CTTGCCAACGCCAAGGCTATGGAAGCTGCGGAAAAAGACCTGACAACGATTGCCGGCCAGCATCCGGTCATCACCCGGGCCAAGAAGTCCATAGCAGCTTTCAAACTGCGCGCCGGAGTTCCGATCGGCATGATGGTTACTCTGCGAGATCAGAGGATGTATGAATTTCTGGACAAGCTGGTCAGCGTGGTCCTGCCCAGGATTCGTGATTTTCAGGGCGTGCCGCGGGACGCTTTTGACGGTCAGGGCAACTATACCCTGGGCATGAAGGAGCAGATCGTGTTCCCGGAGATCGAGTATGACAAGGTCGATAAGACCAGGGGACTCGAGATCACCATTGTTACGTCAGCGAAAACGGACGAAGACGGCAGGCGTTTGCTTGAAGCAATCGGGATGCCGTTCAAGAAAAATTAATTAAGGTAAAGTAATGGCGAAAACGTGCAAAATCATTAAGGCGAACCGACCCCCCAAATTCAAGGTGCAGGCNNCATAACCGCTGCAAGCTATGTGGAAGGCCGAGAGCATATATTAGAAAATTCGGCATTTGCCGTATATGTTTCCGTACGCTGGCGTTGAATGGCGAGCTGCCCGGGGTCAGGAAGTCAAGCTGGTAATATAAGTTAGCGGAGTTGTTTATCAATGGTTACAGATCCTATTGCTGATTTGTTGACAAGAGTGCGCAATGCTGCCATGGCACGCCATGACAGCGTTATGGTACCTGCTTCAAAAATGAAGATTGCCGTGGTCAAAATACTGAAGGACGAAGGTTTTGTCTCTGACTTTTCCATAATCAAAGGTGAACCTCAGCGCATGATCAAGATCACGCTGAAGTATATTGATAAGCAGCCTGCCTTTGTTGGCCTCGAGAGGGTAAGTAAACCCGGTCTCAGGGTGTACAGCGGCAAGAAGGAAATCCCCAGGGTCTATGGCGGCCTGGGCATTGCCATCCTCTCAACATCGAAGGGTGTCATGACCGGGCAGGAGGCCTGGAAGAAAAACCTGGGCGGCGAAATATTATGTTACGTTTGGTAATTGAACTCTGTGAGGTGAANNCTGTGTCTCGTATAGGACGAATGCCAGTAGCAGTCCCGGCCGGGGTCAAAGTTAGGATCAGTGGCCAGGAAGTTACAGTTGAAGGAAGCAAGGGTAAATTGACCCGCACCTTTCACCCGGATGTCGCGGTAAAGCAGGAAGAA
>DKFA01000125.1:1326-2862 GCA_002452695.1 Dehalococcoidia bacterium UBA6808
CGGTGGAGTTTGACCCCCCGCAGGGTATTGATATCTTTATCGAAGGCACCAATAAGATACGCGTATCAGGAGTAGACAAGGAGCTTGTCGGCGAAACAGCAGCGGAGATTAAACGGGTACGTATACCAGATTCCTATAAGGGAAAGGGTATTAAATACGCTGGTGAGAAGCTACGCCTCAAGCCTGGCAAGGCCGGCAAGACTGCTACCAAAGGGAAGTAAAAATGTCTAGAGTAAGCGCAAACATAGCGAGAAAAAGAAGGCACGCCCGTATCAGAGCCAGAGTTGTCGGAACGCCCGGCAAGCCCAGGTTGTGCGTGTTCCGCAGTCTCAGCAACATATATGCCCAGGTCATTGACGACGCCAATGGCGTAACCGTTGCCTCAGCAGGCAGCCTTGATGCCGGGATCAAGGAGAAGCTAAGCGGCAAAACCAAGACACAGGCAGCTGAGATCATCGGTGCAGAGCTGGCCAAAAATGCTCAGGGCAAGGGCATCAGTGAAGTTATCTTTGACCGAGGCGGTTATAAATACCACGGCAGGATCAAGGCCCTGGCTGAATCGGCCCGGAAAGCAGGGTTAAAATTCTAAGGATTAAANNTGAAAGCAGCAACGAAAATATTTACGCCAGTCACCAGAGTCGACAGCAGCGAGATGGAATTCACCGAGAAGCTGGTATCCCTTGACCGTGTTACCAAAGTGGTCAAGGGTGGTAAAAACATGCATTTTCGTGCCCTGGTAGTTGTAGGCGACAGTAAAGGGCATGTAGGTGTAGGCCTGGGGAAAGCCAGGGAGGTGCCTGAGGCTATCCGCAAGGCTGGCGTTGCAGCCAAGAAGAATATCATCAGCGTTACTTTTAAGGGCGGGACTATCCCGCACGAGAGCCTTTCCAAGTTCGGNNCCCGCTCCTCCGGGAACCGGCGTGATTGCCGGCGGTGGAGTGCGAGCAGTAGTTGAGCTGGCGGGCGTCAAGGACATCCTGACCAAGTCGATGGGATGCGCCAATCCCGTCAATGTAACTAAAGCTACAATCGTGGCCCTGGCCAACCTGAGGAATCCTCAGGACAGCATTAAACGAAGGAAGGGTCAGTCCGACGAGGAGAATTAGTCAAGTGGCCAAGATACGCATTAAATGGATCAAGAGCGACATCGGTTATTCCAGGGACCAGAAGAGAACCGTGAAAGCCTTAGGCTTTCATAAACTGAATGACGTGGTCGAAAAGGAAGACACCCCTGCAGTCAGGGGCATGATCAACAAGATCAATCATCTGCTAATTGTAGAAGAGAAATAGAAGAGAAATAGAAATGGATCAAAGTAGATTAAAGCCTCCTGCGGGAGCCAGACACAAGAAAAAGCGCGTCGGCTGTGGTGACGGCAGCGGACACGGTACATTTTCCACCAGGGGTTGCAAGGGCCAGAAATCACGTTCTGGCAGGGATCTGCGCCCCGGCTTTGAAGGCGGGCAACTACCGCTTATCAAAAAGCTTCCCTGGACCAGGGGCTTCACCAATGTTGCTAAAGTAAAATATTCAATCGT
>DKFA01000125.1:2901-6648 GCA_002452695.1 Dehalococcoidia bacterium UBA6808
TGGTCAAAACGGCCAATTTCCCTGTCAAGATTCTCGGCAATGGCGAGCTTGAACGCGCGCTAACGGTCAAGGCTGCCAGGTTTTCGGCAGCCGCCAAGAGTAAGATCGAAGCAGCCGGTGGTAAAGCAGAGGAGATCTAATATGCCACAGACTCAATCAAGGCCCCGCCTGATCCAGGCGATGATAGATGCGTTCTCACTGCCTGACCTTCGGATGAAGTTGGTTTTCACTTTCGCCATGCTGGTCATTTTCAGGTTTATTGCGCATGTCCCAATCCCCGGTGTCGACCTGGTCGCGCTGCAGCAGATCTTTGAACGCAGCCAGTTGCTGGGCATGCTCGACCTGTTCAGCGGCGGCGCCATGCGTAATTTCAGCGTCGCTGCCATGGGCGTTTACCCTTATATCACATCATCGATCATTATGCAGTTGCTGGCGCCTGTTATCCCAGCCCTGCGCAGACTTTCAGAGGAAGGCGAAGCAGGGAGGAACCGGATTAATTCGATCACACACTGGCTCACCATACCGCTGGCTGCGTTGCAGGGCTATGCCCAGTTACAGCTATTACGCAGTGAGGGCGGTGTGATGCAGGTTGATGCGTTGCAGACCGTAGCGATCGTTATCTCACTTACTGCAGGCACGATGCTCTGTGTCTGGCTGGGTGAGTTGATCACCGAGAGGGGCATCGGCAACGGCGTATCGATCATCATCTTCGGCGGCATCATTGCAGGTCTGCCGGAGCAGCTCGGCCGCGGCTTCATCGCCAAAGATAATTGGGCAGGCATAGCTGTCTTCACACTGCTGGCGCTGTTAACCGTTGTACTTATCGTCATCTTTACAGAAGGGCACCGCCGCATTCCAGTTCAGTATGCCCGCACCGCTTTTAAGAGTGGCAAAATGTACAGGCAGGCAGGGTCTACTTATATCCCCCTGCGCGTTAATATGGCTGGCATGATCCCATTGATCTTCGCCATGTCATTGATGATCTTTCCAGGCACGATTGCAAGCTATTTCGCGGCGCCGCCAGGGCAGGAAGCTAATTTTGCCAATATTATCATGGAGTGGTTTAACCCCAGCACACCGATTCCCATCGGGCTTTTTTACTGGGTTCTTTATTTCCTGCTGGTGGTTGGCTTCACATTTTTCTATACCATGGTCATTTTCGAACAGATGGACCTGGCACGCACACTGCAGAGACAGGGTGGCTTTATTCCCGGCGTGAGGCCGGGTAAGCCGACAACCGATTATCTCAATGGTGTAATCAACCATCTGACCTGGGGAGGAGCGGTCTTCCTGGCCGTGGTGGCTATCATGCCGTTTTTTGCCAGGGAGCTTACAAGTGTATCGTTACTCACGCTTTCCAGCACCGGTATACTCATCGTAGTCGGTGTCGCGCTGGATACAATGAAACAGATAGAAGCTCAGCTTACCATGCGGCGCTATGAAGGTTTCTTAAAATAAAGTCAGGAGGATTTAGATAATATGTTCTTTATCTTGCTTGGAGCGCCCGGGGCGGGGAAGGGTACTCAGGCAGACATCATAGTTAAAGAGATGTCCTTACCCCATGTAGCTTCAGGAGACCTGTTCAGGCATGCTCTGAAAAATGAGACACCGCTGGGCAAACAGGCAGAGGGCTATATGAAAGCTGGCAAGCTGGTGCCTGATGAGATTACTATTAATATGATTCTTGAACGCATTGCGCAGCCTGATTGCAGGAATGGCTGTGTTTTCGACGGTTTCCCCAGGACTCTTGATCAGGCCAAAGCGCTGGATGCGGCCCTTGAAAAAGAGAAGAAAGCGATTGAGAAAGCAATTTATATCGAGGTCCCCGAAGAAGCATTGCTGGACAGATTGACCGGCCGTTTCGTTTGCCGGGTCTGTCAGACACCCTATCACATAAGAAACTCACCGCCCAAGAAAGAAGGTGTTTGTGACAAGTGCTCAGGCGAGCTATATCAGCGCCCTGATGACAAGGAAGAGACCATCAGGGAAAGGCTAAAGGTATACTTTGCCCAGACCATGCCCCTGCTTGAATATTACGAGAAGAAAGGCCAGTTGCTGAGGGTCAATGGAAATCAGCACATCGACCAGGTCGGCAACGATATCATTAAATACCTGAAAGGATTAAAGAAGTAGAGATAGATGACCATTATCAAGACGGCTGAGGAAATCGCGATAATGCGCGAGTCCGGTAGACTGGTAGCAATAGTACTGCAGAAAATGAAAGAAGCTGCCAAACCTGGCATTAAAACGAAACAGCTCAATGACATTGCTGATCGGGAAGTCAGCAAATGGGATTCAGCGCGTGCTTCCTTCAAAGGCTACCAGGGTTTCCCGGCCAGTATCTGTGTCTCGGTCAATGATGAAGTGGTACATGGCATACCAGGCAACAGGATATTAAGGGAAGGCGACATCGTGTCATTGGATTTCGGCGTTATTTACAAGGGATTTCAGGGCGATGCNNAAGTTAATGGAAGTTACCGAGGCCTCTCTGGCCGAAGGTATCAATGCAGCACGTGACGGCGCCAGTCTCGGTGATATCGGCGCGGCAATACAGGGCTACGTTGAGTCTTTCGGCTATAATGTAGTCAGAGAATATTCNNGGCCATGGCATAGGCAGGGATATGCACGAGGATCCTCTCATTCCGAACTTTGGCAAAAAGGGTGAAGGCATGAAACTGCGCGAGGGTATGACCCTGGCGCTGGAACCAATGGTTACCATGGGAACATGGAAAACGAGGTTGGGTTCCAATGGTTGGACGGTACACACTGCAGACGGCAGCTTATCCGCCCACTACGAGCACACCATCGCTATCAGGAAGAGTGAGACGGAGATACTGACCGTATTATAAATTAGTGTATGGATAAGAAAGAAGCAATCGAGGTCGAGGGAACAGTAATTGAATCGTTACCCAATGCTACTTTCCGGGTAGAGTTGGCCAACGGGCACAAGGTGCTGGCGCATATATCCGGCAAGATGCGCAGACACTATATAAGGATATTGCCGGCGGACAAGGTGCTTGTAGAGTTGTCGCCGTACGATCTGACCCGGGGCAGAATAACCTACAGGTTTAAATAGGAAATAGCAAACCTTTTTGACATAAGGTGAACAAAGGTTTATATTATTAAACGGTTTTTTTGGAAAAACGAGGATATAATCGGAAATGAAGGTAAGAGCTTCAGTAAAAAAGCGTTGTGAAAAATGCAAGATAATCAGGCGCCGCGGCGTGGTGAGGGTGATTTGCACCAACCCCAAGCATAAGCAGCGTCAGGGATAGTCACAGGAGTAGGATAAAACATGGCTCGTATTTCAGGCGTAGACATCCCCCGAGAAAAACAGGTTTTGTTTTCCCTCCAGTATATACATGGGATCGGTCCCAGTGTAAGCAGAAAGATACTGAGTGATGTGAAAATAGACCCGACCAAGAAGGTCAAGGACCTGACAGATGAAGAGGTCAGCCGCATTCGTGAAAAAATTGACAAGGAATACAAAGTCGAAGGTGAGTTGCGTAAAGAAGTCACGCTTAATATCAAAAGACTTATTGAGATAGGGTGCCGTCGTGGTATCAGGCATAANNAGGAGCCTTCCGGTCAGAGGACAGAGGACCCGCACTAATGCGCGTACCAAGCGCGGAACCAAGAAGACAGTCGCTGGTCGCGGTCAGAAACGCGGCGCGACCAAGAAGTAAAGGAGTAATCAGGTAATATGCCGCAAAAAAAGAAAGTCAGAACTAAAAAGAGAGAACGGAA
>DKFA01000125.1:6704-7307 GCA_002452695.1 Dehalococcoidia bacterium UBA6808
GGGTTCAAAGGCTCTCGCAAAGGAACTCCTTATGCGGCCCAGATGGCAGCCCAGGCAGCTGCAGCCAAGGCCAAGGAACACGGCCTCCGGCAGGTGGAATGCTTCGTGCGCGGCCCGGGAAGCGGCCGTGAAGCTGCCATCAGATCCATCCAGGCGGCAGGCATTTCTGTGACCGGCATCAGGGATATTACTCCTGTGCCGCATAACGGATGCAGGCCTAGAAAGAGAAGGCGAGTATAAGATATGGCTAGATATACTGAAGCTTACTGTCGTATATGCCGTCGCAACGGCACCAAACTCATGCTGAAAGGCGAACGATGCTTTACAGAGAAATGCGCTATGGACCGCCGCAGCGGCCCGCCGGGGGCGCACGCCGGCGGAAGGAGGCGTTCCAAGCAGTCCGAGCGCGGTGTACAGCTCATGGAAAAGCAGAAGGCCAAGCATTCATACGGAATGTACGAAAGGCAGTTTAAGCGTTTCTTTGAAGAGGCTACCAGGATGCCCGGTATCACTGGTGATAACCTGTTAAACCTTCTGGAAAGAAGGTTGGACAATGTTGTTTTTCGCCTCGGATTCGGCGATTCCCGCTCCCAGGCCAGGCAG
>DKFA01000008.1:0-6929 GCA_002452695.1 Dehalococcoidia bacterium UBA6808
ATAAGCGTACGTTCCTGCGCCAATACCCCAGGGGCTGCAATACCCACGTCCTCCTCCGGTCATTGGCCCCATTCCATTAGGGCCGGTACCATCAAATCCTGGCATGATATACCTCCTTTTTGGTTTTCACCTTTTTTATTCTATTGTTTATTTGTCTCAATTGTGCTTGCAAAATATGTTTTTGCCTCATAAGTATTTCAATCTCTTGCTCCGTGTCCTTTATCGGAACAACACAATAACCTCTACAAAGACCCGTCATCGGGCCTTTCCCCTCCGGACCGGTGCCATCATAATTCGGCATAACTTATTTCCCTCATTATGATAAGTATTTAAGCGCTATTTCTCGGCTTCAAGATCGCGCATTTTAGCCTCTATTTGTTCCAATTGCTCCTTGATGGCCTGCGCCCGATCTTTCATGTAGCCGAGTTCATCATCAGTTGACATCCCGGCAGGATAAGGCGCATACGCGGGAAAAGGGGGCGTCTCTGTGTAAGGTGATTGCGACTGATCATACACGGGAGCCATCCTTCCAGCGCTATCGAAATAATAACCACACCTTGGCAGCCCTCCCCTGCCTATCCCTACATAAGGCCAGGGAGGTGAGCTGCCGCGAAAGCCAAACCCCATGCCGCGACCTGCGCCACGGCCAAAACCTGCTCCGCGGCCAAAACCTCCTCCTTGTCCAAATCCATTAGCCATTTTATACCTCCTATTTTTTGTTTAATCGATTCACGTGTTTACCACCAGGGATTCCAATAAGGCCGAAAACAACGCCAGCCATAACCCCATGCCCTGCCCCTGCCCCGACCTCGCCCGCCAAATCTCGGCCATACCGGATAAGGCAGGTGGGCGTAGGAATAAGTGTAAGGTGGAACATAAGCCCAGCCGGCAGGTCCAATTCCAAACGGCATCTAAATCACCTCCTTTTTAAAAACTTTACAAATACAATTACCCCAGATGTTATTCCAAATACCGCTCACCATGACTGCCTTATAAAATCCGTGACTCAATAAATCACCTCCTCGAGCGTCTCCCCCAGCCATGCCCGCCCCGAAGCGTGCCGGGAGGGAATAAGGGCATGATACTCGGCGTTTCGCATTCCGGGCAGCTCTCAGGTGGGGAAGATATCATTTGCTCAAAAGGCACTTCCCATTCATGACCCTGTAAACATCGGAAACGGCGCATTGCCATTTCGTAATTACCTCCTTCAATACGTATCGCTTTACCATTCAACAGCGCATCAGCAATTTTTTGCCTGGCAGAATCGAGAAGACGCGAAAAAGTACTCTGCGAGATATTCATCTTCTCGGCGCATTGTTCCTGCTCCAATTTATTTAAATCTTTAAGGCGAATTGCCTCAGCTTCTTCCACCAGAAGCTGTACTTCTCCAAATGCAGCCATAGGCGGTCCGACAGGCACGAAATAGTTGACTGATGGTATAGCGCTAACTCTCCGCCATAGTTGCCGTCTTCCCATTAATTTTCACCTCATATTATGAGTATATATGCCATATATTTTTATTTTGCATATATATTCACTATCATAATATAACCAAAATCATTTGGTTGTCAAATTTCGGTTTTCTTATGTGGATTGCGCGCCGACTCTGGAAAGCTCATCATTCCTGCCAGAAGCGCTTCTCAATAATTAAGTGACACCGGAAGAGCAATAACGATTGGCAAGCGTTTTGCAGAGAAATAGATTTTCACGCTGCCTGATAATAGCTATTCCAGCGGTAGCCGGAGCACCATTTTAGCCAGGTCCCAGGCATGCTCGTAGAGGTGCAGGCCCTTGCTGAAAGCATGTATTTCGCCATCTTCCACCCCGATCTCACCCGCAATATATTCCTTAAGCGTCTGCAGTCCGCCCAGGTTGGTGGGGAAGCCGCCCCACAGATCCCAACTGCGAAAGTAAACGATGAAATGCAGCCTGCCATCCTGCACCCTGGTATCCACCAGCCTCAGACAGGGAGGGTCTTTCTGATAGATGCTATCCTTGCTTCCTACGCACATCGTCATCTGGTTGGTATCATAACCCAGTTTGTACCTGCGTATGACCTCGTCGATCTGAGGGGAAAGAAACTCGCCGTAGGTGTATTCCTCATTCTCCTGCCGGTCCGGCGTCATCAGATAAGCCATATATTCCTCGATGTTCTCGTCAGTGGTCGGCACGGGTACGCCCTTGGGCACATCAGGGCTCAGTGGACGTATACCAGGATTGGAGATATTGACCGCCACCAGTTCGATCTCCTTACGGCGGATGCCTTCGAAGCTTCCCTGCTGGATGACATACTCTCTGCCTGCGAAAAGCGCAGCATTCAGGCACTGAAACCAGGCATCGCTCAGGCTGAGGGCATCGATAACGGTCAGTTTCATGCTGTTTACAGCATATTAATTAAGATAAAGGATCGATGTCAAGATGCTGTTGACCCTACCACCCGAATAAAATATGCTATAATTGTATCCGTGATTAAAGCTGTCTGTTTCGACCTTTTCAACACGCTAGCCTATTTCGATCCGCCGCGCGATGAGTTCTATGCCCGCTTTGCTAAAGAGCGCGATGTCAAGATTACCCCGGCTGCAATAGCTGAGGCGCTTCCAGCAGCCGACCAGTACTGGCGGCAGGAGAATTTCAAATCTCCCATCAGAGAAAGGCCAGACAGTGAAAAATACGCTGTCTATGCGGAATATGCCCTGCGCATCCTTAAAAATGCCGAATCGCCCGTAGCTCCAGATGTAGCCCTGCAAATACTGGGCAAGGCCTTCAGCATAGGTTACAAATTTGTGGCTTTTAGTGACGCCGTCCCCGCCCTGCGGGCCGTTAAACAAAGGAACCTGACGGCAGGAGTGATTTCCAATGTGGGGCAGGAGATCGAAAGCTGTTGCATAGAGATGGGTTTCGCCCCCTACCTCGACTTCAAGGTCACATCCTTTGAGGTCGGCTATGATAAGCCACATCCCCAAATCTTCCAACAGGCGCTGGAGAGATCGGGCGTTAAAGCCGATGAGATTCTTTATATCGGCGACCAGTATGACCAGGACGTTGTAGGCGCCAGGCGCGCAGGCATGTACCCCATCCTGATCGAACGCAACGACAGCAGTGAGAAACGCGACTGCCCCATCATTCACAGCCTCGTCGAAATAGAGCAATTCCTGTCCTGACGGTTGCTGCATTCACTTACACATTGGTCTGCCTGCATCGCCGGCCGGCTCTTTTTCGGCAACGTTACTATTTGAGTGAACGGCTCTTTTCCGTCAATTCTTTCATAACGCTATCTTTATCAAGCTTTTTCGTGCAGAAAAACCAGTCGTAGCACTTGAGTTCTCCTGTTTTGTTTTCCATCCTTTCCTTGGCCACCCCGCATGAACCCGCAGTTGGAACTATTACATCTTCGCCCGGCCTCCAGTCCGCCGGACAGGAAACCGAGAAGGCATCGGCTGTCTCCAACCCTACCACGATCCGGTAAATCTCATCGAAGTTCCTGCCCAGACTGAGCGGGTAATACAGGATGGTCCTGATAATGCCTTTGGGATCAATCACAAACACAGCGCGCACTGCCTTTGTGCTGCTCTCCCCCGGCTGTATCATGCCATATTTCTTGGCCACCTCCATGGTGATATCCTCGATCAGAGGGAACTGCACTTCCACATTTTTCATGCCCTTGTATTCGATTTTATCCTTGATCGTTCGAAGCCAGGCAATATGACTGTAAAGTCCATCGATCGATAAGCCAACGAGCTTACAGTTAACATCGGTGAACTTCTGTTCCATGCTGGCAAAGGTCATAAATTCTGATGTGCAGACGGGTGTAAAATCCGCAGGGTGACTGAACAGTATCACCCAACTGCCGGCATATTGCTTCGGGAAGTCTATCTCACCTTGTGTGGTAACAGCCTTAAACGCCGGCGCCTGGTCACCTATCCTGGGCATTGCTCCATAATTAGTCGTTGTGTTTTGTTCCATGATACCCTCCTTAATATCTAAATTTATTTTATTTGAGCCGCAACAGCTTTATTCAGCAGGCTTTCTGCATGGATCAGCTTTTTATATTTTTCTTCGACTTTCTTTAAGTCTTTTGCAAGTATCGCTTTAAGTAGATCACCCTCTATTTCGGCCACCTCAAGCCTCGCATAATAGTCCATAGTCTCTTTTAAATGAGCCAACACTATCTTCCCCGTCAATATTGGATGATTGTTAGTTACGTTCGCATCTTCAAATCTAATGCCATGCTCAAGTTCAACCTCTATTCCTTGCTTGAAAACCTCAATAGGTATCTGCATCTTCTTTACATTGACCACCTTCAAAATTGCGGTAGCTTCTTTTGTTGTAACATTAATATCCTTGAGTGTTGACCAATCCCTTATTCCAAGCTCTTTGCATACGCGTTTGACCTCAGTTTTAGAAATATATTCAGGCAATTTCATTAAACATTACATCCTTAAATTTAATTTCCTTTAATATCAATGCTTGATGCCTTTTTGGCAATCGCTACAGAGACCACGAAATTCAAGCCGGTGCTCTGTAATCTTGAATCCCGTCTTCTTTGCAAACTTCGCATTCAATCCTGTTTCAACAGGTTCATTCAGATCAAAGATCCGTCCGCATTTCTCACATATAAAGTGATAGTGATTATCTTGTTTGATCTCGTATCTTCCAACCATTCCATCCACATTCAATTCAATTATCGCCCCTTCATCCACTAAAACATTCAGATTACGGTAGATGGTCCCCTTACTTATTTGTGGCAGTTTCTTACGCACTTCATCATAAATCCAGTCGGCAGATGGATGTGTCCGGACTCCCTTAAGCACCTCCATGATAGCCATCCTTTGCTTCGTCTTCCGTCTTTTCATATTAGTATTAATTCCTAATATCAAAAGTATAGTAATAATTAGTTAAGCAGTCAAATTTATAGCCGCATCAACTTGGTCTAGATCGTACCAACCTGAAGTCATTTCTCGATGGGCAAGGTATATGCAGATGGCGCGGCGAGCGTCAAAGAGAGCGGCGAAACTAGGCTTGACTGGTGATATCAATAATGATACCATCAGTTGATGCCAGATGCGATAGCCAAAATAGCGCAACAAATGCAGGAAAGTCCGGGCAACATTAGCTTTCCCAATCTTGGCAAAGTCTGTGATCATTATTTCGGGAAGCCAAGGCAGGATAGCAGCAGCCACAAGATATATAAAACACCGTTGCCGGGTGACCCGAGGATAAACATACAAAATTACAAGGGAAAAGCAAAAGCCTATCAAGTAAGGCAAGTATTAAGAGCAATAAGCAAGCTGGAGGCACGAGATGGCAACAAAACTGATGAAACAGGCTGACAACTATACCTATCGCATAACCTGGTCTGAGGAAGATAAAGAATATATCGGATTATGTGCCGAGTTCCCCAGCCTGAGCTGGTTAGCTGACTCACAGGAAGCAGCGTTGCAGGGCATAATCAAACTGGTGGCAGAAGCAGTAACGGATATGCGATCCAATAACGAAGCTGTGCCTCAACCAATTTCAACGAAGCGCTTTTCCGGCAGGTTACTGGTGCGTATTCCACCGGATGTACATAAAGAGCTAACCATACAGGCTGCTGAAGCTGGAGTAAGTATAAATCGCATTATCAGTTCCAAGCTATCTAAAACATAGAATCATATCATAGTGACAAAGAAGAAAGAGGAAACCTTCATAGAAGTCAAACCGGCGAAGGGAATAAGCGCTTCCTCCCGGCAAAGCCCGGCCGGTGTCGCCACCTTCAGGACGAAGGGGGGACGAAGATCATCAGGGCTATGTAATTAAGAAATAACCACCCGTTAAGTCTAGACGGTATCAGAGGCCGCGCATAAATTCAGGCCTGAGCAACGCAGGATCCCGCCTGGCAATTATCATATCAAGCTGCTTCAGCATTTTGGCCTTGTCTTCCGGCATGTTGCCGCGTATGGCGAAATAGTTAGACGCATGCATCGAGCTGAAAAAACAATTAGTAAAGCTGGATTTCTCAACTATCGTCCTCAGCTCCTGCAATGACTGGAAAGGCGTGATAAGTTCGAAGCGGCCCTGCTCCATCTCGTTGTGGAGCTGTGTGCCCGGTATCAGCGTCAGCGTCAGCGCCCCGGCAAAGTCCGGATCCATCTCGGTAAGTATCCTGGCCGTCTCAGCAACATGCTTTTCGCTGCCTTTGACACCACCCAACCCCAGAATCACGGTCACCGACAGCAATATGCCCGCTTCCTTGACCTTGCGGGCGGCTTCCACCATCTGGTCATGTGTAGCGCCTTTTTGAACATGACTGAGCACCTCATCATCCCCGCTCTCCACACCCACATACAGTATGCCCAGCTTCTGGTCGCGCAGGGCCTTCAATTCATCCACGCTGCGGCGCAGGATGTCCTGGGGGGTGGCGTAGCTCGCTATCCGCTGCAAATAGGGAAATTTACCGTTGAGATATTGCAGCGCTTCCAGCAGTTTGGGGTAGGGATAGACCAGCGCATCGCCGTCCTGCAGGAAGATCTTTCTGCCGTTCCAGCGACTCAAAATATAATAGACGATATCGGGCTGGCCCGGCATCATGATATTATTATTGACATACAGGTACATGGCGTCGATTTCCTGCTTGACCTCGTCCAGGTCCCTGATGCCGAGCTTCGTGAACGAGAAGGCGCAGAACCCGCAGGTATTGTTGGAACATCCGGAGGTCAGCGGCAGGTAGTAGCTGTCATGCTCGCTGGGAGGACGTATTATTTCAGGCCGGTTGAATGGCATTTTATAACCCTTTCTCCTAAATTATCTCAATGCAGCATGGCTATGTAGCTGTTGAGAGGAACTTTCAGCGATGCCGCCACGGGCGAGCACTTGGCCTTGAGGCAGAAAAATATCCTTCCCCGGGCCGGCAGCTCCTCTAATGTTTCATAATAACCCATGCCCTTGGCCAG
>DKFA01000008.1:7005-19665 GCA_002452695.1 Dehalococcoidia bacterium UBA6808
AGGCCGGCCTTGCATATCTCCTCCCGCGTTATATCATTCTGCACGGGCGATTGCTTCACCACGTATATTGTGCGGCCGTACTTACGCATCAGGTTGAGCAACGGCATGTCGAAAAACATCTCGCCCGAGTTGTCCGCCAGGTAGAGCATGAATCTGGACTTTTTCACTTTGTCTTCCAGCAGGGCCGAATCATCGATAGTGAATTCCAGCCTCCGTCCCGCGATCTCGCGTTTCACCTCTTCGATCGGACGGAAGAAATCGATGGCATTGCCCAACGCAGCCAGCCCGAGCAATCCAGGGAAATCGTTCCCGAACCCGCCGCTTACCGCTGAGAAAAGCTGACGGGCTGCCTCGACTTCAATATCTTTCATTTTCCTGTAGGGGTCCGGGTTACCTGTCACCCCTCTGACGGCGTCATGGATGGCTGAGGCGATGACAATGGACACCTCGCCCGGCTTGAATTTGTTGTGAAGCGCCTTTTCTCCGGCCGCCTGCGCTTTTTCGCGGATCGCGCAGTCCTCAGTGGCAAACTGTGAAGCCTGCCCTGCCAGGTTCTTAAGGCAATGATAACATTGTTCGGATATTCTCATTTAGCTGACTGTGGCGTTCCCTGCCTGAACCGCCGCTACCGGCGCGTCCTCAGCAGCAGAATAAGAGTGACTACAACAAGGATGCCTCCCACGCCGATGATGACCCAGACCCAGAACGGGGTAGGCAACTCACCCTGCTCCGGTTTGTCCGGCGCCGGCGCCTGTTCAGTCCTGAAGCTGAATGTAGCGCTCCAGTCGCTGGATATCGGTTGGTTGTTGATCTCGACAGCGCGTACGCGCCAGAAGTAATTGGTATTGTAATCCAGCGTTCCGTCATATTCATAACCGGTGGTGGATGTGTTGACCTTTTTCACCACCTGCTGGAACTCATAGTCCTTGGCCAGCACGAATTCGTACTTCGTGGTCTCCTTCCAGGGCGACCATGAGAATGAAGCGGGTTTGACCTTGCAGCCGAAGCTGCCGTTATCAGGCGACAGCAACTGCACGCCATAATAAGGCGTGTCGACGATAAATCCGGGCTTTACACGGAAACTTCGCGCCTCGGACCAGGGGCTGACCGCAATTTGACTGGTCGCGGATTGATAGGTCCTGATGCGCCAGTAATAAATAGCGCCGGCCTCGGGCAATGCTCCCGGCGCAATCCAGACGGCCGGGTTGGTTACATTCAGACTATCAGTCTGGACCAGTATCGATCCAGTCACAGCCTGTATATTCCCGGCGCTGTTGACCTGCGGATTAACCCGCAATGAAAACGCCCTGTCCTTGGCTATCTGCAACTGATATGCGCTGGACAAACACAGCTGTTCCCAGGCCAGATCTATCTGCTGGTTTCGCCCCGTCACCGGGTCGGCGCCGACCAGCTCCTGGTCGGCCGGCGTTCGCAGGGAGGGCGGTCCCTTGGCCAGGCAATCGGTATACACCCATAACATGCCCTGGTTATTTTCAGGCCAGTAACCGGGCGACCGCTGGTAGCGGCCGTTGAGCTGTAACGCTTCCAGCAGGGAAGCGATGTCTCCAGCTATGATCGCTTCGTTAGACACCGGGGAAAGGCCGGACTCGTTGTCGATAGCCAGCAGGTTGGTATTGCTCTTGATTGAACAGCAGCCACAGACCTTCAACGAGCTCGGCTCCAGTGTGAAGTTGACTTCCGCCTGGCTGGGCGGAGCAAATATATCCAGACAGTCCCAGTAAATGCCGGGCTTGGGCATACCGTTCCTCGGTTCGATCGTACGACAGACTGCGCTGTTGGTGGGTATACTGCCAGGCGCTTCCGCAATCGATACGCTGATATTATCGTGGGCTGCATACAGGGCCGGCTGAGGCTCGCCCGTAAACGCCATGACGATACCGTAATACCCGGCGCCCCTGTGAGGCGGGTCGCCTTCCGTGGCATTGTCGCTCCACCAGTCCGAACCTGTAGCGCCGTTGGAGACATCCATCATATCGTTGCCTTCCCAGCGTGTAAAGCCGGGAGCGGTGTTGCGGTAAACAGTGCCGCTGCTGTTATCAGTAGCGGCATAAATAAAATAGTTCTTGTCCCAGTCGACATCAAAGATAACATGCACATTGCCGCCCGAGGGTGTGCCGTTCTTATAGGTATTCCAGTTCCTGCCGCTGTCCGAGGAATAGGCCACCGAATATCCCCTGTTATTGGAGAGAAGCGAAGCCCCCACCAGTACCTTGCCGTTTCTGGCCGTAATAGTGTGCGCAATCATATCGGTGGAGGCGCTGGGCAGCGCCGTAGACCAGGCGGCGCCCGTATAAGGCAATCGCTGCACCATGCCCAGCGGGCTGACTGTGTACATTACCTTGCTTGATTCAAAAACGAAGTCCTGCACCATATCCCTGGGTGTAATCGAGACCCAGTAGTCGCCATAATCCGGCGACCAGGCCATCACGCCTCCGGCTGTGCGGTTATCGCTTCCAACCACAACCCCGTACTGGGCTGCCCAGCCGACAACCCCGCCATCCTGCATATCGGTGCATGAATTCATTGTGCGCAACAAAGGCAGGTCGGTCTGAGGATAGACGCAATTAGAAGAGGTCGTACGGCACAATACCCTCTCCCAGTAAGCGCCCATCGATGGGAAGGCCGGAAGCGGCGCGGCGATGGCAGGCCCGGATGTATAACGCCAGACGCTGTCGAACTCATTACAGCCGGTACCCGAGTTCCTGTGAACCGAGGCCAGATAGAGCGTTGTGCAATCGGCTGATACAGCAACGTCGTTGAACCAGTCAATCGTCGTATCGATCAATGACAGTTGATTCCAGGTGTCGCCGTTGTTGCGTGTGATCGAAAGGGCCGTTTCGTCATTGGGAATAAGCGTGGAGATCCATGGTTGCGGCTTGCTGTCAGCATCGAAGGGATCGGCCGGCAGGGTGGAGTTCCACCAGGTTGTATTGTCTGATATCAGGCCGGAGCCCGTTGCTGTATAGGCCAGGGCGCCGGTAGGACTCCAGGCCACGATGGCGCTGCCCACACCCGTCAGATTCTCACTGAAGCATGTGCCCTGGTTGGCTGCACCCGTGGGCGGTTTCAAGGACCTGTACAGGCATGAACCTGCGCAGGTGCAGGGGGTATCAGCAAATAACGTCGGTACCGCAGCCAGGCAGGGCGAACCCCAGACCAGGCCGGCCAGCAGCTTGCCTGCGGCGTAGGTCCCGAAAAAGTCTATGCTATAGACCTGGGCCTTGCGGTTGGCCGACGAGTTGTAGATCAAGGCAGGTGTAGCGTCATCGATCCTGAAAATACCGGTCATGTTATCTGTAGTAGCAGTATAGGGAGAATATAGACTGACAAAGGCGCGTCTCAGGCTGCTCACCTGTCCGCTGAAATCCGCCGGCAGATCCAGGCAGGCTGCTGCCAGGTTCGTGTAATCGGGTGAAGCATCGGCCGAGCCTGTTTTTATCTCAACGCCCTTATCGGGGAAAACGTAGGTCAATATGGAGTTATTATTGATATCGCGTATGCCTATGTTATAGCTGGTGCGGTTCGCATCGGCGTAGACCATGGCGACGGCGCTGTCGCCGTTATACGTGGGGGAGAACCTGACAGCAAAGAAATCTGCATTGGTTTCGGGCGGGGTCTGCTCTATCCAGGTGCTGAAACCACCGCTTTTCATGGCCAGCAGCCTGCCTGCGCCCGTGCCGCTGCGTGTACCGATGATGAAATCACGCCCCGCTCCGTAATCGATCGAGATATCCGCCGCACAGACGGCCTCACCAGTTACAAGCGGAGGCACGTTGGTATTGCTCCAGCTTGCCCCGCTATCAGAGCTAACCCATAGCTGTGTGGGGCCGGCCGTGATATTCCCGGAAGTAACCGCCCATAAGCTGGGATCATCAGGAGCGATCAGTACATTGTATACGTGGTTGCCGGGTGTCCATCCAGTACTGTTCATCAGGTGAATATAGGGCGACTGCGACCAGGTGATGCCGCTGTTATTGGAAGCCATGACAATACCGAGCGCGCCGTGCCCGGGAATACTGACCGGGTAAATGGGCTCGCCACCTCCGGTTATGCCTGAGGTCCAGTTATCCACCGTGACGGCAGCTAACAGCGTTTTTCCGTCATTGCCCACCACCAGGCCCCTGATCTCGCTGCCGCCCGAGCGATTATCGCTGAATAACGGGTTAAGCACGTCATTCCTGTTGGGCTGTGAATTGGGTGTGGGGACTGTGTCCCAGCGCATCACTCCGGCTGCTGCAGGCGCTGGCTGCAGCGATCCACCCGGCAACATAGAACCAATGGCAATGGCCAAACAACAGATCAACGAGACAAAACGTAGCCGTGTACTGCTCATCTATATCCAAATAAAAAGGGTAATTTTTGATAAAAAGACCAGCTATTATGATAACATATCAGTCAATTTAGTATATAGAAAGGAAGGTAATCATATGCCGGGAGAAATTGACAAACTAAAAGAGCTGGAAAAAACCGAGCCGGTGGCAGCATTTCTCGACATGAAGCTGGTTGAGCTTACGCCAGGCCATGCCCGTGTCAGCATGGCGATGAAAAAGGAGTACATCAACTTTAACGGCATGGTGTTTGGAGGGATTATTTCGGCAGTGGCCGACCAGGCTTTTGCCTATGCCACCAACTCCGTCATCATGCCCAACGTGGCCTCACAGTTCAATATCCACTATATCGCTTCCGCCTCTGCCGGGGATACGCTCACAGCCGAATGCCGGGTGATGAAGACCGGCAAACGGGTGTGCATCTCAGAGATCCGGGTAACCAACCAGGACAACAAAGTAATAGCAGTCGGCACCGGCACGACCATACCACTGGTGGCCCATAGCTAATCAATCAGTAGCAGGCCGCAGCAATGCTTGAAAATATTTCATATTGGATTAAAATTTAATGTAAGGGAATGAGAAAAGTTAAGATTCTGTTTACCGACATTCATCAGCCGGCTTATCACGATAAGAACCCCTTCAGGGAAGGTTTTGAATGGGGAAAGAAGGTCATCCTTGACCTGTGTGTGGAAGTCGACCTGGATGACATGTTCAACCTCTACATCGACCAACCCGAGAAACGCGTCCGGAATGGTCGCGTGATCAAGTTCAGCGAGTTCGCTATAGAATACCTGCAGGAGGAGCAGAGAAAACAGCGCCGGCTAAAAGAAGGTGCCGGGACTCCTGATTTTTAGTTCACAGTATCAGGCGCAGTCGGCGTCTGAGGTACCAGCCGGCCGCCAGCCCGAATAGCAGCCCGCCCAGATGTCCCTGCCACGAAACGTTGGGCATCAGCGTCATCAGAAGAAACCCCCCCACGATGGCCACCCACAATGGAAGAGGCGCCGGTATGGGGAAAACAAACACCTTGAGCTGCGGTGTCAGCACGGTTAAAACGCCGCCCAGCGCGAAGACGGCGCCGGAGGCGCCGATGGTGAGATAATAGGGGGGCATCGCCAGCAACAACACAAAGATACCGGCTATTATCCCACCCAGCAAATAAACAGTAAGGAACGTTCTGACGCCGGTTATGCGGTTGAGAAAACTGCCAAAAAAGTACAGAGTCAGCATGTTGGCTAACAAATGGAAAAAGTCCTGGTGCGTGAACATATAGGTAATGATCGTCCATGGTTCCCGGAAAAAGGTGGTAATGCCCAGGCCAAGGTGCCCGACAATGAATACATCCATCATCCCGGCAATATTAATGGCAATATAGACCAGCACATTAATGATAATCAGGACGATTATAGGTATGAGTTCGCCTTCGCCGGACCTGTATCTTACTGACATTTATGCTCCATAAAAGTTGAAAATGCTATCATACCACATCGGCAGCGCGCTTTGATATCCACCGCTTTCAGTTGAGCGTGTAATATACCAGGCCATCCTTCTTGTACTGTTTGACCGTCCCTTCATGTTCAAGGTAATGCAGGTGGGCAAGGGTCTCGCCCACGGCAAACCATTTTTGCGTAATGGGAAAATCATCCCACTTTTTAAATTCAATTTTCCAGGTGATATAGGGGGCTACCTCATAAGCGGTCATGTCCCCTTCCTGCAAAGCTGTAATAGCTTCTTCCAGCCTGTCGCGATGGTGCTGTTTGAGGGCTTCGATACGGTCAACGTGGTGGGAGCTGGACGTACGATGACCGGGCAATACCAGTTTCACCGGCAGCGCGCTAACCTTGTCCAGGCTGGCCAGGTAATCACGCAAAGAGTCCTCACGGGTCATCCAGTTGGTTATATTGGGCGTAATGTCGAAAAGGATGTGGTCGCCGGAGAAAAGTATCTGGTCCTTTTCATCATAAAGGCAAAAATGTCCCGGCGTATGCCCCGGCGTATAGATGCAGCGCAGCTCATAATTGCCCACTCTTATCATGTCCCCGTCCGATACCGGTGTCATCTCTACTTTCCTGGTGGGGCTGTAGAGCATGCCAGGGTGCCTGGACATGGACTCCCTGACAACATTGTCAGGAAAACCGTTCTCGACAAACATATTCAGCATGTACTCCCAGTCGGGCGTTCCAGACAAAAACTTCAGTTCTTCACTGCCCATGTAGCATTTTGATTTATCGGTAGCTACATCACCGGACAGGCCGAAATGGTCGGCATGCAGGTGGGTGATGAAAAGGTCGGTCTTTTCCAGGTCGATGCCCAGATCTTTCAAACCCAGAAACAGCGCGTCTTTGCACTCCGGACGGTTCATCGCCGTATCGATGATCAGGTTTCTTTCCCTGCCCTTTATCACATAGCTGTTGATCGACTTCAGCGGGTTCTTGGGCAAGGGGACCTCTATACAGAACAGGTCGGAACGTATTTCTTGTACCATAACAGTCCTTCATCGTGCACTTCCCATGGCGATATAACAGAGCTGACATTGTGAATATTAATGAACTGCCGCTCGCAGCCTGAGAGCCATAGCCTGTGCAATATATACTTTGTACAAGTATAATACTTATTGGGCACTAATTAAAAATTATCTGTAAGATGGTGGATAAATCTATCAGCAGCGGCATAAATGACCTGGATAACTTGCTGCAGGGCTTAAGAGAAGGCGATAATATAGTCTGGCAGGTCGACCGCATTGAGGATTACAGATTTTTCGCCGAGCGCTTCGCCTGCGACGCCATCAGCAACAATAAGCAGTGCATCTATTTCCGCTTCGCCCCCCACCCACCCGTACTTGCCCCACAACCGGGCCTGGATATTGTCAACATAGACCCTGCCCCCGGCTTCGACTATTTCGCCGGAGAAGTACATAACACTATTCAAAATTGCCGAAAAGATGCGCGCCTGATCTTTGACAATCTGTCCTCACTGGTGACCACCTGGGCCACAGATGAGCTGCTGGCCAACTTCTTCATGGTTACCTGTCCCTATATCTTCGAGCTTGGCCCGGTCGCTTACTTCGCCCTGACACGCGGCAGGCACCTGCATACCGCCGTGGCGCGCGTCCGCGATACCACGCAAATATTGATCGATGTGTACCATATCAGGGACTCAATGTACATTCACCCTATCAAGGTCTGGAACCGCTACTCAGCGCAGATGTTCCTGCCCCACCATGTCGCGGAAAGCGGCTGGGAACCCGTATCCATCAGCGGTGAAGCAGCCGCTGTATCTTCCACTGCCCTGAAGCAACCTCTCAGCGCATCAGTGACATCGGGCGCCCCCTGGGAAATGGTCTATGAAAAATTGCTCTCCCACCGCGGCATCCCCGAGAAGTCGCCGGAATATACGCCCGAGATCGCTTCCCTTAAGCATGAGCTGATTCGCATGATGATCGGAGACCACCCCTCCTTCAACAGGCTGGCCGATCAATATTTTTCCATCGACGACCTGATCGGCATACGCAACCGCCTGATCGGCTCGGGTCGCATCGGTGGCAAGGCAGCCGGCATGCTGCTTGCCCGCAGGATATTGCTCAACAGCGGCCGGCCTGAAATTGCTCAAGCCCTGGAAGCGCATGACTCCTTCTATATCGGTTCCGACGTCTTTTTCACCTTCCTGGTCAAGAATAACCTGTTCCGGCTGCGGCTTCAGTTAACCCGAGATTCCCAGATCACCCATGAAGAATTCGAAAACGTTGAAGGCCGTTTCCTTAAGGGGGAGTTCCCACCCGATATCATGGATCAGTTCCGCGATATGTTGGACTATTTCGGCCAGGCGCCCATTATCGTGCGTTCCAGCAGTCTCCTGGAGGACCGCTTCGGCAACGCTTTCGCCGGAAAGTACCGCAGCGAGTTCTGCGCCAATCAGGGCAGCCCGGAAGAACGCATGCAGGCCTTTCTTCGCGCCGTCAGGCTGGTCTACGCCAGCGCTATCAACCCGGACGCACTTTCCTACAGACACAAACAGGGGCTGGGAGAAAACGATGAACAGATGGCCATCCTGGTGCAGCGCGTTTCCGGCATGCCGTACAAGCAATATTTCTTTCCGCCGCTGGCCGGCGTGGCCTTTTCCCGCAACCTCTACGCCTGGACCAGCCGCATAGACCCCAACAAGGGCATGATACGATTGGTCTTCGGGCTGGGCACGCATGCGGTAAACCGCGTGGGAGGTGACTATACCCGCATACTGGCCGTAAGCAACCCCCAGTTGAGGCCGGAGGCCGGCGCCAAAGTAGTGAAATATTCACAGCATAATGTCGATGTGCTCGATCTCACCCGCAATGAGTTCCGCTCAATCTCGCTGGCCGATCTTCTCGAGGACTGCGACTATCCCGACCTCAGGCTATTTGCTTCTTTGCTGACCGACGGCTATCCGCAGGAGATGATAGCCGCCTGCCCGCGCGGCAGAGCTAATGATCTGGTGCTGACATTCAACAACCTCATCAAACGCACACCTTATATCAAGATCATGGATGCCATGCTAACCATCCTTGACCAGGCTTACGAACAGCCGGTCGACGTTGAATTCACCTCCCGCATCGATCCCTCCGGCCAGATCAAGATCAACCTGCTGCAATGCCGCTCGCTCAGATTGCCCGGCACAGCGGGACTTATAGAGTTCCCCGCCCGCATACCCGATAAAAACATGCTGTTCACCTCCAGCCGCTTTATCAGCGGGGGGGCCGTCCATAATATTAAATATATCCTCCATATAGACCCCGATAAATATGCCGCCATCCAGTCGCTGGAACGGAAGCAATCGCTGGGCCGGGCCGTCGGTAAGATCAACCGCCACCCCTCCGTGATCAGCGGTAAAATCATCATGATGGGACCGGGGCGCTGGGGCAGCAGCAACATCAACCTGGGTGTAAACGTCGGTTACGCCGACATCGACAACACATCCGTGCTGGTGGAACTGGCAAAGGAAGAACGCGGGCATATCCCCGAGGTCTCCTACGGCACCCACTTCTTCCAGGACCTGGTGGAAGCTGGCATCATGTACCTGCCCGTCTATCCATCAGATCCGCAATCCTGCTTCAACGAAGAGTTCTTCAGCAGCTCCCCAAATGCTCTTGCCGCCCTGTTGCCGGAGCTAGTGGAATTCACAGGTGTCATCCAGCTTATCGATGTAACCCAGGCATCCAGTGGACTTTATGCCCACATCCTGGCCGACCCCTCCGCACATAAGGCCGTCTGCTTCCTCGACATAGCCTGCGCCTGATCTTTGCCGGTTCTTTTCCAAATATACCATCCGCACAACTAAAATATTCGGGCTGTCCCTTGACCTATCAATCTGTTGTTGTTATAATCCGGTAATCGGTTGCCGTACACCAGATAAAAATTATGGCATTTGAAGCGCAGGATATAGAAAGAAAGACCTATTCAATCCTGAAGGTGCTCAGCAGTTCGAGTGATGCGCTGGGATCAATAGTTATTGCCAGGAAACTCAAGGACCTGGGCATCGACCTGGGCGAAAGAGCTGTGCGCTACCACCTCAAACTCATGGACGAACAGGGGCTGACGCGCCTGGCCGGGCGCAGGGACGGCCGCGTTATCACCGAGCTCGGAGTAAAGGAACTCAAACACGGCATGGTCAAGGACAAGGTGGGGTTCGCCATATCGCGCATCGAACTGCTGGCTTACCGCACCACGTTAGACCTGGATACCCGCACCGGCATGGTTCCCATGAATGTTTCTATCTTTAAAAAACAGGACCTGCCAAAAGCATTGCGCTTGATGAGACCAGTATTTAATTCGAGGTTGTGTGTCAGCAGCCTCATCATAGCCAGGCAAGGAGGGGAAAAGATCGGGGATATGATCGTTCCTGAAGGCAGAATAGCCCTGGGCACGGTCTGCAGCATCGTCGTCAATGGCACCCTGCTCAAAGCCGGCGTACCCATGAACTCCAAGTTCGGCGGGCTGCTGCAAATGGAAGGCCATCACCCTCTGCGTTTTATCGAGCTCATCCATTATGAGGGCTGCTCGCTCGATCCTTCCGAGGTTTTTATCAAAGCCAAGATGACCTCGGTGTCCCAGGCTGTGCGCACCGGAAGCGGGAACATCCTGGCTAATTTCCGCGAGATACCTTCCATCTGCCGTCCTGTAGCGCACGACGTTATCTCGCGCCTGGCCAAGGCCCGCATCAACGGCGTGCTTTCCACCGGCAATGTCAGCGAGCCGGTTTGCGAGATCGATGTCGACCTCAACCGCGTAGGCATGGTGCTGATCGGCGGTCTGAACCCGGTGGCGGCAGTGGAGGAATCCGGCATAGAGGTAGACAACCATGCCATGAGCGCCGTAGTAGATTACAAAGAACTGTTTGATTTTGAGGAGCTGACCGCATGAAAGAAATCAGGATAATCCCCTGCCTGGATATCCGGGACGGCAGGGTAGTCAAGGGCGTTAAATTCGTAGATATCAAGGATGCACGCGACCCCGTAGAGGCAGCCGAGGCTTATTGTCGCGAAGGCGCCGACGAGTTGGTCTTTCTCGATATATATGCCAGCATAGAGAACCGCAAAACGCGTATGGACTGGGTCAGGAAAGTAGTAGAAAAGGTCACTATCCCCTTTGCTGTCGGCGGCGGCATAGGCAGCATTGAGGATATGAAGGCCCTGATCGACGCCGGCGTGGACAAGGTTTCTATCAATACAGCGGCCGTGAAGAATCCCGACCTGATCAAGGCCGCAGCAGCCGAATTCGGCAGGGACCGCATCGTTGTGGCTGTCGACGGGCTTAAAAACCCGCCTGGCAGTGGCCGTCCCAGGCTGGAAGTGGTAATCAAGAGCGGCAACGAGCCGACCGGCATGCCGATCGTTGACTGGGCACGCAAGATCGAAAAGCTGGGAGCAGGCGAGATACTGCTGACCAGCAAGGACGCCGACGGCACCAGGGACGGTTATGACCTGGAGATGACCCGGGCCGTAGCAGAAGCAGTTTCAATCCCGGTCACTGCCTCAGGCGGCGCCGGCAAACTGGAGCACCTCTATGCCGCTGTGACGGAAGGCAAAGCCTCAGCCGTGCTGGCCGCATCAATCTTCCATTTCAAGGAAATATCGATCAAAGAAGCCAAGGAATATCTCAAAAGCAAAGGCATCCCCGTCAGTATGGACATCCCCGTTAAAAAATCGAAATAGAAATAATATTACAGGAGGAATAATGTCACAGATCAATCCGTTCGAAATCGTTAAGAAGCAGGTCGACAAGTGCTCCAAAATTCTCAAACTGGACGCTGATGTAACCGATGTGTTGAAAAATCCCATGCGGGAGCTCCACGTATCCTTGCCCGTACGCATGGACAACGGCACGGTCAAGGTCTTCCAGGGTTTCCGCGTGCAATATAATGATGCCAAGGGTCCGACCAAGGGCGGCATCCGCTTTCACCCAGACGAGACCATCGATACGGTACGCGCGCTGGCCGCGTGGATGACCTGGAAATGCGCCCTGATGGACCTTCCGCTGGGCGGCGGCAAGGGCGGTATCATCTGTAACCCCAAGGAGATGTCCGAGGGGGAACTGGAACGTTTGAGCAGGGCTTATGCCAGGGCTGTTTATCAGTTCATTGGTCCGGAAAGGGACGTTCCCGCACCCGATGTTTACACTACGCCGCAGATTATGGCCTGGATTATGGATGAATACTCAGCCATGGCCGGCAAACCGCAGTTCGGCGTCATCACCGGCAAACCGCTGGCGCTGGGCGGCTCCAAGGGCCGTAGCGATGCCACCGCTAAGGGCGGCATGTACTGCATCCGCGAAGCAGCCAAAAAACTTAAGATCGACCTGGGCAAGGCAACCATAGCCATCCAGGGTTACGGCAATGCCGGCTACTACGCCGCCAAACTGGCCAAGGAGATGTTCGGCTCGAGGGTCGTCGCAGTCTGCGACAGCCAGGGCGGCTGCTATTGCCAGTCTGGCATCGACGCCGAGGAAGCGCTTAAAGTCAAGAATAAAAGCACCTCGGTCTGCTATCTAAAGGCAGGCGACAAGATCAGCAGCTCCGAAATACTTGGCCTGGATGTCGATATCCTCATCCCCGCTGCCATGGAAAATGTAATTACCGAAAAGAACGCCGGCCAGGTTAAAGCCAAGATGGTCGTCGAGCTGGCCAACGGCCCGACCACACCGGAAGCCGATGACATCCTCTACAAGAAAGGCGTGCACATCATCCCCGACTTTCTGGCCAACGCTGGCGGTGTTACCGTCTCCTACTTCGAGATGGTACAGAATTTCAACATGTACTACTGGACCGAGGAAGAGGTCTATCA
>DKFA01000120.1:0-1700 GCA_002452695.1 Dehalococcoidia bacterium UBA6808
AAATCAAGGAGTTACCCCGGAAGCCCATGGTTACTCATCAAAAGCAACAAAACTCTCAACCAAAGAGGAAATACATCCCTCCTCCGGATCATCCCTGGAGAAGATACAGCCTTCAATCTCAACGCGCCAACCAAGCATTATCGGTGTGAGGTCACCAGAGGACATTTCTAATGAGTTAAAACAGGGGACATTTCTAAAGAGTTTTGACAACGTGTTGAATAGCATTTGACATATGCTATAATTATTGATATAGTATATGTTTGCTATTATGCCTTTCCGACCTTATACATTTATATTTATAGATCCCCCGTAGAAATCCACGCATGTCTATTATTTATTAACTTGGCCGATCGTTTTATAACTTATCTGTAATTTACATAAACAGGAGAGATTATGTCCGTGTCTACTATCTTGGGCAACCAATACTTACCTGTTATAAAGAGCAGGAACTACGCGCGTCTGCCCCAGGTACTCGAGATTCCCAATCTTATCCAGGTACAGTTGGATTCATTCAGGTGGTTTATGGAAGAGGGAATCAAGGAGTTATTGCAGGAAGTGTCTCCGATCAAGGACTTCACCGGCGCCAAGATGGAGTTGTCCTTTACCGGCTACGAGTTCCGTCCCCCGGCGCATGATGTGGCGGAATGCAGGCAACGCGACATGACCTACCAGTCCAACCTTTATATTAAGGCCAGCCTGCTGATCAAGGAAACTGGCGAGATAAAGGAACAGGAAGTTTTCCTGGGAGAAATCCCTATTATGACGGAGAATGGCACCTTCATCATCAGCGGCGCTGAGCGCGTCGTGGTCAACCAGCTCATCCGTTCCCCGGGCGTGTATTTCACCATGTCCCAGGAGGAAAGCGGTCGCAGGCTGTGCAATGCCAAGCTAATCCCTGACCACGGCGCCTGGCTGGAGTTTGAGACATCCAATAAAGATGTCATCTGGGCCAAGATTGATGGCCGCAGAAAAATTGCCGTGACCACGCTGCTGCGCGCTATCAGCGGCGAGGGTGATCCTGAGGATGCGCTGGATATTAACAGCGATGAGGACCTGATCAATCTGTTTAAGGACGATGATGATAACCCTGATCACAAATATATTACTTCCACCATTGATAAGGAGCCGGAGTCGATCAGGACCAAGAAGGAATCACTGATCGATATCTATAAGAAGCTGCGCCCGGGCGAGCCGCCCGACGGTGAAAGCGCCAAGAGCCTTATCATTAATATGTTTTTTCATCCCCGCCGCTACGACCTTGGCCGCATCGGCAGGTTCAAGGTCAACAAGAGACTGGAATATAAGGAACATGGTTTTGATGTCACCTCCCGTGCGCTCAAACCGCGTGATATAGTCGAGATCATCCGCAAGATCATCCAGATCAACAATGAGAGGGTGCTGCCCGACGATATCGACCATCTGGGCAACCGTAGGGTCAGGACAACCGGCCACCTGATCCAGAACCAGTTCCGCGTCGGCCTGATCAGGCTGGAGCGGACGATTAAAGAAAGGATGAGTCTACAAAGCGACGATCCTGCTCCCGCCAATCTTATTAATAACAGGCCCATCATAGCTTCGATGCGCGAGTTTTTCGGCGGGTCGCAGCTTTCGCAGTTCATGGACCAGACCAACCCGCTGGCTGAGCTGACGCATAAGCGCAGACTGTCGGCCATGGGCCCGGGAGGCCTTTCCAGGGAACG
>DKFA01000120.1:1736-5618 GCA_002452695.1 Dehalococcoidia bacterium UBA6808
ATTGGGCTCATCGGATCGCTGGCTACCTATGCCAGGATCGATAGCCTGGGCTTCATCGAGACTCCCTATCGCAAGGTCTATCATGAGTTGGATAATGATTCCAAGCTGCTAGTAGGGCGCCTGTTGAAAAATGATGTACTCGATTCCAGGAAAAAGGTCGTAGTCCCCGCCGGTACGCTGGTAGACGAGGCCGCAGCCAAAAAGATTGCGGCGCTGGGCAAGCAGAAGATCACGATCGTACCCTTCGTCTCCGATGAGATAGAGTATTTCACCGCTGACAGGGAGGCCGGTGAGTGCATCGCACAGGCCAACGCCCCGCTCAATTCCCGCAACGAGTTCATCGAAGACCGCGTAGGGGCCATCCGCAGCGGTAAATATGTCACCGACCCGCCCGAGAAAATTGACTATATGGACGTTTCGCCGAAGCAGGTCTTCAGCGTAACGACGGCCCTCATTCCCTTCCTGGAGCATGACGATGCCAACCGCGCCCTGATGGGTTCCAACATGCAGCGCCAGGCTGTGCCTCTAATCAGGCCGGAAGCCCCGCTGATTGGCACCGGCATGGAAGGCGAGGTCGCCAAATATAGCGGCCAGGTCGTCTATGCTGTGGAAGCCGGTGAAGTAGTCCAGGTCGACAGCAAGAAGATCGTGATCAAGAGCGACGGACACACGCATGAATATAACATGACCAAGTTCTACCGCACCAACCAGGGCACCTGTGTAAACCAGCATCCCATTGTTAAGCGCGGCGAAATGGTCACGGTAGGACAGCCCATCGCTGACGGCGCCGCCACCCAGAACGGCGAGCTGGCGCTGGGACAGAACGTGCTCTGCGCCTTTATGACCTGGCGCGGCTACAACTTTGAAGACGCTATTATTCTGAGTGAACGCCTGGTTAAACAGGACAAGTTCACTTCCATACATATCGAGAAATATGAGGTTGAGGCCCGCGAGACCAAGCTGGGTAAAGAGGAGATCACCAAGGACATACCCAACGTAGGCGAGGAAAGCCTGCGTGACCTTGATGAAAATGGCGTGATCCGCATCGGCGCCGAGGTCGGTCCCGGCGATATCCTGGTAGGCAAGATCACCCCCAAGGGCGAGACCGAGCTGACGGCAGAAGAAAAACTGCTGCGGGCCATCTTTGGCGAGAAGGCTCGCGAGGTTAAGGATACTTCCCTCAGAGTTCCGCACGGTGAAGGCGGCAAGGTCATCGATGTCAAGGAGTTCTCCGCTGATAATCATGCGGACCTGCCGGCCAATGTGATCAAGCTGGTCAGGGTTTGGGTCGCACAGCGTCGCAAGATCTCCGTCGGCGATAAGATGGCCGGGCGCCACGGAAACAAGGGCGTGATCTCGATTATCCTCCCTGAAGAGGATATGCCTTTCCTGCCGGATGGCAGGCCCGTGGATATCGTGCTCAATCCGATCGGTGTGCCTTCGCGCATGAACATTGGGCAGATACTTGAAACGCACCTCGGCCTGGCGGCTGATATATTCGGCGAAAAAGTTATCAATCCCATTTTTGATGGCGCTGATACCATTGCCGTGGAAGATGCGTTGGGCAAGGCCTGGATCGTTAGAAAATGCCGCGAGGAAGGCGTTGTTAACCAGGACCATCTGGATGAAGCCGGCGTAGCTGCCGTTAAAAAATGGCTGGGAGACCACGTTTTCAATGCCGACAAGGTGCTGGATAATACCGGCAAATACAAAGGCGAAGCAAGGCGCGCCAGCCTCATCCTGTGGCTGGAGATGGAGCCGGGCATCGTCAACCGGCCGGCTATCGACCGCAATATCGGCAAAGAGGACCTTGATGATATAGTCGAGCAGGTCTACCTTGAGCAAAAGATAGTGCCGCCGATTTTCGGCAAAATCCAGCTTCGCGATGGCAGGACGGGTGAGCCGTTCGACCAGCCGATAACGGTCGGTGTCATTTATATGATGAAATTGATCCACCTGGTGGATGACAAGGTACATGCCAGGTCCACCGGCCCTTACTCGCTGATTACGCAGCAGCCACTGGGTGGCAAGGCACAGTTCGGCGGCCAGCGCTTCGGTGAGATGGAAGTGTGGGCGCTGGAAGCATACGGCGCCAGCCATACCTTGCAGGAGCTTCTCACCGTGAAGTCGGACGATGTGCAGGGCAGGGCCAAAGCCTACGAGGCGCTGGTCAAGGGTGAGGATGTACTGCAGCCCGGCGTGCCTGAATCATTCAAGGTGCTGTTCATGGAGTTGCGCAGCCTCGGTCTGGCCGTGGAGTTGCTTAACGAGGAAGATCAGAGTATTAACCTGTTCGAAGACAAGAAAAAGATGGGTAACATACCCAGAGCTTTAAGATAGGGGATAAAAAGTGTTTGAAATTAACGACTTTAACGCAATCCGGATTTCCCTGGCGTCGCCAACACAGATCGAGGAATGGTCTTACGGCGAGGTAACAGAGCCGGAGACCATTAATTACAGGACTCTTAAACCTGAAAAGGACGGCCTTTTTTGCGAAAGGATATTCGGGCCGGTCAAGAACTATGAGTGCTATTGCGGCAAATACAAGAAGATTCGCTACCGCGGAGTGACCTGCGAAAGGTGCGGCGTTACGGTGGAGCATTCCAAAGTCCGCCGTGAGCGCATGGGCCATATCACATTGGCTGCCCCGGTGGCGCACATCTGGTTTGCCAAGGGCGTGCCGAGCAGGCTGGCCCTGCTGATGGATATTTCCCCGCGTAACCTTGAGAGGGTACTCTATTTTGCCCAGTATGTGATTGTCGCTGTCAATGCCGATGCCTGCAAGCAGCGGCTGGATGATTACTATGCAGCCAGGAAACAGGACCTGTTAAAGAAGATGGCTGATCTCGAGGCGGAAGCTAAAAACGGGCAGACCGATTTGGAAAAACTTGCCGAAAAGAAGCATGAAATCGAAGAAAAGATCAATGATATCGAGGCTGAACATAAAGTCGATGTCTCGGAGATCAGCAAGTTGCCGCTTCAGGTATTGAGCGAGTCCGAATACCAGCAGTACAAGGAAAAATATGGTGATGCCTTTGAGGTGGGCATGGGCGCCGAGGCCATTCTCAACATCCTGCGCACCATGAACCTGGACGACCTGCGCGAGAAACTGATGAAAGATATTCGCTCCAGCGAAGGCCAGAAGCACAAGAAGTTAAGCAAGCGCCTGCGCATCGTAGAGGCCTTCTGGAGGAGCGGCAACAAGCCGGAATGGATGATTTTCACCGTCCTGCCCGTGCTGCCCCCGGAGTTAAGACCGATTGTCCAGTTGGACGGCGGACGTTTCGCCACCAGCGATTTGAATGACCTCTACCGCAGGGTGATCAATCGTAATAATCGTCTGAAAAAGCTCATGGAGCTGGGAGCCCCCGAGATCATCGTCCGCAATGAAAAAAGGATGTTGCAGGAAGCTGTTGATGCTCTCATCGATAACGGCAGGAGGGGCCGGTTGCCCAGCGCCGCCAGCACGCACAAGCTCAAGTCCCTTTCCGACATGCTGCGCGGTAAGCAGGGCCGCTTCCGCCAGAACCTGCTGGGCAAACGCGTTGACTACAGCGGCCGTTCGGTGATCGTGGTCGGTCCTGAGCTCAAGCTGCACCAGTGCGGCCTGCCCAAGCATATGGCGCTGGAGCTTTTTAAACCCTTTGTGATGAGAAGGCTCATCGAACAGGGTTATGCGCATAATATTAAGAGCGCCCGCCGCCAGGTTGAGCGTGCCAGGGCGGAAGTCTGGGATATTCTGGCCGAGGTAATCAAGGAAAGGCCGGTCATGCTTAACCGCGCGCCTACCCTGCACCGGCTCAGCATCCAGGCCTTCGAACCTACCCTGATCGAGGGCAGCGCCATCCAGTTGCACCCGCTGGTCTGCTCGGCCTTCAATGC
>DKFA01000120.1:5728-22731 GCA_002452695.1 Dehalococcoidia bacterium UBA6808
CTGACACATATCAGGCCGGTAACCGAAGGCAAATTAAAGATGTACGGGGATCCTGCTGAAGCCATCCTGGCCTATGAGATGTATAAAATAACCCATGATCCGATCTACCCCGAGCTGCAGGAAGAAATCTCAGTCAGGCTAAAGGGCAGCAAATCCGTTAAAGAAAATGTTACTGAAGAACAGCCGGCTGAGATCCAGAAATTGAGTGAATCCGATCTGGCCAAAGAATACGAAGATATTCGTATGACCGGTCAGCAGAGCGGAATCATCCAAACCACCGTCGGTCGCATCATGTTCAACATGATCCTGCCTAAACAATTACGGGAACATGAACCCTATAATGGCTTCTTTAACTTCACTGCCAGCAAGGGCGATTTGCGCAGGCTGGTCTCCGAATGCTTCCGCTGGTGTGGGCGTGAAAAGACCGTGCGCATGCTGGACGAGCTCAAACGCATCGGCTTTGAATATTCCACCAAGTCGGGCACGACCATCGCCGCCCGCGATATTGAGGTCCCGCACATCAAGCCGAAACTGATCGCAAAGGGCGATGAGGATGTCGCCATCCTGCACAGCCAGTATAACCGGGGTCTGATAACCGAGGAGGAATATGAGAGCCAGGCCATCGACATCTGGACCAAGATCACCAACACTATTGAAAAAGAGATCCAGGGTTCGCTCAACCGCTATGGCGGCGTTTACATGATGGCGCACTCTGGGGCCAAGGGCAACATCTCCCAGATCAGGCAGATGGCTGGCATGCGTGGACTGATGACCGATCCTTCGGGCCGTATCATACCATTCCCCATCAAGGCCAGCTTCCGCGAAGGCCTCTCCGTGATGGAGTACTTCATGTCCACCCACGGCGCCCGCAAAGGTCTGGCAGATACCGCGCTGAGGACGTCCGAGGCCGGTTACCTGACACGACGCCTGATCGATGTGGCCCAGGACCTGATTATCCTGGAAGAGGACTGTGGTTACAATGGCGAAGGACTGGAGTTCACATCTGTTATTAATGAAAAGGAAAAGGGCCTGCTGCCTCCGTTCGAGGAACGTATCAAGGGCCGCATTGCAGCCAAGGAAATAGTAAATCCTGAGACGGGTGAGATTATTGTCGACAGGAACGAGATGATCGACGAAGAGAAGATCAAGCAGATCGTGGCCGCCAAAGTCAAGACGGTCAATGTCAGATCCCCGATGATCTGTAATTCCAAACGCGGTATTTGCCGCAAATGCTATGGCCGCGATCTCTCCTCTACGGAGTTGATCAAGATCGGCACGGCGGTCGGCATCATTGCCGCACAGAGTATTGGCGAGCCGGGCACGCAGCTTACGCTGAGGACATTCCACACCGGCGGTGTAGTCGGCACCGACATCACGACCGGTCTGCCCCGCGTGGAAGAGCTTTTCGAGGCCAGGGTGCCCAAGGGCAAAGCCGTACTGACCGAGATTGACGGCACTGTAAATATAAACGAGATGATCGAGGACGGCGCACTTAAGAAACGCGAGATTACAATCACCCACGTCGAAGCTTACCCGATCGAACACGAGATACCCGCAGGCTATAAAGTTGTGGCTGAGAACAACATTGTGGTCAAGAGAGGCGATATACTGGCAGAGCCGGGGACAGCTATTGTCACAAGCAGCGATCAGTCACCGCAGCCACTACTGGCTCGAGTGGACGGCCTGACCAGGATCGAAAATGGCAAGATCGTCATTACCTATGAAGATAAAGACGAGCGTAAATATGAAGTGCCCGTCACCAGCCATGTGCTGGTCAAACAGGGCGATTACGTTCGTGCCGGCGACAAGCTGGTAGAGGGCGTTAAAGACCCGCAGGATATCCTGCACATCAACGGGCGCAGCGACGTTCAGCTTTACCTGATCGACGAGGTCCAGAAGATCTATCGCTCACAGGGCGTGAATATCAACGACAAACACATCGAAACCATCGTCCGCCAGATGTTGCGCAGGGTCCGCGTGGAATTCTCCGGCGATACCGACCTGCTGGTAGGCGACCTGGTAGATAGGCTGGATTTCGAGAATATCAATGCCAAGATGGAAGCCGAGGGCGGTGACCAGGCTGTGGCCAGACCGGTGCTGCTGGGCATCACACGCGCCTCGCTCAATACCGACAGCTGGCTGGCGGCAGCCTCCTTTCAGGAGACCACCAGGGTGCTGGCCGAAGCTGCTATCTGGGGTAAGACCGACAGACTGCACGGACTTAAGGAAAACGTTATCATCGGTAAGCTGATTCCTTCCACCATCACGCTCACCCCGAAGCTGGGCAAGCCTTCCGACAGGTTCCTGGAAAGGGATGACGCCGTCATCTTCTCAGAGTCCACTGAAGTGAATCTGCTGCCTGATACCAGCGGTAGCGCGGTAGCTGTGGACAATCCGCCCGATATCGCCGGCGAACAGGAATAGCGCTGTCTTTTGTGAAAATAAACAGCCCGCGGCGACCGCTGCGGGCTGTTTTTTATAGTACATATGTTATAATGTTACTAATCCCTGGATTTAAGATCAGATATGCAAGAAGAAGAAACTCCACGCGTGGTATCGGGCAAGCTTGGCCCGGATGATTCCATGCTTGATGCCAACCTGAGGCCGAAGAAGCTGGACGACTTCATCGGCCAGCAGAAGGTCAAGGACAATCTTGAGATCGGCATCAAGGCCGCCCAGAGGCGTGGTGAGGCTATCGATCATATCCTGCTCTATGGCCCTCCTGGATTGGGCAAGACCACACTGGCCTTTATCATCGCCGGGGAGATGGGAGTCAATATCAAGGTCAGCTCAGGACCTGCCATTGAAAGGCCGGGCGATCTGGCTGCCATCCTGACTAACCTGCAAAAGGGCGACGTGCTTTTCATCGACGAGGTCCACCGCCTCAGCCGAATCGTGGAAGAGATCCTTTACCCGGCCATGGAAGATTATGCTCTCGATATCATACTCGGCAAAGGTCCCGGCGCCCGCAGCCTGCGGCTCAACCTGCCCCGCTTTACCCTCATCGGCGCCACCACGCGCTATGCCTCGATGAGCCCGCCGCTCAGAGACAGGTTCGGCTCAGTGCACAGGTTGGACTTTTATGACGACAGGGCGCTGGCTGCCATTATTAAACGTTCCGCCCGTATTCTCAAACTGAAGATCGACGATGAAAGCATTGATCTGATCGCCTGCCGGGCGCGCGGCACTCCCCGCGTGGCTAACCGCCTGCTCAAGCGCATCCGCGACTATGCCGAGGTCAGGGCCGACGGAGCCGTGACCACCGAGTTGACGCTGGAGGCTATGGGCAAGCTCGAGGTGGACAAATTGGGGCTGGATGACATCGACCGTAAGGTGCTCAGGACCATTATCGAAAAATTCGATGGCGGGCCGGTGGGGCTGGATACCATCGCCGCTTCGATCAGTGAAGAAGCTGACACCATCGACAGCGTGTACGAGCCTTATCTGCTGCAGCTCGGCTTCATTGAGAGGACGCCGCGCGGGCGCATGGCCACACGCCTGGCCTATGAACACCTCGGCATCAAGTACAAGAAAGGACAGTCAGCACAGGGCAGTCTCTTTTAAGGCAGGCCACCTGCACGATCAGATAAGTGCCTGATCCGATGTTTTTCCAGCAAATTGGCAGAACATATTATATTCAATGCGATAAAATATTAAGTAGACAATACGGGTGGTTCAAGATGAAAATTTCAACCAAAGGCAGATATGCAACGAGGGCGCTGCTCGATCTGGCACTGAATGGCGGTCAATCGCCGGTGATGCTGAAGGACATCTCGGCCAGGCAGGGCTTGCCCTTGCGTTACCTTGAGCAGATCGTTACGTCCCTGGTTGCTGCAAGATTGATCGTCAGCGCGCGAGGACCGAAAGGAGGTATCAGGCTGGCCAGAGGCCCTGTCGATATCAGTCTGCTGGATATTATCGAAGTGCTGGAGGGGCCGGTGGCGCCGGTGAAGTGCGTGGAAGACCCATGCTCATGTACAAGGTCGTCTTCGTGTGTAACCCGTGATGTCTGGGACGAACTGGCACAGGCTATGCGCAGCGTGCTGAAATCCACCACATTGCAGGACCTGGTAGACCGGCAGATGCAAAAAGCGACGGCGAAAAAACTATCCTACGATATTTAAACTCATGAGAGGTGGAAACAAATTGGAGGGAAAATCAAAGAGAGATAAGGTCAGATTCAAGTCGCTGCAAATGCCCAAATTGACACGCGGCATTGCTGCCAATTCCATGGAGCTGATCGGCAACACTCCGCTGGTACGGCTGAACCGCATCACGGGCGAGGCCGGGGCCGAGGTCGTTGCCAAACTGGAATCGTTTAACCCGGCCGGGAGCATCAAAGACCGCATCGGTGCAGCCATGATACTGGCAGCCGAGGAGGAAGGAGCTATTAAAAAGGACACCGTCCTGGTAGAGCCAACCAGCGGCAATACCGGCATAGGCCTGGCTTTTGTCTGCGCCATTCGAGGCTACAGGCTGGTACTGGTCATGCCGGACTCGGTCTCGCTGGAACGCCGGCAACTGCTGGCCATATTCGGCGCCGATCTCGTACTCACTCCGGGAGCGCAGGGTATGAGCGGCGCTGTGAATAAAGCCGGAGAACTGGTGAAACAGAACAGCAACTATCTGATGCTGCAGCAGTTCAAAAACGAGGCCAATCCCGCCATTCATGAGATGACTACGGCGGAGGAGATCTGGCGTGACACGGATGGTAAGGTGGATGCCGTAGTAGCCGGCGTAGGCACAGGCGGCACCCTGACCGGCATAGCCCGCAGGCTAAAAAAATACCGTAAGAGCATTAAAATTATTGCAGTGGAACCTTCCTCATCGCCGGTCCTTTCCGGAGGACAACCGGGACCAAACATGATCCAGGGTATCGGGGCCGGGTTTATACCAGATATTTGCAGGATCGACCTCTTCGATGAAATTATTACGGTGGGCCATGAGGATGCCGGTGCGATGGCCCGCAGGCTGGCACGCGAAGAAGGCATCCTGGCCGGTATTTCCTCAGGAGCAGCCGTTTGGGCTGCCCTGCAGGTAGCCGGACGTCCCGAATTTGCCCACAAACGTATCGTAGTCATTCTGCCCGATACGGGCGAACGCTATCTTTCCACCTGGCTGTTCAAGGATATATCAGTTCAAGGTAAAGAGTAAGATTACTTGAAGCTGGCTATCTAACCGCCGGCAGTTTCTCTGCCTCAGCTACCGTTGCTCTGGACATGGCATCGTAACCTGCCTTTTACCCTGTTGATCATTGGTTGCAAAGCATAAAGGAAAAGGGCGATTCAGCTTTCTTTGGTAGAATTTTTCCATGTATACCCGTATATGAAATGTTCAGCGCTACTTTGGTAAATTTTTGACTCGCCTCAAACCAGTTTTTATAATTCCCCAGAGGTAATCTTAATGCTAGACCTGTCCCGCCGTGATTTCATCAAGGGTGCTTTTACAGGTTTGGGCGCGCTGCTGGCAGGTCGGTTTCTGAGTGCATGTTCATCTGCAGCGCCGGCGTCTGAGATATTACTCCCATCCCCAATCAAACCAGCCACGCAATCTCCTCAGTCTGGCCAGCGTGGCATCAGCTATCCCGACCTCGTAGTTGTAAAGGGAGGAGAGCCGGAGGACATGGCGCGCAGGGCTGTCGAAGCTCTGGGCGGAATAAAGCGGTTTGTAAAGACAGGTGACAATGTCATCGTCAAGCCGGACAGTATACCTTATATAAATCTGGGTGCGGAGATGGGTACAGGCAGCGCAGATCTCTCTACACTAAACATCAAGGAAATAAAATTTGGCGGTTAAGCGGAAAACAATCCACCATGCGCAAATCTGGCTGAACCTGCGTACTGCCGTCCAGATACTGTCCTTTATCGGGTTCCTGGTTATTTTTCTGAAGGCCCTCCCCCTGATCATGCGGCTCGACCCGCTTGTCATGCTGGCAGCCCTGATAGCCAGCCGCAGTTTTGAACCTTACTTTTTTATCTCAGTTGCCATGCTGGCGCTGGCCTTGATCTTCGGCCGTGCATGGTGTGGCTGGCTCTGCCCGCTGGGAACGGTGTTGGACTGGTTTTCCTTCAGTGCCTGGAAACGAAAATATGAAGCGCTGCCGGAATGGCTGCGGTCGATCAAGTACGTGTTGCTGATTGCCATCCTGGCGGCTGCAATCTTCTCAAATCTAACACTGCTGGTTTTCGACCCGCTAACAATTATGGTTCGCGCGTTCGCCGTTGGCATCTGGCCCGGCCTCGATGCGCTGATTAATTTGATCCAATCCGGGTTGAACAGCGTACCTGAGCTGCAGGGCGCCCTCGCCAATTTTGATAACCTGATCAGGCCGGCCCTGTTCTCCACACAACTGCCCTCATATCGTGATGGCTGGCTTTTCGGCCTTATCCTAGCCGCTATTATCTCACTCAACCTGATTAGCCGGCGTTTCTGGTGCCGCTACATTTGCCCCCTGGGCGCAATGTATGGGATCCTCAGTAAAATTAGCCTGATCAGGCGCAGGGTAGGTGAGAGTTGCAATCACTGCAAGCTTTGTCAGGACGTTTGTCCCACTGGCACCATCGACCGGTCAAAAGGGTGCATCAGCGACCCAGGCGAATGTATCATGTGTTTGAAATGCATGGATAGCTGCCCCTGTGGCGCCAGCGATTTCGGCTTTGTATATGCTCTTGCGCCCTTCAACAGCTACGACCCTGGCCGCCGGCAGCTTTTCCTTGGTCTGGGCGCCGCAGCTATCATGGCCATGCTATTCCGGGTTGCGCCGCTGGACAAGATCATCAGCAAATGGCGCATACTTCCGCCCGGCGCAACCGAAGCAAGCATGCAGACGCGCTGTGTGCGCTGCGGTGAATGCATCAGGTCATGTCCGACAGCTGCCATCCAACCCGCACGGGGCGAGGCTGGCGCCGAGGCCTTCTGGACCCCTGTACTTGTAATGCGCACAGGTTTCTGCCAGTATACCTGCAACGCCTGCGGAAAGACCTGCCCGACCGGGGCCATCCCCCCGCTTCAACTCAGAGCCAAGCAAAACACGCCGATCGGCCTGGCCGTGATCGACCGGAATCGCTGTCTGCCCTGGGCAGAGAATACTCCCTGCATCGTCTGCGAGGAAATGTGCCCGGTGCCGCGTAAAGCCATTGTGCTGCGCAGGGCTACAGTGACCGATGAAAATGGCGGCCAGGTCGAACTGATGAGACCTTTAGTGGTAAAAGGCCGTTGCATCGGCTGCGGGTTGTGCGAGTATAAATGTCCCGTGGAAGGCCATGCCGCTATCCGTGTCGAGGTGTAACTGGTAAAATTGATAGAGGAGAACGGTGTGTGTGCGACGTCAGGCAATAATAATTATATGACCGACATTAAACCAGCCTGGTATCAGTCCCGTTGGCTATAGCGCCGAACGCTGGACGTTCGAGGAGTCGGATGTCGCCCGCTTTATCAAGTCCTCCTAGCCTTTAATCATTCACGCTGTTTAAGAGATGCAACATCCCGATCAACACAACCCCCAACATGCCACCAGCGTGCTGATCATAACCTGCATCAGCTCATTTTTGACGCCCTTTAACGGTTCATCCATCAATATCGCCCTGCCCTCTATCGGCAGTGAATTTACAGCGGACGCCATCACTCTCAGCTGGATCGCCACATCCTTCCTGCTGGCCACGGCCATTTTCATGGTCCCTCTGGGCAGGCTGGCCGACATCTACGGCATGAAGAAGATGATAGTAACGGGCTTGATCGTATATATCTTTGCCGCCTTGCTGGCCGCCATCGCCAACAGCATTATGCTACTGCTGGTTGCCCGTGTAATTCAGGGTATAGCCAGCGCTATGATCTCCAGCACCAGCTCAGCTTTACTGGTGCTGGCCTTCCCACTGAAGCAGCGAGGGCGCGTGCTTGGCATTAATGTAGCCGTGGTGTATGTCGGGCTCTCACTGGGACCTTTCGTGGGAGGGTTACTCACTCAGGCCCTGGGCTGGCGCAGTATTTTCTGGCTGATCACGGTGCTGGGGATCATCCCCGTGGTCATGATCTTCTGGCTGCTCAAGGGAGAGTGGGCTGCAGCCAGAGGCGAGAAATTTGACCTGCCCGGGTCAATTATTTACGGACTGGGTCTGGTGGCGCTGATCTGGGGTTTCTCCGCACTTCCTGACTGGACCGGATTTGCCGCCGTTGCCCTTAGCATAATAATACTCGGCGTTTTCGTTAAATGGGAGTTGAAAGTGAAAAGTCCGGCGCTGGATATCAAGCATTTTATCATTAACCGGGGATTTGCCTTCGCCAATCTGGCAGCATTGATCAACTATGCCGCTACTTATGCAGTCACCTTTCTGCTCAGCCTTTATCTCCAGTATATTAAAGGCTTGCCGCCGGGCAATGCAGGCCTGGTTATCCTCGTTATGCCTGTCATACAGGCGGTCTTCTCACCGATCACCGGCCGCCTTTCCGACAGGTTTGATCCACGCCTGCTGGCCTCAACCGGTATGGCACTGACCATGGCAGGGCTGTTACTGCTGGTCTTCCTGGACGGTAGTCTGCCACTTTACTATATCATTATCAGCCTCATCGTACTTGGGCTGGGATTCGCTCTGTTTTCTTCGCCCAATACCAATTCCGTCATGAGCTCTGTGAACAGGGAATCGTTGGCAGTCGCTTCAGCCACGCTGGGCACCATGCGCCTGATCGGCCAGATGCTCAGCATGGGCACTGCCATGCTGGTGCTGGCGGTCATCATCGGGCACACACCTATCACTGAAACCATTTTTCCCCAGTTCGAGTTGAGCGTAAAGATCTGTTTCGGCATCTTTACTGTTCTATGTTTTGGTGGTATATTCGCGTCAATGGCACGCGGACAAGCCCGCAGGTAGCCAACGAATACGATGGGAATGAGTATGAACACAGGCTCTCCTCTGAGCATTATCCGCTACGACCGCAACAGCCACTTTTTCCTGACAGACAGTACGCTTACGGAATGCAACGCCTGCAGAGATAAGCAAGGGTATACCTGGATCAACGTTGATACGGTATCCGACCAGGAAGTACTCAAATCGCTTGGTCAGTCTTACGGACTGCATGAACTGTCGATACAAGACATCGCCAACACGGACCATCGGGTCAAATATGAGGACTTCGGCAACTACCTGTTGATAATAATGAAAATGCTGGAATACGATACCGAGCGGCAATGTGTCGATGCGGAACAGCTCAGCATTATACTGGGGGACAACTTTATCATCACTTTCCAGGAGAGGCCGGGGGATTTCTTCGGAGGGCTGCGCAACGAGATCAGCGCGGCCGATTCCGTCGTGCGTAGAATGGGGGTTGACTACCTGGCCTGCCGCATTATCGATATCATCGTCGATAACTACTTCAGCACGATTGAAAGGTTCGGCAACGAAATCGAGGACAAGGAAGATGAGCTGGTGTTCAATCCCACCCGTCAGGTACTTGTCTCAATCCAGGGCGTCAAGAGAAACATGATGCTGTTGAGACAGTATGTCTGGCCTGTTCGCGAAATACTGATCGACCTGAGCAAGAAACAGTCGCAGCTGATCAAAGACGAGACGACCGCCTATTTCAGGGACGTCTATGACCGCATTTTTGAAGCGCTGGACCTGATCGAAACAACACGCGAAATGGTCAGCGGGCTGATCGATATCTATCTTTCCAGCATGAGCAACAGGACCAACGAGGTGATGAAGGTATTGACCGTGGTTGCCACCATCTTTATCCCCCTCACCTTCATCGCAGGATTATACGGCATGAACTTCAAGTATATGCCGGAGCTGGATTCTCCTTGGGGCTACCCGGCCGTGCTTGCATTCATGCTGGTCGTGGCAATCGGGATGCTGGTCTATTTCCGCACAAAAAAGTGGCTTTAAGCTCAGGCGGACATATCCACGGGACCGCCGGGCTTGTTTATCTTGCCAAAAGGCAGGAAGATGGCAGGGATGATGGCGAGGATGACGATAACAGCGCTGATCACATATTCCATTTGAAAGGCAGTGATGGTTGCACGGAGGTTGACATACTGAGCCAGAAAAGAAAGCGCTGTCATATGGGCCATCTCAAGCGTTTGACCAGCCTGCATCATCATAACCTGAACAGAGGACAGCAGCTGCAGAGCCATGGTGGAATCGGGCGTAAGTGTCTGTGAAATGACCGCGGCGTTGGTCTTTTGTAATTGATCGAGCATAGAAGCGAAGACAGCCACACCTAGCGAAGCGAACACTGTGCGTAAGACATTGGTGATGGACGACGCCTGGGCGGTCATATGTATGGGTACCGCCGCCAAGGCATACGTCATGATCGGCATCATGCAGAGGCCCATACCCATGCTCCTGACAAACAAGATCGTCAACAACAGGGAATCGGGTGTGTTAACATCCATCACCTGCAGCCAGAGCGAAGAAAACGCCGTTATGATCAGGCCGATCACAGCCGGCACACGAGGACCGATCTTGTCATACATGATGCCGCTAAGGGGCATGGTGATCATGCTGCCCAGCACCATGGGCAGCAGCATCAGGCCTGTTTGCATGGCATTCAGGCCGCGGATACTCTGAAGGAACAGCGGCAGCAAGAATACTACAGAGAATAAACCTATGGTGGTCACGAAGTTCAGTCCGGTAGCCAGCGAGAAGCCGCCGTATTTAAAGATGTGCAGATCGAGCATGGGCTGTTTTTCACGCAGTTCCACTATTATCCAGGCAGCGATACTGACACATCCGACGATTAACAGCGTCACGATGCGCCAGTCATCCCAGTGCCAGGTGGGAGCATAAGAGAAGGCGTAGAGAATAGCGCTGAAACCGATAGCAGCCAGTGTGAACCCCCAGAAATCGAAGCTGACCTCCTCAATGGTCGTATCCTTGATCCAGATGAAGCCTATCGCCATGGCCAGCAGCACCACGGGCACGTTAACATAGAAGCAAATACGCCAGTCCCAGTAGGTCACCAGGTAGCCGCCCAGAACAGGCCCGATGACAGGCGCCAGCATCGTAGGTATGCCAAAGATGGCCATCATCGTGCCTCTCTCTTCCGGCGGCACATTGGTGAAGAGCATGGTCATGACAATCGGGGTGAGCAGGCCGCCCGCCAGACCCTGCAATATGCGAAAAAAGATCAATGTATTGGTATCCCAGGCCAGGCCGCAAAGGACCGACCCCAGCAGGAAACCCGCCTGGCTGAGCAGGTAGATCTTTTTGATACCGAACCTGCTGCAAAGATAGGCAGCCGCCGGGGTGGTAATGGCTGTCGCCATCATATAGGCGGAGATTACAAGCTGAGCACGATCGGCCGTCTCGTTGAACACAGCCATGATATGCGGCAAAGCTATATTCATGATGGTCTGATCGAGGATCACCATGAATGTCCCCAGGATCGCTACGGTCAGGATTTCCCACTCGACGACTTTTGGCATAACTGTTAAATTCCGCCGGCTCTTGCCGGCAGAGTTCTACCTCACCCTGATCTTTACTTCCACGGAGGTGCCTGGTACCAGCACATCCTCGGCAGGTTTTTCGATGGAGATCTTGATGGGTACGACCTGCACCACCTTGATGAAATTGCCCGTTGTATTGTTCTGGGGCAGCAGCGAGAAAGTCGCAGCGGTGGCCGCTGAGATACCAACCACCCTGCCTTTCAGCTTGCGCCCGCCCAGGCTGTCGACACTGACATCCACTTCCTGCCCGGGCTCGATCCTGTGCAATTCAGTCTCAGAGATATTGGCGCTCACCCAGGTATCGGAGTTGTCATAGATGGTTACTATAGGTGACCCCGGGCCCAGCACCGCACCAGGATACGTCCAGACCGCCGCTACGTAACCGCTGACCGGGGCTAGGATGTTAGCCCTGCTCAGCGGGACCTCCTTGAATCCCAGCCTGTCGCCTACGTTGTCAGGACGGGGCTGCCCGACCGTGGCGATCTTCTGGCCTTTCTCCACATAGCTGCCGTAGTCGACATCCATGCTGATCACCTGGCAGCCGGAAAGGGCGGACACTGGTATCAGTGGCGCCGCCAGCCGGGCATTGTCAGTGCTGACGTAGGTCACGCTCTCGTGCCACAGATAGGCGCCCAGAACAATGCCGCCAACAACCACGACGGCAATTACAATAAACATCACCAGTCCTCTGGTGGTGGACAGGGTCGATTTTATGGATTCGGTTAATTTATTGGCCATCGATGTTGCCTCCGAGAGAATTTAACCTGCATATCTTCATATTTTTCCTTCCCTTACTTGTCGATATGCAGTTGTCTGGTGGGAGCGGCGGGCTTTTCCACCAGCACTTTCTCGCCTTCTTTCAGGCCGGATACTATCTCCGTTTGCGACCTGGTCTGCAGGCCGATCTTGACTGGACGCAGTTCGATCGTGCCTGCTTTGTCGTCGGTCAGAACACGCACAGTATAGTCCAGGTTTTTGCCCGACAGGGCGCCGTTGGGTATGATCAGGACGTTGGGCCGGCTGTCGATGAGGATCTCGGCGCTGGCCGAGAGACCATTGTACAGACCGGCTGTCTGCGTCTTATCAATATCGATTTCTATTTTATAGGTCGGCACCGTCGGTTGTATCGTGCCGTAATACGGCACGCCGGCGGTAACCTGCTGGGGCCCGTAGTTGGAGATGAACTTAACCGTACCGTCGAACTGCCTGCCGGGGGCCGCATCGACAAACACTTTGGCCTTCTGGCCGGCCCTGATCTTGACCGCATCGATCTCATCGACCGTGCCGGTCAACCTGAAATAGCTGGTATCGGCCAGCCTGATCACCCAGCTGTCGATGGGGGCGCCCGTAGTAGAATACCTCTGCGTGATCATATCGCCGGCCCTCAGATTGATATCCTCTACCCTGCCGTCGAACGGGGCGATTAGCTCAGTCTTGAGCAGGGCTTGCTTGGCGCGCTCCAGGTTGACCAGGGCAGTCTGAATACCGATGTTGGTGTCGCGCATCACCTTCAGGTTCAGACCGAGCCAGTATGTCTCCCTGTTTTCATCGATGATCTTTTTGCCCAGTTCGATATCATGTCTGGCCAGGTTAAGCGTCTCGGCATACTTCACAGCATCGATGTCTTTGGTCTGCGCCAGCACTTCCAGCCTGTCTAAAGAGGCCGAGATCTCATTGAGCATGGTGTAGGCAGTGCAGGTATCGGGTACCTCGATGCCCCCCGGCAGATGGCTGACGCTGTTGATCAGAGTCCTGGTATCGCTCATGCCCATGAGCAGATACTGGATGGCCTCTTTAGCGCCTCCGTAGTCGCCCGCCGTATATTGCTTTTGCAGGCCGATAACCTTTTCAATATTGGCTGTTAACCTGGCAATAATGTCATCTATGTACCTTTCTGTGGTGATCTGTTGATTGATATCATTTACATCGTTAGCCACGTTGATAGAAGGCTTGACCCGTTTGTAAGCCGGGTCATTGAAATAATCCCGCGCTCCTTCCATATCCAGCCTGGCCAGCGTGACCTGCTCGGCCGATTCCTCGTAGCGGCCGTCCAGCAGATACGACTGCGCCTTTTCCATCTCTTTCATGGCGAACTCATAACGTTTGAGGGGGACGGCTTCCGTATAGTGGCTGGGAGAAACCTTAATGCCGCAGCAAACGGTCTGCACCATATTGTTGATGGCCAGTTCCAGGGCATACTGTGCTGCTTCGACAGAGAGCTTCTGCGACGTATCATCCAGCTTGGCCAGCAAAGCGCCGGCTTTCACCATTTGCCCTTTCTCCACGTATATTTTCCTGATTCTGCTGCTATAGGGAGCGCCGAACATCGATGCGTCGAAATAAAGGTTGATCGATCCAGGGGTCTCTATATATCCATCAACGCCGGCCCTGACCTCAAGGTCGCCTCGCTGTACCACAGCTGTAATTGGCGGCGCAACCCCGTTTCCATTGTCGCAGCCCGACAGCAAAGAGGCTATTATGACGGCAATCAGCAGAAAGTATATGGGAAGAATGGATTTTTTCATATTACTGTTACTCCCGGTATGAATCTGGAAAGAGCTTGGACAACGCGTCCTATAGCTTTATCTGTTTTTTTCATAAATGTCGAGGTATTTTTCCATACCCTAATAGACCGACTTGATATCGTGGTCATCAAACTTGTCAAACAAACTTAATTATGTAGTTCTTGATGATTTTTTGCTTGCGCTGGACCATGCGCTTAACTTGATATAAATGTTGCGCCTGTCCTTTTCATCATGGCACCCGGGGCCAGGCCATTGGCGATCAGGCTGTTGGTCAATACCGTTACATTGTAATCAATATACTGTAATTCTTTCGTCATGTCTTTACCAACTATTAATTTGACATAATAAACGGCAGAAATTATCTAATTGGTTAAGTATTTTGCTACTGGCGCGGCAAAAATGCAAACCATCAGGTGCTTCGCTGTTGTCGACAGCTTGCCCGGAAGCTGAGATACTGCTATACTATCCGGCGTTGTGGAATACGAAACCATCATAGGGCTGGAGGTGCATTCCCAGTTGTTGACCCGCAGCAAGATGTATTGCGGCTGCAGCACGGATTATGCCAGTGCTCCCCCCAATACACATGTCTGCCCGGTCTGCATGGGCATGCCCGGCGTGTTGCCCACTGTCAACCAGCGCGCGGTGGAGTTCACCGTCATGACCGCGCTGGCGCTCAACTGCACCATACCGGAGCGCGCCAAGTTCGACCGCAAGAACTACTGCTACCCCGACCTGATGAAAGGCTACCAGATCTCGCAATATGACATGCCCATGAGCGTCAACGGCTACCTGGTCATCGATATCGAAGGCAGGAAAAAGAGGATTGGCATCACGCGCGTCCACCTCGAGGAGGACGTAGCCAAGCTGGTACACCGCTCAACACCCCAGGGAGAAAGCTACAGCCTGGTGGACATCAACCGTGCAGGCATGCCCCTGATGGAGATAGTCAGCGAGCCCGATATGAACAGTCCCGAAGAGGCCCGGCTCTATCTGGTTAAACTGCGCTCGATTTTACGGTACCTGGGCGTTTCCACCGGCAATATGGAGGAGGGCAGCTTCCGTTGCGATGCCAACATCAGCATACGCCCTGCAGGCTCGACCGAATTGATGGGCAAGGTCGAAGTCAAAAATATGAACAGCTTTAAGGCCGTCTTCCGCGCATTGGAATATGAAGCACAGCGCCAGCGCGAAGCGATGGCCAGGGGCGAGAAGATACCCCAGGAGACGCGCGGCTGGGTAGATGACAAAGGCATCACCGTCAGTCAGCGCAGCAAGGAATACGCCCACGACTACAGGTATTTCCCTGAGCCTGATATTCCGCCTCTTTCCTTCAGCCGCGAGTTCGTTAGCAAGATCCGGGCCGGGCTGCCCGAACTGCCCGAAGCCAGGTACGACAGGTTCATTTCACAGTACAACCTGATGCCCTACGATGCGGAGCTGCTGACCGACTCCAGGAAGCTGGCTGACTATTTTGAAGAATGCGTTACAGCCTTGAGCAAGGGTGGAGACGTGCAGAAGAAAGCCAAGACCATCAGCAACTGGCTGCTGGGCGATTTCCTGCGGCTGCTCAATGCCGGCAACATTAAACTGGAAGATGCCCGCATCAAACCTGCACAGCTGGCCGAGATGCTGGAACTGGTAGACAGGGGCACGCTCAGCGGGCCGCTGGCCAAGACGGTTTTCGAAGAGATGTTCAACACGGGCAAGAACGCGGCCGCCATCGTGGCGGAAAAAGGGCTGGTGCAGATCAGCGACACTGGAGAAATTGCTACAATAGTAGAGAAAATAATTGCAGAGAATGAAAAGGCAGTTGTCGATTACAGGGCCGGCAAAGAGGCTTCCCTGACCTTCCTGATCGGGCAGGTCATGAGGGCATCAAGGGGTAAAGCCAACCCGGCAGTGGTCAGGCAGATTGTCGTGGACAAACTCGGAGGGAAATAGCATGCCGGTATACTTAATCATTGCACAGATTATATTGGCCGTTGCGCTGATCGGCGTCCTGGCCCTGCAGACCAAGGGCGGTGGCTTGGGCGGTATCTTCGGGCAGTCGGATGGCGTTTACAGGACCAGGCGTGGCGTGGAAAAAACGCTCTTCCAGGTCACCATTGTGCTGGCCGTCATTTTCGTCGTGCTCTCTATCGTCATCGTCCGGATCAGCTCCACTTAAGCAAAGGGGAGATAAATGTCGCGGGTTATCACGCTGACCACCGATTTCGGTACCAGCGATGGTTATGTCGCCAGCATGAAGGGCGTGATACTCAGCATCAACCCTTCGGCTGTTATCGTCGACATTTCCCATGCCATCGAGCCGCAGTTTATCCGCCAGGCAGCCTTTATCCTGCATACCACCTGGCGCTATTTTCCCCAGGGATCCATCCACATCGTTATCGTCGATCCCGGTGTTGGCAGCGACCGCAGAATGGTGATATTAAACACACCCACCGCCTGTTTCCTGGCGCCCGATAACGGGGCGCTCAGCTATGTTCTATACGAACTGGAGCAGGAAAACAGGCCATCCAGCAATCCGGGCCACAACGCTCCCTCGGAGAGGCCGGTGCCCGCAGGTTGTGAAGCCGTCTCAATTACCAAAGAGGAGTACTGGAGAAAACCGGTCAGCTCCACCTTCCACGGGCGCGATATCTTTGCGCCGGTGGCCGCTTATCTCTCGCAGGACTATCCTGTGGCAACGTTCGGAGATAAAATCGACAGCCTTTACTCCTTCCCCATTCCTGAACCTTTTCGGGATGCAACGGGTCATCTGGTCGGCCATATCATTCATATAGACAGGTACGGCAACCTGATCACCAACTTTCGCAGCAGGGATATCCCGCCCGGCGGCGCGGCAGTGGAGATACGCAATCAGCGTATCGACAACACCAGCCCCTATTACGCGCAGGGCGGCGGGCTGATCGCGGTGGTGGGCGGCAACGACTATCTCGAGCTGTCGGTCAGGGACGGCAGCGCAGCCGCTACTCTGGGCGCGCGGGTTGGAGACACGGTAACGATCGTGGACAGGTTGCTGAAGTGAGCGCTATTTT
>DKFA01000100.1 GCA_002452695.1 Dehalococcoidia bacterium UBA6808
TACCGGATAGCTTTCTGCCATGTTTAATACCTCCTTTTATAGCCCTACAATAAAATGACTCTTAAAATTGTCACCTGGTCATTTCAATGAATTTGATCGATGCCTGGCTCTGAATCTTTTTTACCTGTTCCAGGCTGTCCGGGCTGGGGACAAGCTGTCGTATCAGCATCACCCCTCTTTGAGTGGGGGAGACCACTACCAGGGCATTGTCAGGATTTGAATATTTCATGTTCGAAGTTACCAGCAGTATCTTTACAGGATTTGATTTGACCTGACGATCGTTGATCACGAAAAAATTATCGGAATTATTGGCATAGAACGAGACCGACCAGTAATTATTCTCGGGTACCTGCGCGGTTAGTTGCATTGCACCCTTGCCCAGGTCATAGGCCAGCCTTGAATAGCACAGTTCGGGTGCTGGCCTCACAGTAAGCCGGCTCTTGGCCGTGGGCGGGTCTCCGTGGCTCAATGTATTCCCGTATCTCTTCATGGTTTCGTTCATGATTGTATTGGGCATCTGGAACACTACCAGGAAGTGGATGATGACCGCTATAACCAGCGCCGCAATTCCGGTCCACAGTATCCACCTGTTTTTCATTTGCAGCCCTCCTTGGTGATAGTGGGCAATTCTATCTTATCTGGATGATCGCGTACTGATTGGCTTGGGTTATACATCCTCAGCGAGAGGCTGAATTTAGTCTCATTACCCAGCGGGAGCCATGCACCCGGCTGCTGGTTCTTGGATACGTAGATGGTAAACACGCCATTGCTGTCGAAGGTGATATTGTTCATATTATAAGAATAGCGGTTGAGGTCATTGGGGATAAGGAAATCGTCCGCACCATAAACCGTAATACTCCACCAGCGCGCATCAGGGGCTTTGCCCTTTACAACATAGGTGCAGTTGCCGTCAAGAGGGTTGCCTGCGCTGTCATTAAGAGCAGTGAAATAGATAGTCTCCGACTGACTGAGCGCCAGCAGCCCATGCAACGCTATTGCTGCTCGTAAATGGGGTGAGGCCTGCTCGCTGCCAATGGCAAGGTTGGTAAACCAGGGCCCATTGTTAACAGACAAGGAAGCGATCGATCCCTCAATGGCAATGAATGCGGAGCCGATTCCCAGGATTGCGCCCACTACCAGTGCGATCAGGCCATACAATAAGTACTTTAAAGCCTTTTTCATCATACCTCCTTTTATACTCTGAATTTGCCCGGGCAACGTAAAGGATAACAGGAGACTAACAAAATCATAAGCGATTCCTCATAAGCCAACCTCACAGAAAAATTGGATAGTGTTTAATAAATATCATATTTGAACTCTCTTGTCAATGGCTCTTTTTCGAACAATGCCTGGCGGGCAAGGAGCAAAATTCCGCCGTGTTCTCTCACAAACCGGGCGGTAGCCAGGTCCAGGATGAGAGTCTTGGCCACCTGTGGGTTGAAGCTCCAGTCATAATGCTCAAGGTACTTCACCTCCCTGATGCCGGTCTGCTCTCCTCAATCGCCGCCTCCCTGGTTGGCGCCATAATGCAGTTGCCTGATACTGTGGCGCACAGCCCGTACCGCCTGTGTTGAAGGTGGTGCTATCTGCGCTGGAACCAACCAGGCTTTTACCAATGCTCAGATAGACGCGCTCATTATAGGTTTCAGACGCTACGTACACTGTGCAGAAGCCGTCGTAACGTTGATACCGGCAGGACTTTGTAAATGATGCGTAAGACTTCATCTGCGCCGGCAGGCCTGGTCCCGCCTTGACTATCCCAGCTTGTACATGTTGCCGTAGGCTTGAGTGAAGTTTGGGTCGGCGTCCGCGAAGGCCTTCTTGAGCGCCGACATCCTTTCGATGAATTCTGCCCTGTTCCCCCGGCTGACTATATCTCTCCACTGCTGCAGGGACTCGCTCAGCGTCCCCTGCAGTTTAATGTTGCCGGGAAGCGCCATCTGCAATGAGGCGTAAAAATCCGGATCCTCGCTCAGCACGCTCTCAGCCAGTGTGAGCAGCAGCTTGAAAGTGGTCCCGCTGATCATGGATGCCTTCTCAAGTTTGTCCGTTTTCACCAGAGTATCGGCGTAGACCAGCGCGATGAAATGCGACAGTCCCAGCACAATGCTGATCAACTCATCGTGCTCCTCTGGTGCCATGAGCACAACCGCAGCGTGCCGTTCCTCAAGGTATTTTTTAACCTTCTCAGCCAGGGCCCGTTCATCAGCGCTGGTGGGAGTGAGGACAAATCGCCTTCCTGCCATCCCCTCCGCTCCCGGTCCAAACATGGGGTGCGTTCCCAGCACAACTCCCCTCTTGATGAATTTATGCATGGCGTTGACGGGCATGGCCTTGACCGACGTGACATCGAAGACCATCTGCCCGTCGTGTGTAAATGGGGCGATGTCTTCCACAGCCTGCTCGAAACCATCGATGGGCAGGGAGAGGATGACGGCGTCTGCCCGCCTGACCGCGTCATGGCTGGAGGCCGCTTCAGCGCCGAGCTGCTTTGCAGCCGCGTCCAGTTTGCCCCGGTCGCGTCCGGCGATGATCACCCGCCGCCCCTCGCTTTTGAGATGGCGGGCCAGCCACTGGCCCATCTTGCCGTAACCTCCGATGATCGCTATCTGCATGGCCTTATTGCTCCTGTGCCCTGGCTCTGGGATAGGAACCGAGCGTCTTGAGGAAGAGCGTGTGGGGTTTGAGCTGTTCCAGCGCCTCTCTCACGACAGGGTCTTCCCTGTGGCCTTCGAAATCGAGGTAGAAGTTATATTCCCACGGCTTCTGCCGGGTGGGACGCGATTCGATCTTGGTCAGGTTGATCTTGCGGTCGGCGAACACCCTGAGCGCCTCGTACAACGTACCCGGCCTGTGTTGCAGCATGAAGACCACCGAGGTCTTGTCGCTGCCGGTGGGGGCGGAGTCCTGCTTGCTCAGGACGAAGAACCTGGTCGTGTTGCTGTGGTTGTCTTCGATCTCTCTGGCCAGTATGTCCATCTCATATATTTCCGCCGCCCTGGCGCTGGCTATGGCCGCGCCGTCCATGATCTTCTCTTCCTTGATCATGCGCACGCTGCCGGCGGTATCGTAGGCGGGCACAACTTCGACACCCAGTTGTTTAAGGTAACCCTGGCACTGTCCCAGCGCCTGGGGATGCGAGTAGACCCGTTTGA
>DKFA01000029.1 GCA_002452695.1 Dehalococcoidia bacterium UBA6808
ACATCATCCTGAGCAGGGACAACTATAAGGGGAAGAAATTCCAAAGATAAATCCGAAATCCTGAGCTCTAATTCCTGAACAAGCTCAAAATAAAAAATTTCAATGACCTTAACAGCCAGATGTTTGTAATTTATGATTTATAATTTGTTTGGAATTTGGAGCTTGGAATTTGTTCAGGCTTTAGAGCTTCATGCTTTCCGTTTGGAGCTTGGAATTTGTTCAGGCCTTAGAGCTTCGGATTTAATCCTTGAGTTCCTGCTGGTCGCTGTCGCTGAAGACCTTATAGCGGTTGCCGCCTTCCTTTTTGGAGTGATACATGGCGGCGTCTGACTTGCGCATGAGGATGTCGAGGTCCCTGCCTTCATCAGGATAGATCACCAGCCCGATGCTGGTAGTGATATTTAGATAATGGCCCTCGATGACAAAGGGGATTTTAAACGAGTCCACGATTTTTTCAGCGATGGAAATGGCATCCTCCAGATCATGAATGTCCTGCAGCAGCAGAACGAACTCATCGCCGCCGATGCGCGCCACCGTGTCGCTTGTCCTCAATGTATAGGAGAGCCGGATGGCGACCATCCTCAGCAGCTCGTCGCCGGCACTGTGTCCCAGGGTGTCGTTGACTATCTTGAAGTTGTCAATGTCAAGCGACATCACCGCCAGTTTGCTGTCGTTGCGGTGAGCGTGCGCCACTGCCACATAAAAGCGGTCGTTGAGCAGGATGCGGTTGGGCAGCCCGGTCAGAAAATCATGCGTGGCCATCTCCGCCAGCTTCTGCTCCAGTTTCTTGCGTTCTGTTACATCGCGGCTGACCGAGCGGAAACCGATGGCCTCTCCCTGCTTGTTTCTGATCAGCGAGACACTGGCCTCGGCATAGCCGGTTGTGCCATCCTTGCGCAGTACCCTGTGTGAAAACCCGCGGTTGGCTTCGCCGGTGCGGTAGACCTGGTTGAAGTTGTTAACGACGTCGGCGACATCTTCCTTAACCACAAACCTGCGGAAGTTCACGCCGAGCACGTCGTCTTTTAAGCAGCGCAGGTCGCGCAGGCAGGCATCATTGGCGAAGGTGAAATTGCCTTTGAGGTCGACCTCGTAATAGGCATCCTCAATTTCACTGAGGATGGTGCGGTATTTCTCCTCCGAACGCGCCAGCTCTTCTTCCAGCCGCTTGCGCTCGGTGACGTCACGGCTGACGCAGTTGAAGCCGACAGGTTTGCCGCTGTCGCTCAGCAGCAGCGATACCGACGATTCAACAAAGATCATGCTGCCGTCCTTCCTGGTGACCTTGTGCGAGAAACCTTTATTGGGTTCTCCGCTTTCATATATCCCGTGGAAGACCTGGAAAATCTCATCTTGGGCTTCCTCAGGAATGATGGTGCGGTAATTTTTGCCGTCGAGTTCTCCCCATTCATAACCCAGGTTCTGGCAGGTGGCGTAATTAACGAAGGTGAAGTTGCCGCGCAGGTCCAGCTCATAATAGGAGTCCTGCATGCGTTCCAGTATGTTGCGGTACTTTTCGCCGTAGATCACCAGCTCTTCTTCCAGCAGTTTGCGGCGGTTGATATCCATGAGGCTGCCCAGCACGGCACGCCTGCCCCGGTACTCGATGGAGGATATCCGCTCGACGACCCACATGGTCTCGCCGTTTTTTTTAATGAAACGGTATTCATAGGAAGGCACTGTGCTGCCCCTATCTTTGAGCGCTTCAACGGCTCTTGTCAGGACATTTTCTTTGTCATCGGGGTGTACGAAATCAAGCGTGTTGTAACCGATCAGGTCGGTTGCGGTGTAGCCGGATAACTCTTCAAGGAAATGATTGACGAAGACAAACTTGCGGTCCTGTGCCAGGTAAATGCCTGAACCGACGTTGTTGATCAGCGCCTCTACTAAATAGGACAGGTCGGGAATATGGTCTGTGCCCTGTACGGCGCCACCACTGCTTTGCAATTGGTCCGGCATATTGAGTCCTGTACTGCCTCTCTTATAACCCCGTGGCATTTCCCGGAGTGGAAGGGTAAGGAAGTCAGGACGTTCAAACGAACTGGGGAGATACCACCTTGCGGAATATTATAACATAGTGGTCAACAGTCCATTCGCGCAGGTAATAATTACAGTTAAGTAGCGGCACAGGCCATGCCGGATTGGAGTAGAATATTTTCAGAAAGAATCAATTAAAATCATTGACTATAATATTTTTAATCTGGTCGGAGATATAGTAGGACTTGTGCACGCGCTGGGTGAGGAAAAGGCGGTTATTATCGGCCATGACTGGGGCTCCACTGTAACTGCACACTGCGCCGTGATGCGCCCGGACATATTTTACAAGGTGGCGCTGCTCCTCCGCCGGAACATCGCTGGAAATTCACCTATAAAAAAGGGGAAAAATTCACCGATCACATAGTGGTCCCGGATACTTTGCCTGCCTGGCTCACCGAGGAAGATGTTGATTATTTTGCCGCGGAATACGGCAGGGACGGGTTCAGTGGAGGGTTGAACTGGTACCGCAATATCGATTTCAACTGGAAGATGACGCCCTTCCTGGAAGGCGCCAAACTGCTGCAGCCGACTATACATTTGTTAACACCTCCAACAGTCTATTTTATCCTGACTTTAGTGTACGTTTTTTCTATCCTATGCCACTCTCTTAGGGGTATGATATAATGTAATACCAGAGGGAAAAATGGGCAAAGAAAAAATCGCGATTACTCTTGATAAAGAATACATCAGTGAGCTGGATCGCCTGGTGAGCGAGAAAGTTTTTGCCAACCGCAGCCAGGCCATACAGGAAGCTGTAGAAGATAAGCTGCAAAGGCTGAAGCGCAGCAGGCTGGCCATGGAATGTGCCAGGCTCGATGCATCAGCTGAAAAGGTCATGGCTGAAGATGGGCTGGCTGAGGATTTCCGCAGATGGCCGCCATATTAAGGGGGGAAATACGCTGGGCTGATCTAAACCCGGTGCGCGGACACGAGCAGTCCGGCCTACGTCCCGTACTGGTGCTGAGCCATGATATTTTCAACCAGCATTCAGGAACGGTAATTGCCGTGGCTATTACCAGCAAGGCCCCCAAAGCCGGTTTTCCACTGACGCTTGAGCTTAAAACGGCCAAATTGCCCAAACAATCATGGGTCATCATGGGGGAAATACGCACGCTTTCTGTAGAAAGGATCGGGAAGCGGGCTGGCAAGATATCCGGGGAAGAGCTGGCTGAAGTCATTGAAGGCCTAAACGAGATTATCGACTGATACCGCTGGCGGGGGTATTCAGGGTATACAGTCTTTTCTAATCCAAGAATGAGCCTGAAAGGATATGCCTAGGCACCTCTGTTTATATGTCGAGAGATGTGTTGGAAGAGATTGGAACGTGCTTTCACCATCCTTTCTACAAATTCATTATCGCTCATTTGGTTAGCAATGTCATCAAGCTGTGGTAGTGTCAAGCCAGCCTTCAAATAGCTCTGTGCTTCAGGTAGAGATTTCAGTTTTTCATACGGTGTCATCACCGCCTCGTAAGGATATGTTTTCTTGATCTTACCCCTGCGGTCAATAACCGATACGGCGAAGTAACAAGGCCTGTGGAAGTTAACATAGATGTTCAGGTAGTCCCCATGAAACTGGTTAATCTTTGAGGCGTACGATTGTGGGATATGGGTATAACCCAGTTGCTTGCGTACCACTGAGCCGTTCTTTGACTCCACCAGGCCATTATCATTGGTGTGGCGAGGCCGGCACTTGGTGAATCGTATCAAGAGCTTGTTCAAGAGCTTAGCCACCGTCTTGTTGATAAACTCGGACCCGTTATCGGAATGAAAACCTTTAATAACAAAGGGGAAACCTGCCAGCATGCTTTCCAGAGCCGGCTCCAGGTGATACTCA
>DKFA01000081.1:0-7605 GCA_002452695.1 Dehalococcoidia bacterium UBA6808
ATTTACACCGGCTGTCCGGTTGCTTCATGTATCAACCGAAGGAGTACTGCGCCTTCTCCACCTGTCAGCCAGGAGAGATTCGAGCATCACAGAAGATGAAGTCAAATCACTAATCACCGAGGGCACAAGAACAGGCGTCTTTGCCCCGCAGGAAAAGGATATGATCGAGGGCGTGCTTAAACTGGCGGACCGTCCCGTCAGGGCCATTATGACACCCTACTCCAGGATAACCTGGCTGGACACTCAATCCGACCGCAATACAATCCTTTCGACATTCGAGACCAATCATTTTTCCCGTATCCTGGCATGTGACGGGTCTCTTGATAAGCCTGTCGGCGTCATCAGCGCCAAAGACCTTCTTCCCAAAGCCCTGACCTGTACCGACATCACTCTATCCGACTTGATTACCCCCATCCTCTATGTTCCTGAAAATACGTCCATCCTTATGATCCTGAACCAGTTCAAGAAAGAAGGGCTGCACATAGCGGCTGTAATCGACGAATACGGCAGAACAACGGGGCTGATTACACTTACGGACGTAATTGAAGCTGTCGCAGGGGATTTGCCGGAGCTTGGCCGGGACACCTCACCAGAGGTCAGTAAAAGAAGCGACGGCTCATGGCTGATTGACGGCATTGTCCCGACTGACGAATTGGAAGCCGTCCTTGGCATCAGCGTAAGCCAGAACTTAACAACACTGGCCGGATTCATGATGGAACAACTGGGACAGATACCGGAGGTTGGTAATAGCTTCAACTACGGCGGCTATCACTTTGAAGTGGTTGATATGGACGGCAACCGTATCGATAAAGTCCTGGTTCAGAAATCTGACAACGCTGCTCAAACACACAGCTAAGCGCAGCAACCAAGAATATCACTCGCCCGGACCTTCACTGTATAGCCACCGCTTACTCGCGCTCACTTCAGCGGAGCGTTTAATATCAGACCTTCGCTTATCTGCTCTATTTGCATTACTGAGCCTGGCAAGGTCTAATAAATGCAACAAGCTCCAATCTTATAAATATAGTACAATTGGGGGAGTCTAATCATATGGATATTAATGTTGGTTACGCCATCCTGCTTACGACGCTGGCCGGACTTGCTACCAGCATTGGCAGCGGCGTCGCTTTTCTGATTAAGCGTCCCAATTATTCCTACCTGTCGCCATTATTGGGGCTTTCCGCCGGCGTCATGGTGTACATCTCTTTTACCGAACTTCTGGGCACCGCTATAAATGAAATCGGCTTTTTGCAGGCAAATCTCGCCTTTTTCATCGGCATAGCTGTCTTCACTGCAATCGACATATTGATTCCCCATACATACGAGGAGGAATCAGCCAATGATCACTTATCGAGAAAACAAGGAGAAAGGATAAGCTCAACCGCGTCGCTTTCGACTGCCTCACTTAAGAGAGGCGGAGTTTTCATCGCGCTGGGAATTGCGATCCACAATTTCCCGGAAGGCATGGTAACATTCACATCCGCCGCCACCGGCGATGCGTCCATGGGCATTCTGATCGCTGTAGCCATTGCCATCCACAATATCCCCGAAGGGATTGCGGTATCAGTACCGATCTTCTATGCCACCGGCAGCCGGCGACAGGCCTTCATGTACTCATTTTTATCAGGCGTAGCTGAACCTGTAGGCGCGCTCATCGGCTATTTATTACTATTGCCATTCCTTACACCAGCAATATTATCATCCACACTTGCATTCGTGGCCGGTATAATGGTCTATATCAGCCTTGACGAAATCCTTCCGATGGCACATCGCTATGGGAGGGAGCATCTCGTCATCCTTGGGATCATTTCAGGAATGGCGATCATGGCTTTAAGTATATGGCTGCTCGGATAATGATTTAACAGGAGATTCATTTATGACTGATACAGAAGCAATCACTCCGTCCATGCAGGACTACTTGAAAGCGATGCTGTTTCTGTCTGAATCAATGGACGAAATACGGGTAACGGATGTAGCTTCAATGCTGAATATTGCGAAGGCCAGTGTTGCGCAGGAAATCGACCATTTAAAGAAGCACGGTCTTGTGACACAAAAGAAATATGGTCCCATTGAGCTAACCGCCGATGGTAAGAACATAGCAAATGAAGTTCGCTGGAGACACAGCAAGCTAAAGCAATTCCTTGTAGAGGTGCTCGATGTGGACCCGAAAATAGCTGAAAAGGACGCATGCTTAATGGAGCACGCAGTAAGTGCCCATACCATGATCAAGTTGATGGATTATCTGGAGAAAGGAGGACATATCATAAAGGCTAAAAGTGACTCAGATATTCCAAAGACTAGCTTGCGGCGTGAACTAGGTGAGCAGGAACTTAGAGCAGTATCTGTTTCAGAAATTAAGCATGTCAAAACACTGGACCAATTGAAAACGGGAGAATGCGGCAAAGTGCTTCGTATTACCTCTCCCTCCCCATTAAAAAAACGTCTTCTCGATATGGGACTCTCCACTGGAGCGGAGATACAGGTTAAGGGAGTTGCTCCAATGGGAGACCCCCTGGAACTGAAAGTCAAGGGCTATCTCTTATCCCTGCGTAAAGAAGAAGCGTCGCAAATATACGTGGAGATGGGTGTCTGATAAACGTGCTGTATTTGCGATTTGAATTGCCGATAATTGCGAATCATGATCGGACCATCATAAGACACTCTATATATACAACAGATCAAGCAGAAAGGCTGTGACAGAAAATGAGCAGATTAAGCACAAGGTCTGAGGATTACCTGCTTGCAATATACCTGCTCAGAAGGCAATGTCCGTCTGTGCGGATCAGCGATATCAGCAGGGCATTGGAAATTTCCGCTCCCGGCATGACAGAAGCTATCAAGAAACTCATAGCTATCGGGCTGGTAAAGCATCGTAAACACAGCAAAATTAAATTTACCAGTAAGGGTGAAAGGATAGCCCTGAACATCAATCTGCGCTACGAGACACTTCGCCAATTCCTTTGTAATATATTAAATGTTCCCCCCGATATAGCTGAACGTGACGCAAAAGGGATGCAACATGCCCTCAGTAAAACCAGCCAGCGGAAAATGCGCTGGCCGATCGAACAACTGGCAGAAAATAATACGACATAAATTCCCCTGCAACAGCTAACAGGTATTGATTCCTGTTGTGTTTGAGGATCTGATAGTGGATACGGCTCCTTGACATGGCACAGAACTATGTAATATACTTTATTTGTTAGATACTACTAACTTTATTTATGATATAGAGATTTTCTATGGATTCTACCGCTTTTAGAACTACTTCCAGTTTAGAGGACTACCTCGAAGCCATTGCCATTATAAATGGACAGGATACGAAAGTTACTGTTACGGCTCTCAGCAAGTCACTAAAGGTGAAAAAACCCAGTGTTGTAGCTGCGTTAAAGAAGCTGTCCTGTGACGGGCTCGTCATACATGATCGATACAGTGATGTTAAGCTAACTCCGGCAGGCAACCGGATTGCCGGTGAAATTTACCGTCGACACCAGGCGCTGCGAAGCTTCCTTGTCAACATACTGAACGTTGATCCGAAGATAGCCGAGGAGGACGCCTGCCGCATGGAACATTCATTAAGTTCCGCCAGCCTGGAAAAGCTGGGTAAATTTCTCGAGTTCGTGCTCAATTGCCCCCAGGGAGAACCCGAATGGTTGAAAGGTTTCAATTACTTTTTCGAACATGGCAAACGGGATGAGAGAACCATGGCAAAATGTCAGAGAATTAGTTTCCCGGGAAATTAATATATTTTTAACTTTGAATGTTAAGTAATACTAACTTTATTTACTTAACGCTTATTAGAGAAGGGAGCAATAGATAATTCGTTAAATTAAAAGGAAACTACAGACGTCTGGATTGTTGAAACAACACAACCATCAGGGGAATTGTTCACCCTGCTGTTAATACGAACAAACAATACCAAACAGGAGAAAAATAGCGTGAATATTAACTTTACCAAAAAGACAACAGGCGCTCTGCGTTTAATCTTATCCGCGGTATTAGCAGCTATCACCTTGCTCATGGTTATCCCTGTGTGCGCGCACGCCCCGAAAGGGGCAGGTGAGCCTCCACAAGCTGCGATTGAACCAATTCAAATCTACGACAAAAAAGGGGATTTGCTGAATATTTCCATTGATGATGTAGCCGCAATCCATGGCGATAAGTGCATCTGCGTCGTCGGAGCTTTCCGGGTGACCCAGGCTGCCATTAACGTGCTCTACGGCAAAGATGAAGCGCCGAAACAGGGCAATCTTACGGTCGTCTATCACCATCCCGGCATAGGGCACAAGCAGGTGTTCGAGCATATTCTTACTCCCGAATATGTTGTTTATGAAAAAACGGGCAATCCCCAGTATATGACCATGGACCATTGGGTCTATAAGTTTACCCGTACCGATACCGGAGATGTATTTGAAACACAAATAAAGGAAGGGATAATTTCGAAGGATTTCTTTGCGCTTCGCTACGAGGTTGACGGCTTTGAGAAGGGATGGCATGAGGACAAGCCTACGGACCAGGAGGAATCCGGATTCGCCGTTGCCTATACGGAGACTCTGGCTAACCTTCTGACGCTTCCGGTCTGGGAATTATATACGGGTGTAGAGCAGCCGGAGGAGTCGGAAGAACCTGCGCCGGTGGCAGCGATCATCTTCTGTGGAGCGCTGATTATACTTATCGTCCTGGGTTTCATCTATTCGGCACGCGTGAAAAGGAGTTAGGTGAAGAATTAACCTTAAGGAGATGTCTTGTAATGTTAGGTGCCAAATCAAATATTAGAGGAGTCAATTATATGTCCATAAAAAAACTGAGTGAGCTTAAGAAGGGAGAAACTGGCAAGGTGGTAAAAATCAGCGGCAGCGGGAATATCCGCCAGCGCCTGGTGGATATGGGGCTTGTCGCAGGATGTAACGTAGAGATGCAGCGGGTCGCCCCGCTGGGGGATCCGATCGAGATCAAGATTAAGGGCTATAATCTGTCGCTGCGCAAGGAGGAGGCTGCCGGTGTTTCTGTGGAAGTGCCCAAATGATTGAATACAGTATACCGCTATCTATGGCTGGCGCCGGGAAAATATTGTTGGTGACAGGTGTAAAAGGCGGATTTGGACTGCAAAGACGCCTGGCCGATATGGGCTTGACTCCGGGCGCCAAGGTTATGGTATTGAGTGGCTGTCACCCCGGTCCGCTGCTTATCGATATCCGGGGGTCCAGACTCGGACTTGGTTTTGGAGTAGCCCAGAAAATAATGGTGAAGGAGGCAACAAATGCCTAAAAACCAGATTGTAGTTGCATTAGCAGGAAATCCTAACTCCGGCAAGACGACAGTCTTTAACAATCTCACGGGGGCCAGGCAGCACGTTGGCAACTGGCCGGGCGTGACAGTGGAAAAGAAAGAGGGAAGCTGCAGTTATGATGGCCATGAAATCACAGTAGTTGATCTACCGGGAGTCTATAGTCTGACCGCTTATTCCCCAGATGAGGTAGTTGCCAGAAATTTCATTGTCGACGAGAAACCCGACGTAGTTGTCGATATCGTCGATGCAACCAACCTTGAACGGAACCTGTACCTGGCTGTCCAGTTAATGGAGATGGAGGTGCCCTTCATTCTCGCACTCAATATGATGGATGAGGTCGAATCCAGGCAATATAAGATTGATACCGAAGCCGTCTCCCGTGAAATGGGCGTGCCGGTGGTCCAGATGACAGCCAACCGCAATAAGGGCACTGCTGAATTGCTATCTGAGGTTGTTCGTTCAGCTGAACAAAAACCCGGAGCCGGTAATATCAGGCTTGAATACGGACGTGAAGTGGACAGGGAAATCTCACGCTTAATGGAAGCTCTATCAGGAAATGACCTGGCAAGAAAATACTCGCCACGCTGGCTGGCGATCAAGTTGATCGAAGGGGACAGTGAGATAATCAATAAATTCGAGTTGTCTAGCAATAATCAGAGCATATTAAAAACCAGAGAAGAAAGCCTGTCCTATTTGAAAACCATATACGGGGACGATGCTGAGACCATCATCGCAGATGCCCGTTATGGTTTCATCAGCGGTTTACTTAAGGACGCGCTGAAAAAACCGGCTTTGGAAAGGGTAAACATATCCGATAAAATCGATAAATTTGTCATCAACCGCTGGCTGGGAATCCCTATATTCCTGTTGTTGATGTACGGTGTTTTCCAGTTTGTTTTCAGCGTAGGTACACCATTTATGGACTGGATAGATGGGTTTTTCGGCTGGCTGGGCGGTTATACATCCGGTATTAGCCCTGACTGGCTGGGGTCACTTGTAACTGACGGCATCCTCGGCGGTCTGGGATCAGTATTGATATTCATCCCGAATATCTTCCTTCTGTTTATAGCCATCTCCATTCTGGAAGATTCAGGTTACATGGCGCGCGCGGCTTTCGTCATGGACAGGTTGATGCATAAGATAGGCCTGCATGGGCGCTCCTTTATCCCGATGATCCTGGGCTTCGGCTGCAATATCCCGGGCATCATGGCCTGTCGAACTATTGAAAATCCCAAGGACCGTTTGACCACCATACTCGTTAATCCTTTTATGCTCTGCGGAGCAAGGCTGCCCATCTTCGTGTTGCTGGTGGGAACGTTCTTCCCGGAGAACCAGGGGCTGGTGCTGTTTTCCATGTACCTTCTCGGCATCATAGTTGCCATTCTCGCCGCCCTGGTCTTCCGCAAGACCATTCTTAAAGGTGAGAGCAGCCATTTTGTCATGGAGCTTCCTCCCTATCGTTTGCCCACCCTGTTCGGGATCGTCATCCACATGTGGGAAAGGGGCCGGATGTTCCTGGTCAAAGCCGGCACAATCATTTTTGGGGTTGTGCTCGCGGTCTGGTTCCTGAGCAGCATGCCCTGGGGCGTCGAATATGCCAGCGTCGATAGCTGGATCGGTCAGATCGGGAGCTTCATTGCCCCGGTCTTCGCGCCCGCTGGTTTCGGGCAGTGGCAGGCCAGCGTAAGTGTGCTCTTTGGTTTCCTGGCCAAAGAAGTTGTCGTAGGCACCATGGGCGCCATCTTCGGTGTTGAGGAGGGCATCCTGGGAGGCGCGATCGCGGAGCAACTCGGCTGGACGCCGCTGATCGCACTTTCTTTCATGGTCTTCTGCCTGCTGTATGTGCCCTGCGTGGCCGCACTGGGCGCAATCAGAGGAGAAACCAAGTCCTGGAAATGGACCGGTTTTGCCGCTCTTTACACCACCGTTGTCGCATGGGTGCTCTCGGTGCTGGTCTATCAGATCGGCAGGCTCTTCGTCCAATAGATTATCAAGGGGGGGGCTTTCGCTCCCCCCTAACCAAGAAAGAAATGCTGTTAAGGATATTAACGGAGTTTCAGATTATCAGCAGTATTGCCCTGCCGGGCATTGCACTCGTCTGTCTGCTATTATTCAGTGGCAACTAATTAACCAATTAAAACCCCTTTATTTGGCACGCTTACCGGGCCTGGGTTTCTTAATTTTGGCTATTTCCTCTTCTACTTCCTGTGCGCCCTCTTTGTAATACTTTTCTTCATCCGGAGCGAGTTCCTTTAAAAGCCGGAGGAATTCACCGGCATGGACTCTTTCCTCATTGGCAATATCCTTCAGAACTTCGA
>DKFA01000081.1:7644-11755 GCA_002452695.1 Dehalococcoidia bacterium UBA6808
CTGATCAACTCCTCATGGGTTACACGTCGGTTGCTCGCCAATCCGGAAAAGGGTGAACCAAAATCAGGCATGCTCAACCTCCTAACATTAATTGCTATTATCATTATACACTGATAATACCTGGCTGTTCATTCAGAATAGCTGGATCAGGGCTGCAGTCTATGCCCGTTGAAAAACTCCCAGATTGCATCTGTGGCGCTGATCCTGTCCGTCGTCTTCCCCACCCAGCTCTCGGGCAACAGGCTCCTGCCGCCGGCCCAGGTATGCCCGAGTCCTTCAACTGTAACATACACAACTTCTGAGTTGCCCCGGCCATGACCGTATGTCTCAATATGGACCCCGTTTATTTCAGATATGCTGGCGGGTTTGGGTGGACAATCGAGCGCAAGAAGCCATTTATTAATGGAATCACGCACAGGCGGTTTGGCTTTCCCTCGCACACTGTCGCTCTGGCCTGACAGCAGCCTGGGCACCCCACCCTCGATGATATTGAGAGGGTCATCCAGCCCGGTCATGTAATACATGGAAACCGGGCGCTCCAATACAACCTCCTCTATCCAACAGGCCCCTGCGACAGGCGCAATGGCAGCGATTCGTTTAGAAAGCCTGGCGCCAGCCAGAAAACTCATCGAGGCGCCGTTGGAAAAACCTGTTATAAAGACCTGCTCCCGACTGATCGCAAATTTGGAGAACAGGTCATCAATCACAGCATTGATGAAGGCGACATCGTCCGGAATTTCCTGGCCGGAATAGAAACGGTCGGAACCATCATTCCATAATTGAGGATTTCGGGCAAAACTACTTTTTTGCGATGGATCGCGTGCCATTGCCTCGGGGAATACCGCCAGGAATCCCTCCTTCTCAGCCTTATTATCCCATCCGGTCTCCAGCATGGCAGCACTGGCTGTACCACCACCACCGTGCAACATTATGACAACCGGCAAGGCCTGCTTTTCCTGATAATTTAATGGAGCGTGAACTATATAGCTCCTCTGCAAACCGCCTGCGCTAATCTGAAAAACATGAGTACCCGTGTAGTCATAGGCGGGGACGGTTGTCCCTTTATCAGCCAGGGCATTCGTTTTACCCGCAGTTTCCCTGCCGGCGCCCTGCATAACAGGGGAACAGGCCGCTACCTGTATTATTACCAGGAAGATTAACAGCAAACTTAAAGATCTCATCGACCATCCCTTAGTTATCGCACCGCTGTTTGAGAGCCGGATATAAGTATACACATATTTCACTTACCGCGTTACACATAGTTATTAGAGAGAGTTAAATTCTTGTTATATTTTGTTTAATCCATCGTGGCTAATTCTGCGCATGAAAAATGCCTGCTGATTTGCCGGCCCCATGTGAGCCATCAGAGACTATTTCCTGAGATACAATCTGACAGATGGTTGAATCAACCTGATTACAATATGTTAAGATTAAGACAAGGGCAGACAGACTTAACGACAGGAGGACGCAGGATGACTCATATGCTTATTATTGGCGGCAGCGACGCAGGAATCAGCGCAGCACTGCGCATCAGGGAGCTTGATGCGCAAACCGATGTGACAGTGGTATCGGCCGACGCCTACCCTGGTTTCAGTATCTGCGGTTTACCCTTTTTCCTGAGCGGAGAGGTGCCTGACTGGCGATCGCTAGCTCATCATAATATTGATAGCCTCACAAAATCAGGCATCAGGTTTCTTATGAACCATCGGGCGGAGAACATCTCCCCCCTGGACAAAAGTGTGGTGGTGAAGACTGATAATGGGAAGACTGCCAAACTTAAATATGATATGCTGCTGATCGCAACCGGGGCTGAATCAACAAGGCCTCCTATTGCTGGATTAGATAATCCTGGTGTCTTCCTTCTGCGCTGGATGGACGAAGGCTTTGCCCTGCAACAATTCATCGAACAGAACAGGCCTCGCCGGTGTGTAATCATCGGCGGCGGGTACATCGGCCTTGAAATGGCAGATGCCCTGACACATCGGGGTATTGAAGTGACAATAATAGAATTTCTGCCCGAGATACTTTCTACAATGGATGCAATTATAGGCCGGCTTATTAGAAATGAGATTGAATCCAAAGGTGTTAAAGTTATTACAGGCAGAGCAGTCAGGAGCATCGGACATAATACCGATAAATTGCTCGTGGACACTGATTCAGGAGAAGACTTGATCACTGACATGGTTCTGGTTGCCACAGGAGTCAAGCCTTCTGCCAAACTGGCTCAAACAGCAGGTGCAGATCTTGGCGTTGCAGGCGCCGTTCAAATAGACCGTAAAATGAACACTACTATACCTCATATATTGGCGGCAGGAGACTGTGCCGAGACCTGGCATCGTATTTTGCAAACCAAAGTCTATCTGCCGCTGGGCACTACTGCGCACAAGCAGGGACGTGTAGCCGGAGAAAATATGGTTGGCGTTTACAATGAATTCCAGGGCAGCCTTGGAACGCAGGTAGTTAAGGTGTTTGATCAGATTGCTGCGGGAACCGGATTACGGGAGACTCAGGCAATCAAAGCTGGTTTCAACCCCAGAACCATGCAGTTTACTACTTCAGACCACAATCCTTATTACCCGGGAGCAAAGGAGATGACCATATGCATCACTGGTGACAGCGACACGGGTCGTTTACTGGGCGCACAGATCATCGGCCATCGCGATTCTCAAGTTGCCAAACGCATCGATATTATTGCTGCTGCGCTTTATGCCGGAATGCTTGTGAAAAACTTGTGCGACCTTGACCTCTCCTATTCCCCCCCCTTATCCAGCCCCTGGGATCCCGTTCAAAAAGCAGCGATGCAATGGGCGAAGAGAGTTTGAACCAGCCCGTTCCAGCCTTATAATCTAATCAAGGGTGAAAAAGGTCTGAATACAAATGAATAGCATCCGTAAAATGGCAGTTATACCTTTGGCAGCGCTGATAGCCTCATTGGGTTGTGCTTCGGTGAATAATCCTCAAGCCGTTCCTGTCACGCAGGCGGTAACGGAAAATGCTACAGATACTGCCTTGAACAGGGTCCCTCGAGTAACCGCAGATGAATTGTGGCAAAAGGTCCACAGCAACTCCGCAGTGGTAATCATCGATTCCAGGTCCAACGTTGAACAATTATATAATGAAGGCCATATCAAAGGGGCCATAGCTGTTACTATGGATGACCTTGTCAAAGGGACATGGGCGCCGCCGGAGGACAGGGATACGGAGATCGTTTTCTATTGCTCCTGCCCGGATGAACATACCGCGGTCAGTGCGGCATTGATATTACGTGCCAGGGGCTACGGGAACGCCAAAGCCTTGAAAGGCGGCTATGACGCCTGGAAAGGCGCGGGATATCCCGTCGAATCAAATCCGTGAACGGTAAATGACAATTGTTTGGTCACGAACATCGCGGCAGCATGTCTTGCTTACTGTCGAGAGTGGCAAGCCCGATCAACGCTCAATTCCATCGCGTGCAGCCACTCCCCTTTGGTAATAGTGCTTTATTTCCACCATTTCGGTTACCAGGTCGGCAGCCTCGACCAGTTCAGGCGGAGCGTATCTGCCGGTCAACACCAGCTCGATATGTTTGGGCTTACTCTCGATAATATCAAGTATATCTGCCAGCGAGACGAGGTTGAAATAGTGTGCTGTGATCACCTCATCCAAGACCACGATGTTATACCAGCCTTTCAGCATGGCCTGTCGAGCTTTCCCCAGCCCGTTTTGGGCCATATCGATATCTTTCTGCTGTGGGGGATTCTTCACGTGCACAAAGCCCTTTTTCCCATACTGCTCGATGATAATGTAAGGCTCAACTTTCTTAGCAGCTTCAAGCTCTCCATAGAGCTGGCCTTTCATAAACTGTCCGATATATGTCCTCAGGCCTCTGCCCATGGCCCGGAATGCAAGCCCCAGCGCAGCAGTCGTCTTCCCTTTGCCGTTACCCGTATATACCTGCACATATCTCCTGGATAGTGGACTAACTTCTTTGCCTGTCATATCAATTTCACTCCATTTATCAATAAATATTTATAACAAAGGCTTTCGGCTGCTGCAGCCGGGCCGAACAGCTTTCAATTCTATTTAGTTCCCCAGAAAAAGTCGAGCGTGTTGAAACTCTTTGATAATGTCC
>DKFA01000001.1:0-676 GCA_002452695.1 Dehalococcoidia bacterium UBA6808
TACGCTGTGAGTAAGGCGGTGACTATCCTTCCGCGGGAAAAGGCAGTGAGTAAAGAAAAGAATAGCAGTTCCAGAGGATTACGCAGTGTGGCAAAAGGAGGGCAGCAATTCCAGAGGATCACGCAGGGAGTAAGGCGGTGACTATCCTTCCGCGGGAAAAGGCAGTGAGTAAGGGAAGGAATAGCAATTCCAGAGGATTATGCAATGTGGCAAAGGGAGGGTAGCAATTCCAGAGGATTACGCAGTGTCAGAGGGAGGGTAGCAATGGCAGAAGATTGATCAAGGCGTTAGGCGTACAATCAATTGAATCAATGTTGACGGTCGAATGTACAAAGATTAGAATTTTCAGCATTATGAAAGCTGCGAGAAAGTATAATCCACCAGAAATCGAGAAAAAATGGCAGGACAAATGGTCAGCGGACCGTTTATACGAGGTGAAGGAGGACGATCCCAGGCCCAAGTATTATGCCCTGACCATGTTTCCTTATACGTCGGGCGACCTGCATATCGGACACTGGTACGCTATGGCCCCCTCGGACGTTTATGCCAGGTTCAAGAGGATGCAGGGCTTTAATGTAATGCACCCCGTAGGTTTCGATGCTTTTGGATTACCGGCCGAGAACAAGGCCATCGCCACCGGCATTCATCCGGCCGACTGGACGATGCAGAATATCGA
>DKFA01000001.1:823-13414 GCA_002452695.1 Dehalococcoidia bacterium UBA6808
GTGGGCGACGGGCTGTGCTGGCGCTGTGACAGCATGGTGGAGAAAAAACAACTGGAGCAGTGGTTCTTCAAGATCACCAGGTACGCCGACGAGCTGCTCGAGTTCAAGGATATCGACTGGCCGGAGCGCATCCGCATCATGCAGACCAACTGGATCGGCAAGAGCTACGGCGCCGATATCTCCTTCGGGCTGGAACATCCCGGCGTGCAGGAGAAGGAGATCAGGGTTTTCACCACACGTCCGGACACGATTTTCGGCGTGACATTTTTCGTGATGGCGCCCGAGCATCCGCTGGTGCCGGCGCTGACAACCCCGGAACACAAGAAAGAGGTTGAGGAATACATCCGTAAGGCCCAGAGACAGACCGAGTTCGAACGGACTGCCGCCGACGCCGAGAAGACGGGTGTTTTCCTGGGCAGCTATGTAATCAATCGCGTCAACGGCGAGAAGGTGCCCATCTTTATAGCTGACTATGTATTGCCGCAGTACGGCACCGGCGCGGTGATGGGCGTGCCGGCGCACGACCAGCGCGACTTCGATATGGCCAAGAAATATAACCTGCCCATCCGCATCGTCGTAGCCCCTGATGGCTGGGACGGCAAGGAGCTGCATCAGGCGCATGTCGAAGGCGGGCACATGGTCAATTCGGCCCAGTTCAACGGGCTGTCGATGGAAGATATGCAGTCGGCCATCTGCGATTATCTGGCGGAAAAGGGATGGGGCAGCAGGACGGTCACTTACCGCCTGAGGGACTGGCTGATCTCGCGCCAGAGGTACTGGGGCGCTCCCATACCGATGGTATATTGTGAAAAGTGCGGCATTGTGCCTGTGCCAGAAAAGGACCTTCCGGTGCTACTGCCGCGTAATGTGGAGTTCAAGCCCACGGGCGAATCTCCGCTAAAATACTGCGAGGAGTGGGTCAACACGACCTGCCCCAAATGCGGCGGCAAAGCCAAACGGGAGACTGACACCATGGACACCTTCATGTGCTCGTCATGGTATTTCCTGCGCTATACCAGCCCGCAGGCCAGCGATTATCCCTGGGACGAGGCCAGTCTGAACTACTGGATGCCGGTGGACATTTACACGGGGGGCGCGGAGCATGCCACCATGCACCTGCTCTACTCGCGCTTCTTCGTCAAGGCGCTCCGGGATATCGGGCTGGTTAAATTCAATGAGCCTTTCACCAAGCTGTTCAATCAGGGCATCATCGTGCAGCAGGGCGAGAAGATGAGCAAGTCCAAGGGCAACGTGATCACGCCCGACGACTATGTCAATAGCCTGGGCGCTGACGCTGTCCGGGTTTACCTGATGTTCGTGGGCCCGTGGGAGCTGGGCGGCGACTGGAACGACAATGGCATTGTAGGCATGTCCCGCTGGCTGAACCGCGTTTGGAACCTGGCCATGGCGGATTATGCTGAGAAGAACAGGGACGCCGAGGCGGAGAAGGACTGTCTGCGCGTTATGCATAAAACGATCAAGAAAACATCTGAGGATATGGAGCGTTTCCGCTTTAACACCATGCTGGCGGCGTTGATGGAATTTACCAATGTGCTGAGCAAAGCGCTGGAAGCAGGGTCAGTGAGTGAAGCGACCTGGAAGCTGGCGGTTAGAAATCTGCTGATCATGCTAGCGCCCTCGGCCCCGCACATGGCGGAAGAACTATGGGTGAGCCTGGGCTATGACTACAGCATCCATAACCAGCTCTGGCCGGCCTGGGACAGGGAGCTGGCCGCCGATGAGGAAGTGACGCTGGTCGTGCAGATCAACGGCAAGGTGCGGGGCAAGCTGACCTTGCCCGCCGGCATCAATGAAGAAGAAGCCGAGAAAGCAGCCTTTGCCGACGAGCGCATCAAGGCCCAGGTTGAGGGCAAGAGCATAGTCAAGCAGATCTACGTACCTGGCAAGCTGCTGAACATCGTAGTTAAACAGGATAAAGCCGTCCCGGATGCAAGGGGCAATAAATAATTTAAATAATGAGGTAATTCGATGCTTGATGCTTTGATGACCGACCGGCAAAAAGAACTGCGTGAAGAGGTGAGGAAGTACGTCAGGTCAGTGCCTGTGCAGTTGCTGCAGGACATGGACAGCGACAAGGTGAAGTACCCGCGAGAATATGTAGTCGGGTTGGCCAGCCAGAACCTGCTGGGGCTGCGCTTCGACAAAAAATACGGAGGGAGGGGACTGGGATGGTGTGACGAGATCATCGCACTGGAGGAGATCGGTGTGCTGGGCATGTCGTTGGGCTGCCTGTTCTCGCTGGTCAGCATCGTGGGAGAATCGCTCAACGCATTTGGGACTGCCGAGCAAAAAAATAAATACCTGTCCCCATTGCTTAAAGGTAAAATCTTCTGCGCTGAAGGCCTGACCGAGCCGAGGGGCGGGTCCGACTTCTTCGGCGCAACCACGACCGCGGTGAAAAAGGGGGACTACTATATACTCAACGGGCAAAAACGCTTCGTAGTCGGAGCGGAGGGTGCGGACATCATACTGGTCTATGCACGTACGGAGGGAGAAGGGAGCAAATCGATCAGCGCTTTCATTGTCGAGAGGGACGAGGGCGTCGAGGCCAAATATATCTATGGCCTGCTGGGGACGAGGGGCGGAGGAGCGGGCAGGCTGGTCTTCAAGGACGTCAAAGTACCGCAGGAGAACCTGGTACTGGGACTCAACCGGGGCGCCGAGGTATTCAACCAGATGATGATACCCGAGAGGATGACCTCGGCGGCGGGTGCGATCGGCATGGCGCGTGCTGCGCTGGAAGTGGCCACACGCTACAGCAACAAGCGCAAAGCCTTCGGACGCAAGATACGCGATTTTGAAGGGGTTAGCTTCAAAATAGCCGAGAGCATCACCAAACTGGATGCGGCCAGGATGCTGACCTATGGGGCAGCTTCGGCTGTAGATAAACTGGGCAGCACGGGATATACGCGCAGGCTGGTATCAGAGGCCAAGAAGTTCTCCACCGAGACGGCCTGGGAAGTGATCAATAACGCCATGCAGGTGGTGGGCGGCATCGGATACACCAATGTATATCCGATCGAGAAGATGCTGCGCGACGCCCGCCTGTCGATCATCTGGACGGGCACCAGTGAGATCATGAACCTGATCATACAGCATGAATATTACAAGGAGACGCTGGCCGTCAGCACGAATATACGCAACGTGGAGGAAGATGCGGCGGAAGCGAAGGCGGCCGACGAGAAGATATACGAATAAACGAAGTGAGCAATAGTGAGATCGCCGCCCGACGGGAGGAGATCGCCCGCAACATCGAGACCGTCCGTGGGCGCATGGAACAGGCTGCCAGGCGCAGCCGCAGGGACATCACTGAGGTCAGGCTGATTGCAGTCAGCAAGAACTTCGATGCGGCTGCAGTGAGGGCGGCCTACGATTGCGGGCTGCGGGATTTCGGCGAGAACAGGGTGCAGGAGGCTGCTGCCAAGTACGGAGCGCTTTCGGATATGCGCGGGGATATAACGCTGCACATGATAGGGCACCTGCAGACAAACAAGGTACGTGATGCGCTCGGATTATTTGACATAATCCACAGCGTAGATTCGGTGAAGCTGGCAAGGGAGATCAGCAGAAGGGCAAACGAGACCGTGCCTGTTTTGATCGAGGTCAATGTGGCTGAGGAGGAGTCGAAGTTCGGGCTTTCCGCGCAGCAGGTGAAAGAGACCGTCGAGAGCATCGGTGTGTTGTCTAATATTGAGATAAAGGGGTTAATGACGGTAGCGCCCTACGTGGAGAATCCCGAGGACGTGAGGCCGGTGTTCGCCAAGTTGAAGAAGCTCAATGACATGTTCGGGTTTAAGGAGCTTTCGATGGGCATGACGGACGACCTGGAGATTGCGATACAGGAGGGGGCGACTATGATCAGGGTAGGCCGGGCCATTTTCGGAGAAAGGAGATATTAGATGAAAACAGCATTAATCGGGGGCGGCACGATGGGCGAGGCCATACTCAAGAGCCTGATAAGGAAGAAGCTGGCAGACAAAGGCGAGATCACGGTGAGCGATATCTCGGCAGCCCGCCGCGAGCTGCTGAAAAAGAGATATGGCGTCAACGTCACGGACAGCAACGTTGAAGCTATCAGGGGAGCGGAGGTCATCCTGCTGGCGGTCAAGCCGGGGGAGATGGGGCAAGTACTGGGGCAACTGTCAGGGCAGCTCAAGTCACAGCTGATTATTTCCATTGCCGCGGGCGTAACTTTGGAGACGATAACCTCGAAGCTCAACTACAGGCAGGTTGTGAGGGCCATGCCCAATACGCCGGCGCAGGTGGGCAAGGGCATGACGGCCTGGGTAACGGCAAAAGAAGTGAGCAAGGTCAACCATGACAAGGCGCGGGCGATACTGGCCTCGCTGGGCGAGGAGCATTACTTTGCCGATGAGAAGTACATGGATATGGCCACAGCCATCAGTGGAAGCGGGCCGGCCTACGTCTTCCTGGTAATCGAAGCGCTGATCGATGCGGGAGTACATATCGGACTTCCACGCGACGTAGCGCAGAAGCTGGTGCTGGTGACGATCAGCGGCTCGGCCGAAGCCATGCAGAAGATGGGCAAGCATCCAGCCGAGTTACGTAATATGGTTACTTCGCCGGGCGGCACCACCGCGGAGGCCCTGTATAAACTGGAAATGGGCGGGCTGAGGTCGCTGATGATCTCAGCGGTGGAGGCAGCCTACAACAAGGCCAAAGGGCTGGGGAAGTAGAGAAGATGAAAGAGTTTGACAGTTAAATAGGACAACAGTACTATTAAAGCAAGTCCGAGAGAAATGATATTTTGAGTGGTAAGGGAAATGTCCGAAGCGCCATCACTTATTTATCTGAATATCAGTGATGCTACTGATAATAAACATAATCACATGGTTGTCGTGCGTCAAAATAAAATTATAGCCTCAGTTGAGACATATAGCGATATGACCGGTGAAATCGTTAACTTTTTTAAAGTACTTTGCGATAAGAAAGAGAAGTTAAGTGAAACGAGATGAGATTGCTATCCTTTTTAATCAGTTCGTCAAGTTAGGGGAATCGTCTAATAGCCTTAATCAGTTAGAATCTTTGCAGTAGTATAACCGCTTTTCAAAATGGTAATTATAATCTTGTGAGTTAACCTGCTGAAAATCCCTCGTTCCAGAAGGTATTGAAAAGGGGGCAAATAGATATGGTTACACAAAAAAGCAATATCAATATCCTGGCGACTGTCCCGCTTAAGGAAGAGCTGGCGCATCAAATAACCTCCATTGACAGCAGGATCAGGTTGAGAAGCATTGTTGACCTGATGACGGCGGAGCAATCAGGTAATGAAGATGCCAGGCGAAAACTGGATGCCGAGCTTAGCAAGGCGGAGATCATCTTCGGCTTTAACCTGCCGTCCGATCTCATCCGGCGTGCACCCGGATTGAAGTGGATTCAACTAATATCGGCCGGGGTGGACCGTTATCTTACCGATGAGGTACGCAACAGCCGGGTGACGATGACCAGCGTGCGAGGTATGCATGCAGTCACTATTAGTGAATTTGTTTTGTGCGAGATGCTGATGTTTGCCAAACATATGCCGCAACTATTCCTGGAAAAACAGTCCAGGCAATGGAAGCCGGTTACGCCAAATGTGTTGCGCGGCAAGACCGTTGGCATAGTTGGGATGGGGGGCATCGGGCGTGAGACAGCCCGCCTGTGCCGCGCCTTCGGCATGAAAGTTATGGCCACTTACCGATCGGCGCGTTCAACCTCTCGCGCTAAATACGTGGATGAGGTATACCAGACCGGCAGTATGACTGACATGTTCAGGCAATGCGATTTTGTGGTGCTCTCATTGCCACTCACACATGAGACAAAGGGAATGATAGGTGAGCACGAATTGCGCAGCATGAAGCCGACTGCCTACCTTATCAATATTTCCCGGGGCAGGATTGTAGATGAAGAGGCGCTGGTACGCGCACTTGAAGAAGGCCGCATTGCCGGAGCCGGGCTGGATGTATTTGAAACAGAACCTTTGCCTGTGGATAGTAGACTGTGGGGGTTCCCCAATGTGATCTTAAGTCCGCATATTGCCGGCGGCATGGATGATTATATTGAGCAGTCCACGGACATATTCTTTGAAAACTTGAAAAGGTATATTAGCGGCAAACGTCTGCTGCGCATGGTTAACAAACAGGAGGGATATTAGATTGTGTACTGCACCCTATTAATCAAGCCTTTACTAAGAGAGTATCCTAATCTGTTCCAGTTTATTCTGATTAATATTGGGAGGTCTCTCGTATTTGTTCAACTTTAACCGACAAACTGTTACTGTATCCGTAGCAACATGGCTGAGCCGGTTGACTTATTAATCCGAGCATTAAATACTTCATGTAGAAGGCGATTTTATACTATACTCAATTAAGACAATATGGAGAGAAGCATGGAAGGAAGATCAGATTTTTGGAGCTTGGGGGCAGGAGCCCAGGAAGCGATAAGGGTGCGAACTATTGAAGTTATTGAAGCAGGAATGGGGAAGTCCAAAGCGACGGAAGAATTCGGTATCAGCCGGCGCGCTGTTACTCGCTGGATACGCGCCGACCGTCAAGGCGGCAAGGAAGCTCTGAAAGCCAAACCACGTGGGCGTCCGCGGGGAGGAGGCAAGCTGAAGCCATGGCAGCGTGCCACCATAGTGAACCTCATTACTGACCGGCATCCTGACCAATTGAAATTGCCCTTTTGCCTTTGATCAGCGCCCGTTGTTTTTTGCCCAAAGATCAAACGCCGATCGTGCTGGACCCCGGCAAGAGATGACAAAATCATAGACCATTAACACTACCTATACCTATCAATTGACTTACACTTAGTGAGCGAACTAAAATTTAGCGATGCAGGTTTTGCTGACCTATACAGGGTTTAGGGCGAGGTGAGGCTCGCTTGAGAGGGAGGTTAACATGAAGAGGGTCGAAATTCTACGCTTAGGCACAGTGCCCGACATTAAGTCTGGGGACAAACTAGGGGAGATTATTGTCGGCTGTGCCGAGAAGGAGACAGGCGGCGTAAAAGAAAGAGATATCATTGTAGTTACTAGCAAGGTGGTATCCAAAGCTAAGGACAGGGTTACTGCCTTGAGCGAGGTCAGGCCAAGCAAAAAGACATTGAGGCTTTCTCGAAGAACAGGCAAAGCCGCTTCCAAAATCCAGCTTATCTTGGATGACGTTGCTGCTCATCAAGTAGGAGTAGCCCTCCTTCAGCAACTCCAGCAGGACAACCCTACTTTGTGGGATACTATTACGAATCTGCCAGATGGCATCAGAGCAGCTAAGTCGGTTAAACAGAAAGCAACCGAGTTGGAAGATGTCGAAGGACAGCGTTATACACAGCAAGTCTTAGAGATTGAAGGGGCTCAGATGCCAATGATGACCCCAACTCAAGAACAGGGTATAGAATCTCCTTTTGACGACCCTCGTCCGGGTGAAAGTGTGGTTTTATTGAGTGCCGCTGGTGTAGTCTGGTCCTATGCTGTGGATAATCGGCTGATACCCAGATCCATCACGCCATCGCAGTTGATTACAGCCTTGGAATGCGAACCTTCAACGCCAGGACAGGAATTACCAGAGAAACACAATGACCGTGTGATGGCAGGCTACCATAAGTTCCGGCAGGGTGCTGAGCGCCGTTTGGGCAGGAACCGTCGTCCTGGGTCAGATTCCCGATTACGCCGCTACCTCTCGAAGTACTTGAACCTTGCGCGTGAAGACGCAAAGGATAATCCTGAGGAACTCCAGCGCGTAGGTGTTCTACGACAAATCTTCTTGGACAAGTTACCAGAGTCGGTGTTACCGGAGTTACAGGACATCCGGCAAATGGGTCTCGAAGGCACTAGTCTCATTCGGCGGTTAGAAGCTCTACGCCTCCGCTATCACCTGAATCCACCCACGGAAGACGAAACCCAAGAAGCAACCATGGAGACTGAGGTCGTCCGGATAGTGTGCAGCGAAGGACTGACCTAACTTGTAGGTGATGTTTCTTTTTGGGGTCTGACCAACTATTGGAGCTGTGTATAGGAGGCAATAACTCTGGGAAAAGAGTATAGACATGGATGATTTATTAGAGAACATTGAGAACCTTGCAAAACAAATTCAGAAGAACCCAACGCAGCGTCAACTACAGGAAGCGCAGGAATTACTTGATCTTGCCCGTCAAGACCTGCAATCTTCAAGACTAAATCACAGTGACAGACTCTTCAACATCGCTTCTTACCACATGCAACAATCTGTTGAAAAAGCAGCGAAATCTTTTTATAAAATTCTTGGCGTTTTAGATGATAATACGATTCGCAAAACTAGTCATGATACTCCTGAACTGTTTCTAAGAATGGTCGAATTACCTTGGGCTCAGGACTTCGGTAAGTTTGTAAAGGAAGTATCTGGCACTGAAATGACACTAGACACTTCAGAGGGCCAATCAGTAGTAGATTCTAAAACAAGAAGAGCCGAGATGGCTAGACTTGATAGAACGCAAATTGAAAATTGGTTGAGAATAATACCACAAATTGAGAAAGGATTGCTTCCGTTAGCTAACTTAATAAACAATCATTACGTACTACCTTGTCTCCGGCTATATATTCTCTCTTCATTGACTTTCCCACATGAGAATGTAACTCGTTATGTAGATGAAATGGTGAAACCCGCTGAATACACTCCCAATCTGGGAATAGTGGCAGCGATGGCAGCAATTTGGGCCGAAACGGAAAAGGCGATCGTTGAAGTTCAATACCTAATAGATGTTTCTAATAAAAAGTCCAATGGATAAGAACTTGGATAGTGGAAGATGCTTTTGGGGTCCTAGCAATCAGGAAAGAGTAACAAATGCTTATTTTGTTAACAGATTAGTTCTCTATAATCCAGCCAAATCGCAAATCAGTAAGTCAAGCGTTATTGATGCTCCATTCAGGTTAGAGTAGAATTAAACTTGGCACCTCTAGTTCAGTTACCACAGAGCAGAAATCGCATATGGGTAAGAGTGCTCAACGGAAACACAAAGCGAAAGAATTGGCCGCAAAGAAGAAACACTTACTGCCAGATGATTATTTTGGTTCGGAGTCCTTTGGAGTTGCACGTTTTGGCAGATTCGTTGTAATGAAGAGCCAATTACCATCAGAACAATTCCAAGAAATGCAAACAAATCTATCGGACCAATTCCCTATAGTAAAGAAAGAAATTGATGAAATAATAACCAAAATAATAGAACTAGCATCTAGTTTGCCACCATTACAGATTTTACAAAGAGCGTATTGGGAGATGGCAACCGGACAGGTAAATATTGCAAGCGAAAGCGATTCGGATTCTGAAGATGTCATTTCTTTCCGAATGATTGATTATATACAAAGCATTATCGCTTCAGCCGAACCTGCTTATAAGACTGATGAAATTAGTGAGGAAATATGGAACGAACTACGGGCACTTGTAAAAAGTCTCTTTATAAAGCTAACTATAGAATACGCCATATGTAAAACTGCATACAACAAACGAAACGACCCATCTTTCGATTTGGATTACGAACAATATCGCCACGAAGCCGTACAAATTTGGGTTAATGTTCGAGGAACTCGCTATGCTGTTCATGACGTCCAGGCGGTACATGACTTTTTAAAACCACATGACGAAATACTCTTAGACCTCTTCGGATGCAATGTTGAAAAGCTAATTGATAATCTTGCAAAGATTCATTATTCACTTACGCATGGCATAGGTAAATTGATGGAGGATATTGATAACCTACGTAAAACTACAATGCAGAAGGCACCGGAAAGAAGCCGTGATGAGCCAGAGGCCAATGCTCATGAGTTCATTGCACGAATTATTAAGGAAAACGGTTTGCAAGACCTAAAAGATAGCATTATTGATAGATTATCCGGAATGGATTTATTTGAACTAGAAAAAATTACCGACCTATCAAGCACGCTATTGGATGAATTATCTTGGGAACTAGGTCAGAATACAGAGTTCTTACAAGGAGAGGATAGGGGATGGCCGCTTAGAATATGGCCTGTGTTCATACGCCCTTTCCTTAAAGTGAATGGAAAGCACTACTGTTTTGACTTGTATAATTTGTTCGACCATATATATAGGGTCATTGAGCGTTTGGTTATTTCAAAAAAGCCTGAATATCGAGAAACCTGGAATGTTAAGCAGAAGAAAATTTCCGAGGAATTACCCGTTAACCTATTTCAACGATTACTACCTGGTTCTACAGTATACAAATCAGTCTACTACCGATGGTATGTTGGAGACAAACATAGTAAGGACTGGTGTGAAACAGATGCGTTACTCACCTATGAAGACCACCTTTTTATCATAGAGGTACGAGCTGGTGCTTTCACTCACGCCTCTCCGGCAACTGATTTTCCATCTTATATCGGATCACTGAAAAATCTTCTTTTCAAACCTGCTGAGCAGGGAAAGAGATTTCTCGAATACCTCGAGAGCGAAGACCAGGTAAGCCTTTATGATGAAAACCATAATCAAGTAGGGAATTTATCAAAACAAAGTTTTAGACACATCACGTTATGTGCAATTAGCCTCGACCCTTTTACAGAATTAGCCGCCCAAATTCAACATTTGAAGAACATAGGAATAGACGTTGGGCAGCACCCTGTTTGGTCAATATCAATAGACAACCTTCGAGAATATGCGGACGTATTCGATAATCCTCTCGTGTTCCTCCATTTCGTGGAAGAGCGAATGCGAGCGTTTCAGAGTGAAGCTATCAAGGTAAATGATGAGCTAGACCATCTCGGATTGTATCTTAAGCATAACATGTACACAAAATACGCCACCGAGATACTTCAGAAAAGCGATGGTCATACCCACCTTGGATGGAACGGATATCGTTCTGACGTTGATAAGTTCTTCGCTAATAAACTTATTGAACCCGATAGGGAATATCCGCTTAAACAAAACATGCCTCAACATCTTAATACTGTTATCGATTACCTTGCTAAGAATACAGTTCCTAATCGAAGTGAAGTCGCTATTACTTTGTTAAATTGCGCTGATGAAGCTCGAGACAAAATATGGTCTCAGATAGACTTTATCTTAGCACGCCAATCAAAGACGGGAAAACCTTTGGCATTATCTACTTACGGCGAAGCTAAGGTTACTGTATTCTGTTGGCAGAGAGGCATACTAGATAGAAATCATGAGTTTGCCCAAAACCATACTCAAGAGTCTATGATGGCGGCCGAAGACGCTAAGCGTTTGCTTCTAGAACTCGAATATGACGAATCGAACCATCTTTGTGGTGTTCACGGTGGGTTTATTACCTTGGAGGGACTATCTACCGAGCAAATCAATAAATTGAGAGACAAGGCAGATATGTTAAGACAAAGCCGTATAAAGAAGGCTCTGGAATCATCAAGGAAAATTGGAAGAAATGAATCTTGCCCATGCGGAAGCGGCAAAAAATATAAATATTGCTGCTTGAATAGATTTTCAAATAGATAGCTTGATAGAATATTTTAGGCTCTTTCTCACTTCAAGTGGGTAATCCCACCTTGGTGTAATCGAGTTTCCCTGTCAGCATATAGATTGTGGTCTTGAGATTCTTGAAGGTGCGATAGCCCCGCGCTTTTGCATTGGCCGCTTGAACCAGACTGTTTAGTCCCTCCAAGATGCCGTTGTTTACCTTGCTATCATACCAACGTAGCACGCCAGCCCAATGACGCTTGATAGTCTTGGCTGCTTCTTTGATCTCCTCAATACGGCTATGGGTCGCCCAGAAATACCATTTCTTTAAAGCCCTCTCGAAGCCTTCCTGCGTCTCCTCTTTGTAAATTTCCTGGAAGTTCTCGCGGACGTGATAGGCTCTCACGGTTTTCAGGTTGAGTCGGGGCATAGACTCCATGGACTGCAATGTCTTACGCTGAGATTCAGTAAGATTCTACCGGTCCTTCAGGAAGAGATACTTCTGTCCCCGTAATACATTCTGCTTCTGTGTCTCAGTCTTGCGTACACTATCGACCGTGGCGTTGATGACCTTCATGATACTGCCTCAGTATAGTGCTGCATCATTCTCCAAAGCTTGTTATCATCTACCTGGATAATCTGTGAGACCTTATTGACCGGCATTTCTCGTGCCAGAGTCATGGCAAATGACTCAAACAGAAAGGTGAAGTCCGCTCCTTCCCGCGCCCAGGGCACATCAATTTGCAGTATCCCATCCAATAGGGCAACTAATCCTGGGCACTCTCACCACCAGGTAGCAGGCATATTGGAAGAAGCTGAGATGTCTCCACTTCTTCTCGACAGTGTCGTAGGCCTTTGCCTCTTCCCCACAGGCAGGACAGCAAAATACGCTTCCTCTCGGAAAATCGATATAGACCTTAATTACCCCTTCGTCTTCCTGAAAATCTACCTTCGTAATCTCCCACTGACGAAAGTGTAGGAAGAGCGGGGTGATCGCTTGCCGCTCCCAAAATGCCGCCTAAAAAGTTAGGCAATGGCAAAGTATATCCATCGGCTAGTGATGATATCTCAGTATTAGACATATTTCAGTATAATCTAGTCATAAGCGAGGTGATGAAGGTGAAAAGCAACAATAACAAGAGCCGGTTTACCCTGG
>DKFA01000082.1 GCA_002452695.1 Dehalococcoidia bacterium UBA6808
ACATATCCGGCAGCTTCCTGCAGCCCTTCAAACAGGCTGAAAAGAAAAACAACACCCGGCGGCGCGCCTTTTACGGAAAACTCCGCCGGGTGCAAGGATTATTTTTCTGAAATATTTCTCACATTCCGGTCTACATTGCTATAAACCGAGCGCCCACCATACCACTCCCATGCCTACATCTATGGCAATCAGGATTGCAACAGATACGATAAACATGATAATCATCATTCCCATTTGCTGGTCATCCATAGCCACCTTCCTCCAATTCTTAAATCTGTCCCTCTAAAGAGGCCGCGCTGACAATCTTGCTTCTGCTGCCCGTACTACACCGCGGCCTGAACGAGGCGGCGATCGCCTCAATTCGCTGGTCCGAAATTAACCGCCATCGTCAATGACTAAACTTCCAAGTTCTTGTCCCAGTTAACGATATGACTTTTCTTAAAACCGTGGAACTGTATAAACTCGTTCAGTTCCTTGTTGGTATCCTCGGCCAGCGCCCTGATCACCGATATGTTTTGTATACGGCAGAATTTGATTAACTCATCTACCATCTTGCTGCCGATATGATAGCGCTGGTAGGCCGGGTCTACCATGATGCCGTTAATCAAGCACAGTTCTGTAATAGGGATGTACAAGTACATAAGGTGTGCAATGACGACACCGACCGCCTTCCTGTCGATTTCAGCAATAAAACTGAAATCCATCGGGCCACCGAAACCGGAGCTTATCATGTAGGCAATATTACTTTGTTTGACCCCTATCCGTTTGTGCAGGGAAAGAATGGAATCGATGTCATAGTGCATCACATGCCGGACCTTGACGGTTTCAGTTTTTACCTCGCTCACGAAACACCTCCCAATATATCTTATTTAAAGTATGCCTCGAATTTAATAACCCTGTCAATCTGGAACTTGCCGGCATTAAAGTAGTATCTAGTCGAATGCTCGCCCAGGCCGGTTTTGTTAACTTACCGGTAAAATAGTTTATAATTGGCATATTTACTGCAATTGGAGGCCCGTCTTGTCCGATATTGTTAAACAGCTCGACTATATCTTTAAGCCGCGTTCCATCGCCGTCATCGGCGCTTCGGAAAACGTGACCAAATGGGGCTACCGGGTATTGGAAAGACCTATACGCACCGGCTATAAGGGTAATATCTACGCCGTCAATACGCAGGCCAAAACTATCCTGGGTAAACCCTCTTATGCCTCCGTCAAAGATATACCCGGTGAAATCGATATGGCTGTTATTACTACGCCGTTCAAACAGGTGCCGGTTGTCATGCGGGATTGCGTGGAAAAAGGTGTTAAAGGTGTGGTATTGATATCAGCCGGTTTCGCTGAAACAGGCTTGGAAGGTAAAAAAATAGAGGACCATGTAGTGAAGATCGCCCGCGAAGGAGGCATCAGGTTCGTAGGACCCAACGGAAACGGCATCTGGAGCGCGGCCGCAAACCTAAATATTACTTTCGATTTAGCTCCCAAGCCCGGTAATATCGCTTTCATCTCGCAGAGCGGCACTTTCGGCGAGTATCTCGTCGAGATGGCCAGGAACCGGGGACACGGTATGCGCGCTTTTGTAGCTGTAGGCAACCAGGCCGACCTTAGCGCAGCCGACTATATTGAATACTTTTCCCAGGATGACGAGACCAGAGTCATCCTCCTCTATATGGAAGGGGTAAAGGACGGCCGCAGGTTCATCGATGTCTGCCGGCAGGCCGTTAAAAAGAAACCGATACTCCTCTACAAGAGCGGCAGCACGGAGGCCGGCACACGCGCCGCCCTTTCCCACACATCTTCAATTGCCGGGTCGGACATCATCTTCGACCACGCCTGCCGCCAGGCTGGCGTCATCCGCACACAGGAATCATTCCAGACCATCGAAATGGCTGTGGCGCTGCTCCATCAGCCGCTACCGTCAGGCCGCCGCGTCGGCATCGTCGGCACAGGAGGGCAAGGCGTGGTATCAGCCGACGCCTGCCAGAAGCTCGGGCTGGAAGTCCCTGAATTCGACAATCATACGGCTATGCAGATCATGCAGACCCTCCCGCCCCACGCGCCCTTACCCAGAAACCCTGTGGATTTCGCCGGCGGATACCGTACCGCCATGGACGAGGCCAGGACGGTGGAGGCCCTGATGAAGCTGAATTATATTGATGCGGTCATTACCAACGTCCCGGTAAATCCACTGGTATGGGGTTTGCGCATCGAAAAGGGAGATTCAAATCCACGCCTGCAGGAAGCCATAAAAGTAGCGGAAGAAGGAATCGGTTACCTATGCCGGTTGCCGAAATTATATAAAAAACCCCTGGTCTGCGTACGCTGGCAGCTAAAATCAAGCGATGATCCCTACGAAGCAATCTTGATTGAGGGCGGCGTGCCCATCTACGACACGCCGGAGCAGTGCGCCCGTGCCATTTACGGGCTGGTCAAATACGCCGAATTTAGACATCGGTAACAGCGCAGCTACTGGATGCTGAAAGGCACCGACAACTTCTCAGCATTGTTTACCGAAAGCACTACTTTGTAATCACCCTTGTGCCAGCCGCTGACCGGTTTATCCAGGTAAAAAGCCAGGTAATAAGAATCAGCATCGCTTTCGGCAATGGTGAATGTCTCATTGAGGAGTTCGTTTTCCCTCCCCACGGCTTCACCTTTAACATAGTACCAGCTTGCCTTGATCATATCCTCCGGGACCACCCCGGTTATCTTGAAGGAACAGTAGATCACGGGGATGCTGGAATCAAACGAAGTTACGACCGGGCCGGTAGGCCTGGAATCGTTATCGACAGCCGTCGTCATAACTCCCTCTGAAATCGCCGAATTACCACCTTTCGTGCTGCCAGGAGCGGACGCCCCTCCACAGGCGCTAAATAAGATCACGAATGTCAGTAAAAAACTTATAAATACTCTCGTAGCCCTCATCGGTTTTCTCCCGGATATCAAATAATCAATAGAAAAATTGAACCAGGGTAATTGTAGAACCATCAGGCCTATTTTTCAAAACGGAAAATCTGCCTACAGGTTGGGAATACCCACCGTCTAACCGGTGGATACGATTATACTTGTCAGCAAGAGCGAACAGCCATTATAATCACCTTCATGGAAATCCAGCCCCGGCACACCTGGGACCTCAGCCCATCGCAGGCGCGTGAACTGCAAACCAGCCTGGCCGCCAGCATCAAGCGAAGGGGCACCGTCAAGAATCCCTCTTATGTTGCCGGAGTCGATGTCTCGGTTTCACGCCGGGCATCAAAGGGCCGCGCTGCAATAGTAGTGCTGAAATACCCTTCGCTTGAGGTTATTGATACGGCCCTGCACGAGGGCGATATCAGATTCCCCTACATCCCGGGACTGCTGTCTTTTAGAGAGGCGCCGCTGATTCTCGAAGCCTGGAAAAAGCTGGCTGTCAGGCCTGACCTGCTCATGGTAGACGGCCAGGGCATTGCCCATCCCCGCCGGCTCGGCCTCGCCTCACACCTGGGGCTGCTGCTGGATGTCGCCACCATAGGCTGCGCTAAATCGCGTCTGATCGGCAGTCATGGTATACTTGAAGATGCTCCGGGCAGCCATACACCCCTCACTGACAAAGGAGAGATCATCGGTGCGGTGGTCAGGACCAGAAATCATGTCAAACCGCTTTACATATCTATCGGGCACAAGATCGGGCTGGGCAGTTGCATAGAAATAGTGCTGAAATGCTGCCGCGGTTACCGGCTGCCCGAACCTGCCAGAATGGCACATATGGCAGCAGGCGCTATGCAACAGCGCCACGTTATATAAATTAAGGGCTGTAATATAAATATGCAGGAAGAAAAAAAAAGACTGGATGAACTCCGCCGCCGGATTGCTGCGATCATGGAGCATCTTTGACATAGCAGGAAAAGAGAAAATACTCGCCAGTTTGGAAGCGCAGACCTCGGATCCCGGCTTCTGGTCCGACCAGCAAAAAGCACAGGGCATAATGCGGCAGATCGGTGCGCTGAGAGACATCATCGCCATGTGGGATGATCTTAGCAGAAACGCCGGCGAACTGGCCGATGTCATCGACGCAGCGCTGGCCGAAAATGACGAATCGCTCAAAGAAGATATCGGCAAAGAGATCGACAAGCTTACAGCCAAATTCGACCGGATCGAGCTTCAGCTCATGCTGGATGGTCCTTACGATTCGAGGGACGCCATTATAGCCATCCACGCCGGGGCCGGCGGCACTGAGTCACAGGACTGGGCGCAGATGTTGATGCGCATGTTCTTACGCTGGGCTGAACGGCACAAGTTCAAGGCTGAGGTGCTGGATACATCACCTGGAGACGAGGCTGGCATCAAAAGCGCCACTATCGAGATCGGCGGCAATTTTGTTTACGGCAACCTCAAATCAGAACATGGTGTACACAGGCTGGTCAGACTCTCGCCCTTTGATGCCGACCATGCCCGCCACACCTCTTTTGCCCTGGTTGAAGTCATGCCCGAGGCCGAGGAAAAGACCGACCTGCAGATCAATCCCGATGACATCCGCATTGATACCTTCAGGTCAAGCGGTCCGGGTGGACAGCACATGCAAAAGACCAGCAGCGCAGTCAGGATCACTCACATTCCCACCGGCCTGGTGGTAAGCTGCCAGAGCGAACGATCACAGCACCAGAACAAGGAGAGCGCGCTTAAGGTGCTATATGCCCGCCTGCTCGAGATTGAAATTGAAAAACACGAAGCTGAAAAGGCTAAGATCAAAGGCAAGCGCATAGATGCAGGCTGGGGCAATCAGATCCGCAGCTATGTGCTGCATCCCTACAAGATGGTCAAGGACCACAGGACGGAATACGAGACAAACGATCCCGGCGCAGTGCTCGACGGCGAGATTGACGATTTCATGAATGCCTACCTGCGTTCCAAAGTCGGAGAGGAAAAATGATAAGAAAACTGGTTCCCATACTGGCATTATTGCTGATTATGCTGTTCCCCACCCGTGCCGGGGCAGCGGATGATATCAAGCTGATATCCAGTTCCCACATGGTCGATTTCCCCGCTGCGCTGACCTTTAACATCAAAGCCGAGAGCAACGCGCCCATCACACGCATACGCCTGCGCTACTCTATGAATAAGTGCACCTATGCGCCCGCCTTTGCCGAGGCCTGGCCGGAATTCCGCTCCTCAAATCAAGTCAACGCCAGCTGGACCTGGGACATGCGCACCACGCTCACACCCCCGGGCGCCAAAATTACCTACTGGTGGATCATCGAAGACAGCGCCGGCAACAGATTAACCACGCCCAAAGATACACTGTCCTTCGACGACAACCGCTACAAATGGCAGAAGCTAAGCTCTGATCTGGTTACCCTGTACTGGTATAAAGGCAGCGGGGAATTCGCCCAGGAGCTATTCCAGACCGCACTCGAAGCCATCGAACAGATCGGCGAGGACATTGGGGCGCCGCTTAAAGAACCCGTCAATATCTATATTTACGCCAACCCGGAGGACCTGCGCAGCTCCATGGTCTCCACCGAGGAATGGACCGGCGGCGTCAAATATACCGATTTTAATGTGATCTCCATCGGCATTTCCACCAGCAACCTCGAATGGGGCAAGAAAGCGATAGCACACGAGCTCGGGCACGAGGTTACCCACCAGTTCCTGACCAGCCCTTACAGCGCTTTCCTGCCGATGTGGCTGGATGAAGGCCTCGCCATGCACGCCGAGGGCAGGCAGACCAGGGGCGCCAGGAACGCCCTGATCAAGGCCATCGAAGATAAAAGTATAGCCACGCTCAGATCACTTTCCGGCCCCTTCCCGGCCGATCCGGAAGAGACAGCCTACGCCTATGCCCAGAGCCAGAGCGTGATCGAATACTTGCTGGATACATACGGCAACAGCAAGATGCACGAGATGCTGGTCTATTTCAACTACGGACACACCATAGATGAGTCGCTGCAAAAAGTCTATGGTGTGGATACCAACGGGCTCGATGAAGCCTGGAAAAAATATATGCTATCGCTCAAAGAAAAAGAAAATGCCAGGGCCGGCGCTGAAAATTCGATAGTCCTTTCGCTGTTACAGCCTGCACCGGCCCTTAACTGCGGAGGAATTTAACCGGGTTGGATAAATCATTCACCATTCACGATTTGCCGCGCGCCGAGAGGCCGCGCGAGCGCATGCAGAAGTATGGCGCCGAAGCCCTTTCCACGGCTGAGTTGATCGCCGTTCTGATTCGCAGCGGCACGCAGGGCGAATCTGTGCTGCTGACAGCCCAGAAGCTGCTCTCGCAGTTCGGCAATCTGCAGAATGTCGCCCGCGCCTCCATCGAGGAACTGGCCTCGATCAAAGGTATCGGCACAGCCAAAGCCACGCAGATCAAGGCAGCCTTTGAACTGGGCCGCAGAGTGGACGACCCTGACTACCTCAGCAGGGAAAACCCGATACAGACGCCGGAACAGGCCTGCAAATCGGTGCAGGAAAAGCTCAAGGGTAAAAAGAAGGAACACTTCTACATCCTCTGCCTGGATACGCGCAACCGCGTCTGCACTAAAAAGCAGGTCTCGGTGGGGAACCTGGACAGCAGCATTGTTCACCCGCGCGAGGTTTTCAAAGACGCCATATCATCCCTGGCCGCTTCGGTCATCTTCGTCCATAACCATCCCTCAGGCGACCTTGAGCCATCAGCCGAGGATATCAGCCTGACTAAAAGGCTGGCGGAAGCCGGCGACCTGCTGGGTATTCCGGTGCTCGATCACATCATCGTCAGCGACCGGGGTTATACCAGCCTGAAATCAAGAAATCTCATATAAGGACTGAACATGATGAAATATCCTGTTTTAAAATACTTCGCTTTGATACCGGCCATCCTGCTGCTGGCCTCGATACTGGTGGGCTGCTCAGCGCTGAGAACAGGCAGCGACAGCTTCGATACAGGCAGAGGAACGCTCGACCTTTGGGATAGCGGGCCGCTGACGCTCGACCCGGCCATCTCCAGCGAGATGACCTCACACCAGTATGTCATGCAGATCTTCAGCGGGCTGATCAAATTCGATGCAGAACTTAAACCGGTGGGCGATATCGCCGAGCGCTGGGAGGTCAGCGCCGACGGCAGGACCTATACCTTCCATCTGCGTAAAGATGTGAAATATCATGACGGCAGGCTGCTCAATGCCTCCGATGTCAAATATTCCCTGGAACGGGCCTGCTACCCTGCCACCGGATCAAGGACCGCGCCAACCTATCTGGGCGATATCGTCGGGGCGCTGGATGTGGCGTCGGGCAAAGCCAGATCCATTAGCGGCATCGAAGTAGTCGACGACAGCACCGTAAAGATCAC
>DKFA01000056.1 GCA_002452695.1 Dehalococcoidia bacterium UBA6808
TCTTTGATCAATTCCAGCTTGTAGGGCTGGCCGACGAAGCGTTTGAGCGCTTCCTTGCTGGTGACTTCCTCACGCACGAAAGGCTTATCGGCGGCCACGATCTCCTGCATCCTGGATTCAATCACTGGCAGGTCATCAAGCGTCAGCGGGCGCGGCAACTCAAAATCGTAGTAAAATCCATCTTCAATGGCCGGACCGATGCCGAATTTGGCATCGGGAAAGATCGACTTGACTGCCTCAGCCATAATATGGCTGGCTGAATGCCTCATTATTTCAAGTTTCTGGGATTTGTCTTCTGCTGACATATCTATCTCCCTATTCAGATCATACACAAAGCGCCCTGCAAATGACTGCTTGGGCCGCTTACAAGCGATATATTCTAATACTTTAGGTTGCAAAGTGCCAAAAGAACCAGGAGGGCTTTTATACCTCAACCCTTGCATAACCCCTGGCAATTACCCTGCCCAACACGCGACCGCCTTCCGTGACTATGTCAGTTTTTCCCTTTAATAAAAATTGGGAGACATCGAACATTGAGCAACCCTCCTTTTTACAGAGTCCATACAATCTTCAAACCGTTAGACGCAAAACATTATACGAGGTCACAGGGATGGCTCTGAGTGCCACTCGCCATAAGCGATCTCTCTGCTTAAATTAAAGTTTCTATTCACCCAACAACGCTTGAAGATTGATGTTCTCCCTGACTAGCTTCTCCATCAGGTCAATTTCAGCTTCATTGTCGACCGTGACCAATGGCGTCAGCGCTTCTATCTGCCTGGCTATCTCGTAGACGCCCTTGGGCACCAACAGAACAGGTATCTTTTTCTCCTCAGCTTTGGCCAATAAATTGGGCGGCGGCAGGATGTTGTTGGTCAGAACCACTGCGCTCGTACCGGGGTCCTCAAAGGATGCCAGCAGCATATCCGAACGGTCGCCGCTGGTTATCACCAGCTTGTTCTCCATGTGAAAAAGCGGGTCACAATAGACCGAATCCACGGAGGCGGCGCCCACGTAGATATGGTTGATACGCCGTGTCAGTTGATTCTCGCCGGCCACAACCCTGGCCAGCAGGTACTGTGCCAGGTAATCCATGGAGAAAAATGTGAGCTGCTCAACGTAAGGTATCACGCCCAGCACGCTGACGCCCGATTTCTCCAGCATGGGCAGATAGACCGTACTGAAATCCTCCACGTTATGCACCTTATTGATGATCACCCCGCAGAAGTCGATCCCTGAGAAAGAAAGGTACTTCTTGATGAAGATGACATTATCTACAATGTAGTTATCATCTCCTCCCACCAGTATCACAAGCCTGCCGCCCAAGTATTCCGCCACTGACAAAACATTGAGGAAAAAGGACAAGCCATATTCTATATCCTTGCCGCCTTCCACAAAAAGCAGTTCCTTGCCTTCCGAGATTTGCTGTGCCATAGCAGTCACTTTATCTCTGGCGCCGACTTGATCATACCTGAACCTGAGCTTGAGATGTTCGAACCCCACGGTGATATTCTCGGGATCCTACCCCAGTTTGAAAACGTTGTTCAACAAGGCGGCGTCATAGTCCCACACCCTTTTTTACGGTAGACCAGCCTGTCGCCCAGAGGTTTCATGTAAGCGAACGGTTTGCCCGAGGCGCGGTCCATGCCTATGATCAGGCTGGTTTTGCCCGCATCCCCGTCCATCGAACCGACGATTATTTTCTTCATCGCTTTGCCTCCTGGTTGGAAAGTAGTATACGCACGTCCACCGCCTTTACACCCTCGCTGTGATCATAGGCCACCAGCGGATTAATCTCGATGTCGGTGATCTCTTCGAACTTTTTTAACATCGTGCCGACCTTCAAAATGGCCAGGGCCAGCGCATCGATATCCTTGCGCTGCTCGCCGCGTACACCCAGCAGCATGGCGTAGGTCTTGATTGTACCGATCATCTTGACAGCTTCATCCACGCCCAGCGGGAAGGCACGGAAAGCTATATCTTTCATAACCTCGACATAGATGCCACCGAGACCGAACATGACTATGGGGCCGAAGGAGAGGTCGCGCCGAGCTCCAACGATTGTTTCAACGCCCAGCCTGATCTGCTCCGATACTTCGATACCGTCGATGATGGCATCCGGTTTATACCGCCTGCAATTCTGCAGGATGGCCTCGTAAGCATCGGCAGCCTCTTTCCTGTCATCGATATCCAGGGCCACGCCCCCTGCATCGCTCTTATGCAGTATGTCACGTGATACGATCTTCATAACCACCGGGTAGCCGATCTTTTCTGCATAGGCGACCGCTTCGTCCAGTGTATGAGCAATGCCACTGGCCGGACCGGGTATGCCAATGGCCCTCAATATAGCCTGGCCTTCCTGGGCCAGCAGGAACCTGCGCCCATTTTTCCTGACTCCGTTCAGCACCTGCCGTATTGCCTGTTCGTCAATAACAACATCGTCAATGGCGTCAAACGATGTTCTTTTCTGTCTGTAGTTACAATAAACGGCCCCCAAGCAGGCAGTAGCAACATCCACTTCGTTAAATATCGGAACGCCTATCGTCTGCAGGGTACTCACGCTCTTCTCGATCAGCGGCCCGCCGACCAAGGTGAAAAATAGCGGTTTATTATATTTGCCCTGCTTGAATTGCTCTCCGGCGTACCTGGCAAAGGCCTCCGCATCAAAGACACCAGATTCGCAACCAAGGCAGAGTATCGAATGAATATTCTCATTGGATAGCGCTGCTTCGATCGCACGGGAATAGTCCTCCACCCTGGCCTGTCCCGTCAGGTCGATCGAGTTCTTGACAGACCCGAACTCGGGCACTACCGTTGAAAAAGTCGCCTTCAAGTCTGTCAAATTATCATACAGGTTCACGCCATATTTCTCGCAGGCGTCCGCCGTCAGCACTCCCAGGCCGCCGCCATTGGTAATGATAATGTTGTTTTCACCATTTAAGTACAACAACCGGTTTACGCCTGGTGACTTTCTTCAGTTCTGCAACCAGCTTCTCACCATTGGTAACACCTTCCATATACATCATTATGACCTTGTTCTGGTTGCTGGTCGCCAGATAGGGCAGCAAGTCGGTCTCATCGATATCGGCCTTGTTGCCCAGGGATATGATTTATGACAATCCGACATTCTCCACAATGGTCTTGCCGACAATGGCCACGGCCAGCGCGCCGCTTTGAGACAGCAATGCCACACTGCCGTTTTGCATCCCGCTGGGTCCAAACGTTGCGTTCAGGCTGGCCGCTGAAGAAAAAATGCCGATGATATTTGGGCCGACCACCCGCATGTTATGCTCGGACGCATATCTAACAATCCTGTGTTCTTCAGCCGCATTGCCCAGCTCGGAGAAACCCGAGGTAATGATGGCGGCGAATTTCACGTGGTTATCGGCACAATCCTTGACGGCTTCAAAGACCAGATTGGCCGGTATCACGATAACTGCCAGGTCCACGCCTTCCCCAGCTTCAGCCAGGCTCTTGAGTGCCCTGATCCCCAGTATCTCTCCGCCTTTAGGATTAACCGGGTAGACCCTACCCTTATAGCCGCTGGTCAATATATTATGTACGACCAAATAGCCAAGTTTACGCGGATTTGACGTAGCCCCTATGATTGCAACCGACCTAGGCTCGAAAAGGTATTTTATATCCTGCATATATGGGCTGCAGGTATGATAATACTATTGCCTGCTAAACACCAATCACCAGAATGTTGTGTTTATGACCGCAAACCTATTTTGATTTGGCTATGACCGTGGCGAGATCCATGACCTGCAACCTATCTTCAAGGTTCTCGGTCTTTACTGCCTCTTTCAACATGATCAGGCAGCCGGGGCAGGCCACCGCCAATATACCGGCGCCCGTCTCAGCCGCCTCTCTGACCCTGATACGGGCAGGACTGTCCTTGCTTCCCGCCAGATAGTCATTGATGAAATTGCCGCTACCCCCTCCACAGCAAAAAGCATCACGCCTGTTGCGTGGCATCTCCACCAATTCAAAACCATTATGCGCCGCTATGGCCTTGCGCGGTGTTTCATATAACTTATTATGCCGCCCGAGATAGCATGGGTCATGGTAGGTCACCTTCTTACCCTTTACTTCACCTTCTACTTTTCTGGCGATCTCATCGGCATGTTTGGCCAATACCTGTGAGTAGTGTAGTACCTCGAACGGATAGCCCATATTCTGGTACTGGTTTTTCATGATGTTATAGCCGTGCGGACAAAGTGTGATCACGCTTTTAACGCCAAGCTCTTTGAATTTGCTTATATTCTTCTCAGCCAGTTGCTTTGACAGCTCCATCTCTCCCATAGCATAAACTTCATTGCCGCAACAGGTCTCATCATCGCCCAGCGTACCGTATGATACCCCAGCTTCATCCAGCGCCTTGACACAGTTTTCGACCATCTCCCTCGTCGCCTCTTCATATGAGGCTAGACAGCCCAGGAACAGCAGATATTGTGTGCCTTCCTTGTACTTTTTCAGCCCCTTTGTCCAAGGCAAACGTTCGGCTGCAGTTTTCTTAAGCGGATTACCATAATTATACACCGATTCAAGGAAACGCTTGACCCTGGCCGGAATCTTGCCCTGTTCAACCATATCACTGCGTGCCTCAATGATCCAGTCCACTATCTCAGGAGCAAACTTCATCGGGCATTGTTCCACACAATTCTTACAAGTAGTACAGGTGTATAATATCTCAGCCAGGTGCTCAGACCAGGGCACCTCACCCTTGAGCCATGCATAGATCAGCCATAGACGCCCGCCTGTGGAATAGGTATCGAAGCGAAACCTGCTGTAGGCAGGACAATTATAGGCTGAATAATCGGTAGGAAATTTACAGTATCCGCAACGAAAGCACCTGTGTATCTGTGACTGATAGCGTTTCATCACAATACCTCCCAGTTGCCAGGGTTCATTATACCGTTGGGATCCAAAAGTTTTTTGATCCGCGTCATCAACTCCAGAGTATTTGGATCCATTTTCCTTATCGTTATTTTTTGTTCATCCAGGTTGGGTTTCCACATCACGCCACCGTTATCAAGAGCATACTCAGCAGCCTCATCCAGGGCTTGTTTGGCCCGCTTCATTGTTTGGGCGTCGGCTCGGTTGAATGTATAAGAGAAGGAAAACATCATACTGTGGCCGCCGTCGATCATACGGGCAGCAGAAGAATAGTATAGGTTATATTTAACAGCCAGCTCCTCAAGTTTTTTGACATAAACAGCATATTTTTCAATGGGAGCTATCGGACCGCTGTACTCAAAACCGCCGCCCTTGCTTACGTCCGCAAAGCGTGTAGTATCCTTTGAAGGCATGGACAGCAGTGGGGCTTTCATTTCCGGAACCAGACTGACAAATCCGCCGTCCCTTTTCTCGAAATATTCCCAGAGTGTATGCCAGCAATATTTGCGTTTATACTCCAACTCTTCTTCGCTGTCACCCGTAATATAGAACAATATATAGTAGTTGCCCGCATACCTGAGAGGTATAGGCTGCGCTGTTACAACCAGGTCTTCAATCATCTCTGTACGGCCCAGCTTTAACATTATGTCAGGAACAAGCTCTGCCCGGTCAGTCAGGAAAAGCATGACGTCACGCAGTTTTTTACACGGATACAACTTTACTGCCATTTTGGTTATGATCCCGGTTGTCCCGCACCATCCAAAAAAAAGACTGCTCAGGTCAGGCAGAGGAGCTCCCTTGGAAAACCAGTAATCAGATACGGCGCTGGTCCCGATCTTGCAGACCTCGCCCGTAGGCAATACTACTTCCAGTCCGCAGACCATATCCGAATTAAAGCCGCGCTGCTGCGTCAGCCTACCCTGGCCGTGTATTACAGCATTAGCAACCACTGTTGCGATCGGAGGAGAGTCAGGTATGCTGTGGCGTAAATGGGGGTAGTTCTTGAGCAGGTGGCTTTTCAGAGCGCCGTGTGTTGTGCCGCCCTCGATCAGCGCATAACTGCCCTTCTCGTTGATCTCAATAATTCTGTCCATCTTCTTCATATCCAGCAGAATACCGCCCTTTTGCGGTATAACAAGACCGGTCAGAGAAAGCCCGCCGCCTTTAGGCACGATGGCTATCTTTTCCCGGTTAGCCAGCCTGACGATGGCCTGCACTTCTTCAACCGTGGAAGGCATCACCACATATTCGGGTTCGTGCGCCGGCATCAACCCGGGGTCGCGACCGTATATATATAGCTCTTCAGGTTTATTTGAAACAAAATCCTTATCTACAATACTGGTCAACTCGTTGTATATGTCAATCATTACACTACACCTCAGCTTCCATTTTTTCCAGATTCAGGCTCTGCTCCTCACCCACCGCCAATCTGCAAAGGTCAATAACATGAATCGGTTTCATGCCTCGTTCAGCTACCTTCGTGGCCAGCGAATCCCAGCAAGCTGGACAATTAAATACGACGTAATCAGGTTTAACAGACTGCATATCATCCAGATTTTTTTTCTGTAGCTCATCTGCCAGTTCCGGCCCCTTGGCCATCCGGATAATCTCAGCACAGCATAGGGCATTCTTCCTGTCGTATTTACGCACGGCTCTCTCTACTCCGATCAGATTGAACAGCTCATCCAGGCTTTTATCAACTTCAGGAATAAGCCGTGTCGAGCAATTGCGCTGGTAAGCCACCTTTAATCCAAGAGGTTTAACCTTGTCCTTGAGCGCTTTCAACTTTTCTATCAGATAGTCGTAATAATGTATCGGATGGAAAGGCACCTCGATCCCATAAGCAGGCGCCAGTGATGTATATGTGGCATAGCATTCATCATGCAGGCAAACCAGTTCCTTGATGCCCTGCTTCCTGATATTCTCGATGATTTTGGGCAATCTCTCTTTGATCAATGACGTTTTAGCATAATGCAGGTAAACAGCATTGCAGAAAAACTCCTGTCCGTAAACCGCCGAATACTCAAGGTCCTCAAACAGCTTGCCATGTGCCAGAACATTAAAATGCGCTAGGAAACAGTAAGATAGCGCTTTTTCCTGCAATAATCCAACAGTGAATTTTCCGACCGGCTCACACTGGTTGACCCACATGGTAATGATGGGACGAGGCGACGGCAGTATACCTTTTTTCTCCTGCCGGTCAACAATCATATAAAAAGGATTATTTCCATGGGGACAATACTCATTGCAGGCATAGCAGGTAGTGCAGGCCTCGAGTATAAAGGAGTCTTCCCCATCAAGCACCTTCTGCCACTCTTTTTTTGCTGTTACTGTATCCAGTTTAATATACTGGCACTTTGTCATGCAGGGAATCGATTTACATCTGGCGCATTTTTCCCGATCGAAGATAAGCTCATACATGATTTAATACCTCCTTCAACCCGTTTTTACTAATTATCCACATGAAAAACCCTGCATCAACCCAAAATATCAGCCCCGGTCAAATAACCGGGGCTAACACTTTATCGGAGCAATTATCTAATCGTGTATTGCTTGCAGACCCATCAGCAGCACACCGCCATCGATAACTATCTCTGTGCCAGTGGTGTAGCTGGAAGCATCCGATGCCAGGTAAATGGCCGCTCCTGCGATCTCATCCGGCTGGCCCATGCGATGCATAGGTAGCACCTGGTTGAGCTCTTTCCTCTGTTTTTCCGCCTCTTCAGGACTGAGCTGCGCCCAGTGGGACTGCATCATCTTGGTATCGATAGGACCGGGTGCGATGGTGTTGACCTGTATGTTGTAGGGCGCCAGTTCGCTGGCAAAGGCCCAGGTAACGCCGCGGCAACCTGTCTTGGATACAGAGTACACGCTCACACCCTTCTCAGGTTTGAAGCCGTCTATGGAAGCAATGTT
>DKFA01000072.1 GCA_002452695.1 Dehalococcoidia bacterium UBA6808
GCATCGATGGCCTCTCCATGGAATTCCATCGATGCGTAGAGAGCGCCGTCCACACCTATTTTGCCGATCAGGTAAAGGATTAAGTCCTTGCCGCCGACCCACCTTCCGGCCTTGTTGTGAAAGATGAACATGATCGAAGGCGGCACCTTCATCCAGATTTCGCCGGTGGCCATGGCAATAGCAATATCGGTGGAACCCATGCCGGTGGCGAAAGCGCCTAGAGCGCCGTAGGTGCAAGTGTGTGAGTCTGCCCCGACTACTACATCACCGGGCAGCACCAGACCCTTTTCCGGCAGGATAACATGCTCGATCCCCATCTGACCTACTTCAAAGTAGTTAATCTTGTGGCTTAGCGCGAACTCACGCATGATCTTGGCCTGATGTGCAGAGTGGATGTCCTTGTTGGGGCAGAAATGGTCGGGGACCATGACAATCTTTTTAGGATCGAAAACCTTATCAACGCCCAGCCTGTAGAACTCATTGATGGCAATGGGCGCGGTGATATCGTTGGAAAGGACCAGATCCGTCTTAACGCTGATGAATTCACCGGGACTGACCCTGGTTTTGCCCGAGTGCGCTGCGAGTATCTTCTCTGCAAGTGTCACTGCATATCTCCTTTATCTTTAATTAGCACTTGGCGCGGGGTATGAGAAGCACGAGCACAGTCACTATGGCTGCTGCCACACCTCAAAGCCTATGGCAGCGCCCAGCACTGCAGCCAGGAGCAGACTCAGTCCGGTCTCAAGCTCGGGGCTCATTTCTTGCCGCCTCGCCTAACCTTCTTGGCCACCAGCAGACGGTTGAGCGCGTTCATATAGGCCTTGGCGCTGGCTACGATGATATCGGTGTCGGAACCGCGGCCGGAATAAGTAACGCCGTCGCTCTCTATACGTATCAGCACCTCGCCCAGGGCATCGATGCCTTCGGTGACTGAGTTGACTGTAAACTCGGTCAGCACGTTGGGCACGCGGACGAGACGGTTGATGGCCTTGTAGACGGCGTCGACCGGGCCTGTTCCGAGAGAGGCATCGGCCAGCACTTCTTTATTGGGGCCGATCAAACGAACCGTGGCGGTGGGCATGCTGTGGTTGCCGCAGGATACTTCGACGTGGTCGAGGTGATAGATCTCGGTGGCGGTGCGCATCTCTTCGCTAACGAGGGACTGGATATCACGGTCGGTGATGTCCCTTTTCTTATCGGCCAGTTCTTTAAATGCAACGAAGGCACGGTGTAGGGCCGTATCATCCAGCTCATAACCCATTTCGAGCAGCCTTTCCTTGAAGGCGTGCCGCCCGCTGAGCTTGCCCAGCACCAGCGCGCTGGAAGGCACGCCGATGGATTTGGGGTCCATGATCTCATAGGTATTGGCCTTCTTGATCACACCGTCCTGATGGATGCCTGACTGATGGCGGAAGGCGTTGGCTCCGACGATGGCCTTGTTCTGGGGCACCACGAAGCCGGTCAGCTCGCTGACCATTCTGCTCGTCTTGAAAATCTGATCCGCATTGATTCCGGTATATAAATGATACTGGTCAGCGCGAGTTTTAAGCGCCATAACAAGCTCTTCCAGGGCTGCATTGCCGGCTCGTTCGCCGATGCCGTTGACGGTGCATTCAACCTGGCGCGCTCCTTTGAGCACGGCTTCCAGGCTGTTCGCCACGGCCATGCCGAGGTCATTGTGGCAGTGTACGCTGATCATAGCTTGGGAGATATTGGGCACGTTCTTGAAGATGCTTTCAATCAGCTTACCGTACTCGGAAGGTATGGTATAGCCAACGGTATCGGGTATATTGACCGTGGTGGCTCCGGCAGCAATCACGGCTTCAACTATCCTGTACAGGAAGCCGGGATCGGTCCGGGTGGCGTCCATGGGGGAAAACTCGATATCGTCGCACAGCTTTTTGGCGCGTGAAACAGATTTGACCGCCAGCCTGAGAACATCGTCCTGGCTCTTTTTGAGCTGGTGCTCGAGATGCACGCTGGAGGTGGAAAGGAAGATGTGGATCCTGCCCTTTTTAGCATGTTTAATAGCCTCCCATGCTCGGTCGATGGCCTCATCGCTGGCATGGCTGAGCGCGCAGACCGTGGACTTTTTAAGCTCATTGGCAATGAGCTTGACGGCGTCGAAATCGCCCTGTGAAGCAATGGGGAAACCGGCCTCGATAATATCAACGCCGAGGCTTTCGAGCTGGCGGGCGATATCCAGCTTTTCACGTACGTTAAGGCTGGTGCCTGCGGCCTGCTCGCCGTCTCTCAGTGTGGTATCAAAAATAAAAACACGTTCATCTTTCATTATATTAATTCCCTGTAAATAGATTTTGGCAGCGGGATGTAAGGAGGGTTATAAGAGCCAGCCCGGGATAGCGCACAAGTCGAGGGCGTAGCAGCGCCCGCGTCCGCCCAAATTGATGATGCTTGCAATAGTATTCATTACAACAGCCGTACTGGCGTTTATTACATTATATACCTTTACCATGGTTGGCCTCCTGAAATTGCGCTAGTTGATCCTGACCGGGCTTTGCGGAGAGATTACCAGTTGGGTAATGTCTCTTCCTCAGGCGCAACGTGTTCCACGACATGCCTGAGAGGTCTGTTTTCTTCAATAGTCAACGGTCCTGCCCCCCCACGGGGCAGCGCAATGGTGCCGGTCCTGGATAACTCGCGGATGCCGAACCCGCGTAACAGTTCAACCAGCGTATCGACTTTCTCCTGGTCGCCAGTTACGACGATGATCAGCGAATCAGGCGACACATCCACGATGTTCGATCTGAAGATATCGACGATCTGGATGATCTCGCTGCGCGTCTGCGGTGTGGCCTTGACCTTGATCATGGCCATCTCGCGCGCCACGGGGTTCTCGTGAGTGATATCGGTGATGCGTATAACTTCAACGATCCTGTCAAGCTGTTTGCGGGCCTGTTCCACCCTGGCGTCATCGCCTTCCACGACAATGGTCATGCGGGACAGGTTAGGTACCTCGATGCTGCCGACGGCGATACTGTTGATATTGAAATTACGTCTCCTTAACGTGCTGGCCACGCGGTTGAGCACGCCGGGGCGGTCCTGTACAAGCGCTATAAGAATATGTTTTCTGTTCAATTGGACATCTCCTCAATGAAATCAGATACTGCCTATTTCTTCCTGATCGTTGCCGGGCTGGGCTCCTCGAGGAACTCGACGATAATCTTTCCCGGGGGGACGAACGGGTAAACGTTCTCTTCCGGCTCGACCACGAACTCGATCAAAAAGGGGCCGTCGTGCTCCATGGCCCTCTGGATGGCGTGGCTCACGTCCAACTTCCTGGTTACACGCATGGCTTGAATACCATAGGCCTCGGCGATCTTGACGAAATCGGGGTTGTATAAGGCCGTAGCGGAGTAGCGTTTGCTGTAGATGAGCTCCTGCCACTGGCGCACCATCCCCAGCCAGCCGTTATTGAATACGGCGATCTTGATATTGAGGTTTTCCTGTACCATGGTGGCCAGCTCCTGTACCGTCATCTGGAAGCCGCCGTCGCCGCACAGGCACCAGACGGTCTCGTTGGGCCGCCCGACCTTGGCGCCGATGGCTGCCGGCAGGCCGAAACCCATGGTGCCTAGGCCGCCGGAGGAAACGAAGCTGTTGGGTTTGTCGTAGTAGAAATACTGCCCGGCCCACATCTGGTGTTGGCCGACGTCGGTGCATATGATGGCATCGCCTTTAGTAACTTCGTATATCTGGCGGATGATGTACTGGGGCAGAACGTTCTCATGTTCCCTGATCTCGGTGGCAGGATGCATGGACCGCCATTCATCGAGCTGTGACAGCCAGATGATGTGCTCACGCTTGTTGAGTTGCTTGTTGAGCACCTGCAAAATATTCTTCACGTCTCCCACGATGGGAACGTCGGCAGGCAGGTTCTTGCCGATCTCAGCGGCATCGATATCAATATGAATGATGCGGGCATTGGGGGCAAAGGTGCTGGTGCCTCCGGTCGCCCTGTCGTCGAATCTCATACCGATGGCAATGATAAGGTCACTGCTGTGTACTGCCTTGTTGGCATAGCCCATGCCGTGCATGCCCAGCCAGCCATAGCTAAGAATGTGTGATTCAGGAAAACAGCCGATGCCAAGGAAGGTGGTGACCACTGGTATCTGGGAGTTTTCAGCCAGTTCCCTCAGCTCGTCGAAGGCGCGTGACACGTTCACGCCGCGGCCGGCGATGATAACGGGCTTTTCGGCGGAATTGATCAGTTCAGCCGCTTTCTTGATCTGTGCGGGATGCCCGAATAGCTTCGGCTTGTAGCCAGGCAGGTCCAGCTTTTCCGGGAAAATAAACTCGGTCTTGTTCTGCAGAACGTCCTTGGGCAGGTCCAACAGCACGGGGCCGGGACGGCCTGTCTGAGCAACGTGGCAGGCTTCGCGCACCGCATCGGCCATGTCACCTGTATCCAGCACGAGTTGGTTGTATTTGGTGATGGGGACCGTGATGCCCGTTATATCGATCTCCTGGAAGGCGTCCTTGCCGATGAAATAGGTATTGACCTGTCCCGTCATGGCCAGGACAGGCACAGAATCGAGGTAGGCATTGGCTATGCCGGTCACCAGGTTGGTCGCGCCCGGGCCGGAGGTAGCCAGGCAGACGCCCAGTTTGCCTGTGACCCTGGCGTAGGCGTCGGCCGCATGCGCTGCGCCCTGCTCATGCCTGACCAGGATATGGCGCAACTCGGGGTATTTGGGCAGGGTATCATAGAGGGGCAGCAACGCGCCGCCGGGGTAGCCGAAGATGACTTCCACACCTTCTTTTATCAAACATTCACACAGTATTTCAGCGCCGGTTTTCATCATATGTCAAGCATGCTCCTAATCTTCGAATACAGCACCCTCGCTGGCAGGCCCTACCTTTTCAACATACCGCTTCAGGTAGCCCTTCTGAATGGGGGACTGGAAAGGCGGCAGTTTTTTCAGCCTGGCCTTGATCTCGGTCTCGCTTAATTTGACCTCGAGTTTGTGCGCGGGAATATCTATATTAATTATATCGCCATTGCGAATGGCGGCAATCGGTCCCCTGTCTGCAGCTTCGGGCACGACGTGGCCGATGGCCGCTCCCTTCGTGCCGCCGGAGAAGCGCCCGTCGGTGATCAACGCCACCTTGTCGTCCATGCCCATACCGGTAATCAGCGATGTAGGAGTAAGCATCTCCCTCATACCGGGGCCGCCGCGCGGCCCTTCATACCTGATTACGACAACATCACCCTTCTTGATCTCGCCAGCCAGAATGCCTTTGGTGGCGTCTTCCTCGTTTTCAAACACACGGGCCGGTCCCTGGTGCGTCATCATCTCGCTGGATACAGCCCCTGACTTAACCACCGCGCCGCCCGGGGCCAGGTTGCCGAACAGGATGGTCAAACCGCCTGTCTTAATATAGGGCTTTTTAAATGGCTTTATAACCGTATTATCCCTCACCCTGACTTTACTATAGGTGGTGGAGATGGGCTTGAGGGTGACCGATTTGGCTGTACCGTCCAGTAATTCAGATAGCTCGTGCATAACAGCTGGAATTCCGCCAGCCAGATCGAGGTCTTCGATGTGCAATGAGCTGGCCGGGCTGAGCTTGCACAGGTGCGGCGTCCGGTCGCTGATTTCGTTGATCAGCTCGAGTGGGAATTTGAAGCCGGCCTCATGGGCCACTGCCGGCAGGTGCAGCACAGTGTTGGTGCTGCCGCCCAGCGCCATATCTACATGGAAGGCATTGGCCACGGATGTTTTTGTGATGATATCTCTGGGGCGCAGGTCTTTTTTCAGGATGGCGATGATTTGCTCGCCCGCCTGTTTGGCCAGATGTATCCTGCGCGAATCTACTGCAGGAATAGTTCCATTACCTGGCAATGCTATGCCCAATGCTTCGCACAGGCAGTTCATGGTATTGGCGGTAAACATGCCCGAGCAACTGCCGCAGCCAGGGCAGGCCGCAATCTCAATTTCTTCAAGTTCCGCTTCTGTCATGGTTCCCTGGGTAACATTGCCAACGGCCGTAAAAACGGAGATGAGGTCGACACTCTGACACTGGCCGCCTTTATTCAGCCTGCCGGCCAGCATGGGGCCGCCGCTAATGAAGATGGACGGGATATTAAGCCGGACGGCAGCCATCAACATGCCTGGGACGATCTTATCGCAGTTGGTAACGAAGACCAGCGCATCGAACTGGTGGGCTTCGGCCATGATCTCTACCGAGTCAGCTATCAACTCGCGACTGGGCAGGCTGTATTTCATGCCCGGATGATTCATGGCGATGCCATCGCAGACACCGATGGTATTGAATTCGAAGGGTCTGCCGCCCGCGGCCAGCACGCCTGCTTTGACGGCATCGGCAATAATATCGAGATGCTGATGGCCCGGTACTATCTCATTGAAGCTGTTAACAACGCCGATGAATGGCTTGCTGAAATCATTGCTGTGTACGCCGACGGCTCTAAGCAGGGATCTATGCGGCGCTCTCTCGATACCCTGTTTTATGTTGTTGCTTCTCATGAGACAAATATCCTTTTATTATATTTCCTTCGGATTGTCCGCAAAGCGCAGATAAGAAATGAAGGAGATTACAGTAAACTAACACAGGTAATTATTTATTGTCAAGCGAACTGCACTCCATTTTTGCAATTTTATCCAGACGGCGCTGGTGTCTGCCGCCCTCAAAATCCGTAGTTGTGAAATTGTGCACTATCTCCAGGGCAGTGGCTGTGTCGAGGGAGTCCGCTCCCAAGCAGAGTATGTTGGCGTTGTTGTGCTGGCGGGCGCGTGTCGCCATCAAAGGGGTGCAGCAGAGGGCGGCGCGAATATCGCGGCGCTTGTTGGCAGTGATGCTCATGCCGATACCTGTGGCACAGATCAGTATGCCCATCTCGGCCTGCCTGTCGGTTACAGATTTTGACACAAGCGCAGCGAAATCCGGGTAATCCACCGATTCAGTACTGTCGCAACCAAAATTCAAGGCAGTATGCCCCTCTGATTCGAGGAAGCGCACAATGTTGAATTTGAGCTCGCTGCCGCGGTGGTCGTTGCCAATGGCGATGCGCATATTATTTCCCTCCTGTTTTGAGAGTGGAGTTAATGTCTTCAAGCGGTATTATGCCCTGCCGAACTACAACCGGTGGGGCTACCGTAACATCAATGATAGTCGACTCTATGCCGCCCGGGCAGGCGTCCCCTTCTATAATGAAGTCCACGCTGGTTCCCATCTGCGACCTTACCTCTGCGGCGGTCAGTGATGCAGGTCTTCCATGCAGGTTGGCGCTGGTGCCTGTGATGGGTGCGCCGGCCTGTCTGATTAGTTCGAGAGTCAGGACGTGTCCCGGCAGGCGGATACCGATCCTGTCGCTGCCGGCCAGCACCAGGCTGTTAAAGGATGGCTTACATTTGAAAATAATGGTGAGACCGCCCGGCCAGAACGTATCCATAAGCATTATCGCTGCAGCCGGCAGATCTGCCACCAGTTCCCGCACAGATTCCCGTTCTGATATCAGAACGGGAATGGGCAGAGTGAGCGGCCTGGATTTGGCGGAAAACACCTTGCTGACAGCAGTATTCTGGTAGACGTCGGCGCCCAGTCCATAGACGGTGTCGGTGGGGAAAGCAACGGTTCCGCCCGAGCGAATTACCTGTGCGCCGTGGATGGCCTGTTCCCGGAGGACAGGGGAGAAATTACTATCCGGACTGCCCGGTGCACCTTTTTTCAACATGGATTTGTAATAAAATTGTACCTTAAACGTCTTGATAAATTAAATACGGCGTAGATTAGGAGGGGTCACCTTCCTGTGATATACTTGATAAAATGAAAAACGCCAGGAAAAACACGAGCAGGCTCCCCAGCCACCGGGTAGCCACCAGCGACGATATCGAAGTCTCCACTTACCTGGAGATTGCCCAGGAGATACAGGGCGTACAGGCTGCCCCCAAAGCCAAGCGTCCCTCCATCAGGGAAGCTGTGGCGATCATCGATTTCGGTTCGCAGTACAGCCACCTGATCGCACGTCGCGTGAGGGAGTGCAACGTATATTGCGAGCTTTTCCACTATGAGACAGCCTGGGAAAAGATTATGGCCATCCATCCGCGCGGCTTCATCCTGTCGGGGGGACCGGCCAGCGTATATGAAAAACATGCGCCCATGGCCCCGGTCAAAATATACGAGAGCAAGCTGCCTGTGCTGGGAATTTGCTATGGCATGCAGCTGATCACCCACCAGTTGGGAGGGGTGGTGGCTCCCGGCAACAAGAGGGAATACGGTCAGGCTGTGCTGAATGTCAGCGACAGGGACTCTAAGCTATTCAAGGGGCTGGAGGAATCGCTTACCGTCTGGATGAGCCACGGCGACCATATCACGGACCTGCCGCCGGGCTTTAAATCATCGGCCTATACCGAGAACTCGCCTAACGCCGTCATCACCAACGGCAGCAACATTTTCGGGCTGCAGTTTCATCCCGAAGTTGCGCATACACCCGAGGGCAAGAGCATCATCAAAAACTTTCTTTATCGCGTATGTGACTGTCACGGCGCCTGGACGCCCGGCAATTTTATCAACGAGAATATTACAGCGATCAGGCAGCAGGTGGGCAAGGGCAAGGTCATCTGCGCCCTTTCCGGTGGAGTGGACTCTGCCGTGGCCGCCAAACTGGTGCATGCCGCCATCGGCGACCAGTTGACCTGCATCTTCGTCAACAACGGTCTGCTCAGGCGTGACGAGGCCGAGCGGGCGCTGAATACTTTCCGCAAGAACCTGCAAATGAACGTGGTCTACGTCGACGCCACCGACCGTTTCCTCAAGCAACTCAAGGGCGTGATCGATCCTGAGCTGAAGCGCCGGCGCATCGGTGAGGAGTTCATCGAGGTTTTTGAGGAGGAGGCCGGGAAGCTTGGCAAGATCGATTTCCTGGTACAGGGTACTCTTTATCCGGACGTGATTGAGAGCGCCCCTTCTGAGACCAGGGCTGCAGCCAAGATCAAGACGCACCACAATGTGGGTGGCCTGCCGGCCAAAATGAGGCTTACCCTGATCGAGCCGTTGCGCTACCTGTTCAAGGATGAGGTGCGCGAGGTTGGGATAAAGCTGGGTCTGCCCGAAGAGATGGTTTGGCGCCAACCCTTCCCTGGTCCAGGGCTGGCTATTCGCATCATTGGCGAGGTGACGCGTGAGAGGCTGGATATATTGAGGGGGGCAGATTGGATCGTGATGAACGAGATCAAGAAGGCCAAACTTTACCGACAGATGTGGCAGACCTTCGCCATTCTGACCGACGTACACAGCGTGGGTGTGATGGGTGATTTTCGCACCTATGGTTACCTGGTGGCGTTGAGGGCGGTGACCAGCCTGGACGCCATGACGGCGGACTGGGCGCGGCTGCCCTACAACCTGCTGGCGACAATCTCGAACCGCATAGTGAATGAAGTGCCCGGGGTCAACCGGGTGGTATATGATATAACCAGCAAGCCTCCTTCCACCATAGAGTGGGAGTAAGATGGAATACGTCTTGGAGTAGTGCCCAGATTGGCGGCGATTTTATTCTGCTGGATAACGGGCCCTGACGCAGCGATCTCAGCCAGTATTTGAAACCGGGTGGCTGAGTTTTTGCTCTGGAGCGCTTCTACTATTTAGGATATTCCGTGCACCTTGCCGGTGTGGGGGTCGATATCGATGCGGCGGAAGGCCGGGTTGGAGCCGGTGCCGGGCATCAGGTTGACCTCGCCGGCGAAGAAGCAGAGGAAGCGTGCGCCGGAATAGACCATCACGTCCTGGATGGGCAGCACCCAGCCTTTGGGAACCCCCTTGAGCGATGGGTCATGGCTGAGGCTGAGAGGGGTCTTGACCATAATGGTAGCGTAATCGTCGTACTCGGGATCGTTCTCCAGTGCCCTGGCCCTGGCCTCCGCGTGCAGCGACCAGATGGCGCCATCGGCGCCGTAGATCTCGCGGGCGATTTTGTCTACCCTGTCGCGTATCTTCATCTCGGCCGGATAGAGGAACTTGAATTCATTATCTTCGTCGCAGGCTTCTTTTACCACGTCGGCCAACTCCAGCGCCCCTTCTCCGCCGAACTCCCAGTGGCGTGAGACAGCGCAGCGTGCGCCGGCCTGCTCCGCCGCCCTTTTGACCATATTGATCTCTTCTTTGGTATCGGTATGGAAGACGTTGATGCAGACCACCGGGCGGACGCCGGCTTCCTGGACAATTTTAATGTGGTGCAGCATATTAGGTATGCCCTTTTCCAGCAGGTCCAGGTCCTCGCGAGTATACTCGTCCGGTATTCGCAGGCCGGGGACGATGGTGGGGCCGCCGCCATGCATTTTGAGAGCGCGGATTGTGGCGACGATCACCGAGCAGTTGGGTTTGAGATCGCTCAGCCTGCACTTGACGTTGCAGAACTTTTCGAAACCGATATCGGCAGCGAATCCGCTCTCCGTAACGTGGTAGTCGAAGATTTTGAGGCCGATCTTGTCGGCGATGATGGAGGATTGCCCCAGAGAGATGTTAGCGAAGGGGCCCGTGTGCACCATCAGCGGCTGATACTCGGCTGTACAGCATAATGTGGGATTTAGCGTGTTGCGCATCAGTGCGGTCATGGCGCCGCCCACCTGCAGATCGCCGGTGGTGACGCGGTCGCCGTGCTTATTATAGGCCACAGTGATCCTGTCCATACGGTGGCGCAGGTCAGCCATGTCCTTGACGATAGCCAGCAGAGCCATCAACTCCGAGCTGACCGCGATCTGGAACTTGGACTGCATGGTGAAGCCGTCCATTTTGCCACCGATGCCGATGATGATATTGCGCAGGGACTGTGCGCAGAAGTCCATCACCCAGCCCATCTCAACGCGGGTGGGATCGATATCGAGGCGTTTCATGTTAGAGAGCGCCAGCAGCTTGCGGTCATCGTAGTTGCGCTCATGCTGCATGCGTGCGGTGAGCGCTACCATGGCCAGGTTATGGGCGTTGGTGATGTCGTTGATATCGCCAGTCAGCCCTAGGGAGAACTCCGTCATGGGTATCAGCAGGGCATTGCCGCCGCCGGCAGCTGTGCCCTTGATGTTCATGGTAGGTCCGCACGAGGGTTGCCTGATGCAGCCGCCCACATTTAGCCCGCGCTTACCCATGCCTTCCAGCAGACCGCAGGTTGTCGTGCTCTTGCCCTCGCCCAGCGGCGTGGGCGTGATGCCGGTGACCTGAATATATTTACCGTCCGGCTTGTTGGCCAGACGCTGCAGAATCCTGGCGTGGTCGAGACGGGCAACCTTGCCGTAGGGCAGTATCTCGCCCTTTTCCAGGTTGAGGCGTTCGCGCCACTCGTGTGGCTCGGGCATGTTCTTTTCAGCTTCTTCGGCGATCTGCCAATCGCTCATTACCAAAGGATCATACGGCATATCACTATCTCCGGCGCAAAATTGGTGATTATTTCAGCAGGTCCGCCTTGCGCTCGGCGGACTCAATGGTGTTTTGTAACAGCATGGTCACGGTCATAGGTCCCACCCCTCCCGGCACAGGCGTAATAGCTGCGGCCTTTTCCCTGACCGCCTCGAAATCGACGTCTCCCGCCCAGCGCCAGCCCTTCTCAGTTGATTTGTCCTCCACGCGGTTGGAGCCGACATCGATGACTACCGCACCCGGCTTGACCATGTCGGCCTTGATGAAGTGGGGGCTGCCCATGGCGGCCACCAGTATATCGGCCTGGCGGGTGTAGTAGGGGATGTCCTTCGTGCCCGTGTGAACCACGGTCACGGTGGCATTGGCGCCAGGCTTCTTCTGCATCAGCAGGTTGGCCAGCGGGCGGCCTACGATATTGCTGCGGCCGCAGATAACCACGTGCTTGCCGGCCGGGTCGTAGCCGCTGCGCACCAGCATCTGCTGGATGCCGTGAGGAGTGCAGGGCAGCGGGCAGGGCTCGCCCCGCATCAGTTTCCCCAGGTTGACCGGGTGCCAGCCGTCGGCGTCTTTTTCGGGCGAGATGTAGAAGAGAATCTTCTCGGCGTCGATCTGTTTAGGGAGCGGGGCCTGCACCAATATGCCGTCAACTTCGGGCGCCCGGTTAAGGTCATCCACCAGCGACATAACCTCGGATTCGGGTGTATTGGCCGGCAGGCGGAAGGTCTTCTCCTTCACACCAACCTCCGCAGAGCCTTTCTCCTTGGCGGCGACGTAGGAAACGGAGCCGGGGTCCTCGCCGACCAGCACCACGCAGAGGAAGGGCGTCCTGCCTTTTTCATTCAGGCGGGCCACCCTGGCCTTGAGTTCGGTGCGTATCTCGGCGGCTACTTCCGCCCCTTTAATAATCCTGGCTGTCATGGCGTGCCCTTTAGTACGAAACTAACATACAATTATACAAATTACATAACGTGCGCACAATGTTGACAGCTACGGAGATGAGTGCAGGCATGGGCGGCTCAATGGTTAGTGTTGGGTAGTTTCACCAAAACTATAGTGTCAGGGTGGAAAGAACATATAAAACTTGACTGGTGATAAAATGTTAATAAAAAATAATAAGGCATCATGACGAGGGTAAACGCTTTAGGGTTAGTCCGAAAAGGGTTTCCCTCACTTTTTTATATACTCGGTTTTTCTCCGAAGAAAATTCAGGTAATCTATATCTTCGCCAGCTGCACCGCTTAATATCGAAGAACATTCTCCCTTTTCATGTTTTTCAATATCGATCATAGCCTGTAATACCAGTTCAGCATCAACACTCCCCTTTGGCTTGCCATCAACACCGTGCCCAACTTTATAACCCTTCAGCCAACACCGCCCTTACCTGTTTGACGGCTTCCGGAACGGCGGCCTGCACGGGGGGAGTGAGGTCGTGGCTGAACACGTAGGCGTCGGGTATCTCGATGGCCACGATGCTGATGGCCTGCGGTACCTTGAGGTTGAGCTTTTTACCAAGGTCGAGCGCGCTGGGCAGGTCCATATCATGTGGTGAGACGGTGTGCTTGCTGGTATTGAAATCGGCCATTTCAAGCCGGTAGACGGCGCCCGGCGCCCCGTTCACGGTCTGGATCGCGTCGACCAGCACGGCCCTGTCATAATCCATGATCAGGTCGAGGATGGCCAGGCCGGATACGTCGCAGGCGGCCAGCGTAACGTCGCCGGGAGGCGGGTCAGCCTCCAGCGCTTCAATCACGCGGAAGCCCACCCCATCGTCGCCGATGATCGGGTTGCCGATGCCTAGGACGATGCTCTTCATGCGGCGGTTGTTTCTGGCTTGGCCTGTTCAGGTTGTGCGGTCATAAACGGTTCCAGCAATTTTTTAGGTGAAGTAATATTACCATTTAGGCCAGAGGTTTTGAAGTCCAGCCCAAGCGCAAAGGCTATGGCCTGCGTGATGGCGAGGGCGGGCAGGTTGTACTTTGTCCTGTATTTGCTGTTAACGGCGTGCTGGTAGCCGTCCAGCGCCAGGTGGCAGAGCGGGCAGGTGGTGGTGATCATTGCCTGCGCCCCGTTCTCAGAGGCATTCTCCAGCAACTTGTGGATCAACTCCACGGCCGTAGCAGGCTCCGAGATAACCAGCGAGCTGCCGCAGCAGCGCGCCTTGAGCGGGAAATTAACGGGTGAGGCGCCCAGCGCCGCCGCCATTTTGTCCAGCCAGTCCGGGTACTCCGGATCGTCGAAGCCGTAGGACGGGCGCACCTGCTGACAGCCGTGGTAGCAGGCCACCCTCAGACCGGTCAGCGGGCGAACGACCTTGGCAGCGATCGCATCGGGTCCCAGGTCGTTGTACAGCACCTCGACCACATGGCGGACCCTTGCTGTGCCGTTGTAAGCCAGCCCCACCTCCGCCAGGGCGCCCCTCACTCTGTCGGCCAGCCTGTGGTCTTCCTTGAGCAGGTCGTTGGTCTCGTGCAATATGGTGAAGCAGGAGCTGCAGGGCGTGACCAGGTCCAGGCCGGTCTTCTCAGCCTGTGCCAGTGTGCGCGCTGTGATGCCGATGGCCTTGAACTTGTCCACGCCGGCATAGGGGGATGATCCGCAGCAGGTCCAGTCTTCCAGTTCAATGAACTGCATGTCGAGCGGTTTGGCGATGGCATGGATGGACATCTCCACCGGCGCGCCGGTGGCCTCCATGGAGCAGCCGGGGTAATAAGCATAGTATTTCACCTGTCGCCTCCTTCGCCCATCTTGTTGATGATGGTGGTTAGCTCTTCTTTGCCCTTCACCTGCTTGGGCGCAAGCGGCATGCGGCCGTGCCTGAAAAGCTGGATCGCCATGGGCAGCATCTTCAGCGCTGCGAAGGGATTGGTCCTGAGGAAATATTTGAGCATGAAGCCGAACTCGTAGACGCGGCCGTGGTCCACGATGGATTGGGCGAAAGACCTGTACATGGTTGTTGTTGTGGTGGGCGGTTTATAGCCTTCCTTAATGGCAATCGATTCCAGTCCATGCACGATATTGGCGGGCTTGATGTCCCGCGGGCAGCGCGCCGTGCACAGGTAGCAGGAGACGCAGAACCAGATAGAATTGCTCTTGAGCAGCTCATCCTTCATCCCCGCCCTGACCATGGCGATCACCTTGCGGGGCGGGTACTCCCAGTGCGTGGCCGTGCTGCACGAACCGCTGCAGACGCCGCACTGGATGCATTCATTGATCTTGCCGCAGGCCGGCAGCGCTGCGACCTCATCCAGAAATGTGGTGTGCGGGATATCACTCATATGTTCATCTCCTTTCCCAATGGGATCTGGTCAGGCCAGTATGCCCTGGAGCTCGGCGTCGATCTGCTCATTGGTGAAATGGCGATGTGTGATGGCGCCGCTGGGGCAGCCCGCCACGCAGGTGCCGCAGCCCTTGCACAGAGCCTCGTTGATGCGTGAGACTTTGTCCTTCTCTATGTAGGTGATAGCGTTATAGGGGCAGAGCAGGTTGCAGACGCGGCAGCCCGAGCACCTGTCCTCATCGACCACGGCGGTATCGGCCTCGATCTCCACTTTGCCCTTATTGATCAACGCCAGCACCCTGGCCGCAGCGGCGGAGGCCTGCGCCACAGTATCGGGGATATCTCGCGGGCCCTGGCAGCAGCCGGCGATGAAGACGCCGTCCGTCATGGTGGCTACCGGGTCCAGCTTGGGGTGCTTCTCCGTGAAAAACTTCTCCTTGCCGATGGAGATATTGAACTTGTGCGCCATCTCCTGGGAGTCGGATTGCGGCTCGATGCCGCTGCACAGCACGACCATGTCGACCGGCAGGCGGCGCTGTTTGCCCACCAGCGTATCTTCGAACTGGACAATCAGCTTACCTTTTTCCTCCGGCGTCAACGCCACATCGGTCACCTCGCCGGGACGGCCGCGGAAGAAGACCGCCCCCTCACGCTGCACCCGGTTATAGAACTCCTCGTAGCCCTTGCCCGGGCTGCGGATATCGATATAGAACTCGTACACCTTTGCACCCTGCACATGCTCCAATAGCAGATGGGCGAACTTCATGCCGTACATGCAGCAGACGCGCGAGCAATACTCGTGGTACTTCACATCGCGGCTGCCCACGCAGTGGATGATGGCGATGCTCTCCGGCTCCTTGCCGTTCTTCAATAAAATATGCCCGGATGTAGGGCCGGCCGAGTTGACCATGCGCTCGAACTCCAGGCTGGTCAGTACGTTGTCCAGCCGTCCGTAGCCGTACTCCTTGATCGCCGAGGGGTCGAACAGCCTGTAGCCCGTGGTCAGGATCACGTTGCCCACCTGTATCTCGATCAGCTCATCTTCCTGCTCGAAATTGATCGCGTTGCGCTCGCAGAACTTCTCGCAGGCGCGGCACTTGCCCTTGAGGAAATAGGTGCAGTGCTCGCGGTCGATCGTAGTCACATTGGGGACGGCCTGGGCGAAGGGGACGTAGATGGCCTTGCGCTTGGACAGCTTCTCATCGAACTCGCTGTCCACCTTGACCGGACACTTGGTAATGCAGGTGCCGCAGCCGTTGCACCTGTCGACATCAACGTAGCGGGCCTTCTTACGTATTTTGACGCGGAAGTTTCCCACATAGCCCGATACGGTATCGATCTCGCTGTAGGTCAGCAGCTCGATGGAGGGGTGCGCGCCGACCATGCTCATCTTGGGCGTGAGGATGCAGGCCGAGCAATCCAGCGTGGGGAAGGTCTTATCAAGCTGCATCATATGTCCGCCGATGCTTGGTTCCCTCTCCACTAGGCAGACCTTGTGGCCGGAGTTGGCGATCTCCAGCGCGGCCTGGATGCCGGCGATGCCGCCGCCCACTACCAGCGTATCGGGGTGGACCGGTACCTCCTTGCTCTCCAGCGGCTGATGGAAATAGACACGGCGCACGGCTGCGCTGACCAGGGCGCGGGCCTTTTCCGTGGCCTCCTTGCGCGATTCCGTCACCCACGAGCAATGCTCGCGGACATTGGCCATCTGGAAATAGTAGGGGTTCAGCCCGGCCTCCTGCACGGCGCGCCGGAAGGTCGGTTCGTGCATCAGGGGTGAACACGAGGCGACCACCACGCGGTTGACGCCCAGTTCCCTGATGTCCTTTTTGATCAGGTCCTGACCCGGGTCGGAGCACATGAACTTGTAGTCACGGGATACGACGACGGCCGGCAGAGTTCTGGCATATTCGGCTACCTTCTCGACATCGACGGTTGCGGCGATATTGCTGCCGCAGTGACAGACATAAACACCGATCCTGGGTTCCATCATGACCTCCTTGGCAGGCTATTTGCTGGCCGGTTCTGTAACCTGTAGGACGGCAACGAATGAGGAGATTTAAACTTCTTCATAATTATATCACCGTATTTTTGCCGCCACAAATGGGATGAGTTGGCACTTGACAACAATGTGGGACGAGTTGGCACGGTTGGCTGCGGTAACGATTGGATGCCTGCCTGTGTTAAAATTGTATGGTTTTTACGGAGCGCTGCATGAAGATACTGGTCACCAATGACGATAGCGTAAACGCCCCCGGGCTATGGTCGCTGGCCGCCGTCCTGCAAGAGGTCGGCGAGGTCACCGTGGTCGCCCCGGACCGCGAGCAGAGTGGTGTGGCCACCTCCATGTCGCTGCACTCCCCCATCCGCATCAAGCAACTGCATGAAAAGATCGCCGGCATCCCCACCTGGTCAGTGGAGGGCACTCCCGCCGACTGTGTGATCCTGGCCATCAAGGTCATCATGAAGGACCAGTGGGTCGATATGGTGGTCTCTGGCCTCAACCCCGGTCCCAACTGCGGCTATGACGTCTTCCTGTCGGGCACCGTGGGAGCGGCGCTGCAGGGCTTCTTCTACTCCATCCCTTCCATCGCGGTATCCGTCGACTCATTCGAGGAGCCATATTTCGAGACCGGCGCGCTGGTGGCTGCGGAGATGGTGCGCTATTTGAAGGAAAAAGAGCACAAAAGCAGGATGCTGCTTAACGTCAATGTGCCCAGCCTTCCGCTGGAGGATATCCGCGGCATCGACGTCACCCGCCTGGGCGAGAAGGTTTATTCGGCCGGGGTCGAAAAGGGCAACGACGGGCGCTATGATTATTACTGGATCCACCATAACGCCAGCGATGCCAATGTGATCAACGGCACCGACCTGTATGCGCTTAAACACAGGAAGATATCGATCACGCCGCTGCGCTTCAGCAGGAGCGAGTGGGACACCGGGTTCGTGCAAGATCTGGCGCCGGCCATAGCCGGGCGCCTGCTTAATAAAAAAACATTCAGCGGCAAGGAGGCTTAAATGTCAGAAGTTGTTATCGTCAGCGGAGTCAGGACGGCCATTGGGACCTTCGGCGGGGGGCTTAAGGAGCATACCGCGGCCAAACTCGGAGCGATCGTGATCAGGGACGTGCTCAAGCGAGCCGGCCTGAAGCCGAAGTCCAGCGCAAAGCAACTGGGCTACGGCCCGAAGGCGCTGGAGACCGGGCTGAGCGAGCTGGAGAAGAAATATTACGAATGGCCGGATAACCTCAAAGAGGTGCAGATCGACGAGGTGGTCATGGGCAATGTGCTGCAGGCTGGGCAGGGACAGAACCCCGGCAGGCAATCAATGATCTATGCTGGGCTGCCCAAAGAGACGCCCGGGTTCACCGTCAACAAGGTCTGTGGCTCCGGCCTCAAGGCTGTCATCTCCGGCGCGCAGGCCATCATGCTGGGCGATGCCGAGGTGGTCGTGGCCGGCGGTATGGAGAGCATGAGCAACGCTCCCTACGCCTTGCCCCGCGCCAGGTGGGGCTACCGCATGGACATCTCGGGCAAGGGCGAGGTCTACGATCTGATGGTCTACGATGGGCTGTGGGAGCTTTATTACGGCTACCACATGGGCCTGACCGCTGAGAACATAGCCGCCAAATATAATATCTCGCGTGAAGAGCAGGATAAGCTGGGCGCGCTCAGCCACCAGCGCGCCATGGCCGCCATCAAGGGCGGCATCTTCAAACAGGAGATTGTCCCCGTTATCACACCGCAGAAAAAGGGCGATCCCATCGTCTTCGATACCGACGAGAGGCCGATGGAGACCTCGCTGGAGAAGATGTCCAGGCTGGCCCCAGCCTTCAAGAAGGACGGCACGGTAACGGCAGGCAATGCCTCTGGCATCAACGACGGTGCAGCCGCGGTGCTGCTGATGACGTCTCAGAAGGCCAAAGAGCTGGGTCTTGAGCCGCTGGGTAAGATCAAGGCCTACTCCTCCGGCGCCGTTGACCCGGCCTACATGGGCTTGGGCGTGGTGCCGGCCGTCCGGAAGACCCTTGAGAAGGCCAAGCTTCAGATCAAGGACATGGACGTGATCGAGCTTAACGAGGCCTTCGCCTCGCAGGCCATCGGCTGCGTGAAAGAGCTGGGCCTAGACTTGGAGAAGATCAACAAATACGGCAGCGGCATTTCGCTAGGACATCCCATCGGCTGCACGGGCAGCCGTTTGCTGGTCACCCTGCTGTACGAGATGAAGAGGAGCAATGCCAGGTATGGCCTTGTTACCATGTGCATCGGCGGTGGCATGGGCATTGCCATGGTCATCGAGCGTTGAACAGAGCGTTCACTAAGACAGATGGGCAAGATACTTTTGATCAACACCGGCCCGGTGGGGCAGGTGCAGAAGTGGGCTGAAGCTGCGGCGCGGCGCGTGGCGGAATACGATCTCAGCGCCGTGTACGTCTGCCCGGTGCCGCACGCGGATGAGACGGCCCGCATAGTTGCGGGCTATCGCCCTGTTGAAGCGCTGCCGGGCTTTAGCGAGAGGGTGGAAGCCTTCTGGAAGCCCGGGCACAGGCCCTTGCCCTTTAAAGAAGACTTGGACAAATTGAGGGCCAGGGTCGAGCCGGCCCTTACGCAGGTCTGGGAAAAGCATAAAAAGGAGACCGTCGCCGTCGTATCGCAGCGGCAGTTGACCGTGGTCATGATACTTTTCCTGCTGCATATGCACAACAGCCACTACGGCCAGATAGCGCAGGAGGACGGCGCGGTCAACCTGTTTGAGGTAAGGGGCAACACGCCCTCTGCTTTTTACATAAATGACACATGCCACCTGCATGGTTTAATATAGAGGGACAAATTGCAGTGACAGGACAGATAAAATGAAAAAGATCAAAGCTGGCATCATCAATGTAACCGGGTATGCGGGCGTGGAGCTGGCCAGGATACTCTGGCAGCATCCTGATGTCGAGCTTGTTTCCGTCACTGGACGTAGCGCGGCCGGCAAGAAGCTGGGAGAGGTCTTCCCCCACCTGGCGGTAACCGGCCTGACCATCACTGCCGAGCTGGAAGACCATGTAGACGTGGTCTTTTCGGCCATGGGACATAAGGTCAGCGCCGAGGTCATCCTGCCGCTGTATAGAAAGGGTGTGTGCGTGGTGGATATCAGCGCCGATTTCCGTTTGAAGTCGCCTGCCCAGTACCCTGAATGGTACTCCTTCGACCACCCGTCGCCCGAGCTGCTGGAAAAGGCGGTCTACGGCCTGCCTGAATTGCACCGCAAGGAGATCGCGAAGGCTGATCTGGTGGCCAACCCCGGCTGCTACCCCACGTCGGCCATCCTGGCGCTGGCGCCACTGGTCAAGCACGGCCTGGTTGAGACCGACCTGATCGTGGATAGCAAGTCCGGCGTCTCTGGAGCGGGACGCACCCTTACCCTGCCCACGCATTTTGCCGAGCAGAGCGACAACGTGCGGGCCTATAGCCTTAGCGGGCACCGCCACCAGCCAGAGATAGAGCAGGAGCTGGCGCTGCTGGATAATTCCGGAAGGCTGCAGGTCACCTTCGTCCCGCATGTGGTGCCGCTCACCCGTGGCATCATCAGCACCTGCTATGCCAATATCAAGCCCGGCAAGCTGACGGGCGGGCAGGAAGAGCTGGACCAGGTCTACCAGCAGTTCTACCGCGGTGAGCCTTTCACGCGAGTGGTGCAGGAGCCGCCTGAGACCAAGCATACCTGGGGCAGCAACCTCTGCCTGGTCTACCCCGTGCTCAAGCCGAAAACGGGCAAGGTAGTGGCGATAGGCGTCATCGACAACCTGGTCAAAGGCGCCGCTGGACAAGCTGTGCAAAATATGAATATAATGTTTGGTTTTCCTGAGACGGCAGGCATCGACGCCCTGCCGGTCTATCCATAGGGCGCGCCCCCATCGTCTAGAGGCCTAGGACACCAGCCTTTCAAGCTGGACACAGGGATTCGAATTCCCTTGGGGGCACCAATTT
>DKFA01000055.1 GCA_002452695.1 Dehalococcoidia bacterium UBA6808
CGAGTATTTTAACAGAAATGCGCTTTTCTATATACAGGGGCGTTAGCTGATATAATTAACAGGATGGATACGAGGAAGGATACGATCCGGTTCCTGGGAACTGGAGGCGCCAGGTTCACCGTCGCCAGGCAGTTGTTGGCGAGCGGCGGCGCCTGGCTAAACCTGGGCGGGACCGAGATTCTTTTCGACCCGGGCCCCGGCTGCCTGGTCTACGCCATCAAGTACGGCTGCGATCCTACCAGGCTGAGTGGCATCATACTTTCGCACAAGCATCTGGACCACTCCGCCGATATCAATGTCATGATAGAGGCCATGACCGAAGGAGGCCGGAAAAAGAAGGGCACCGTGTATGCGCCGGCAGACGCATTTGAAGACGGCGCGGTCATCCTGCCCTATGTCAGAAGCTATGCTGATAAGATCGAACTGTTGTCGGAGGGGGGTGAATACTGTCTGGGTGATGTAACTTTCCGTACGCCCGTCAGGCATATACACGAGGTGGAGACCTACGGCTTCACTTTCCGGACGCCGGGGCATAATATCTCGTGGATTACGGATACCAAGCTGTTTGATGGACTGGCGATGCATTACAAGGCCGACCTGCTGGTAATCAACGTACTATGCTACGAGCACCGCTTTCCTCTGAACCACCTTTCACTGACTGAGGCCAAGCAGATTATACGTGAGATCAAACCGCGTGTGACATTATTGACGCATTTCGGCGTGCCGATGTGGAAGGAGAAGCCCTGGGAGATCGAAGACAGAATCAGCGATGAGATGGGGATGAGGGTGATTGCTGCACGAGACGGCATGGTCTTCGATCTGGATGAAATCGATCGGGTCTGAAGCCCCTAGCCGAGATGTTCCTGTATCTGTTGCGCCAGCTTTTTCGTGATGCCGTCTATTGAGGCCAGTTCCTCCACAGAAGCTGCCTTGACGCCGTACACAGAGCCGAACCTCTGGATGAGAGCCTTGCGGCGAGCCGGGCCGACGCCGGGGATGGAGTCAAGCAGGGATCGCGTACCTTTCTCCGCCCGCAGTTTGCGGTGATAGGTGACTGCAAACCTGTGGGCTTCGTCCCTGATACGCTGTAGAAGGTGTAGTTCGTGTGAGGACTTATCCAGTGGTAGAGGGTTGGGTTGCCCGGGCTGGAAGATGTCCTCGTTTTCCTTGGCGATGCTGATGATGGGGATGTCGGTGGCGCCCGCATCACGGAGGGCTTGCATGGCAGCGCCCAGGTGGCCCCGGCCGCCATCGATTAGCACGAGATCGGGCCTGCCCCATTTTTCTTTGTCACCCAGATGGCCTTTGAAGCGGCGTTGCAGCATTTCGCGCATCATAGCGTAATCATCGGAATGAGGCACTGTTCGTATTTTAAAACGGCGGTAATGCGTTGGCCGGGGAGCCCCATTCTCGAAGACTACCATGCTGCCCACGGCCGATGTGCCCTGAATGTTGGAGATGTCATAGCCCTCAATCCGGTGCAGGATATGGTCCAGTCCCAGAACATGCTGCAGACCGGTCAGCGCCTCCATGTTCTCCGGCCGGGTTGACTGCCTGGCCTTGTAAATATCCAATTGCTGCCGTGCATTCTCGGCGGCCATCTCCACCAGCCTGAGTCCTGTGCCTTTGATCGGCACCCGGATCTCTAGCGAGGAACCTCTTTTTTCTTTCAACCAGTCTTTGATGAGAGCAGGTTCGTTAAGGGGAGACTGAAGCAGCACCAGCGGAGGTATGTGCTCACTCGAGGCATAGTAGAGTTTGGTGAAGCCTTCGATAATGTTGCTATTGGTTTCACCGGCAGCATGTTCGATGATGAAGTGATCGTCTGCTTTCAGCCGGGAGTCCTTGATGGAGAATAGCCTGACGCAGGCCAGGTCGCCGTCACGCGCCAGGCCGATGACGTCAAGCTCACCGCGGATATTGAAGGGTATCCTGTTACTGGCCACTACGTTCTGGATGGCCTGGATCTGGTTGCGGTATTGAGCGGCTTTCTCGAACTCCATGGCGGCGGCGGCCTGCTGCATGCTTTTTTTAAGCTCTTTAAGCACTACGTCTTCACGGCCTTCAAGAAAGGCCACGACCTGTTTGACCATGTCCTGGTAGCGGTCATGGCTGATGGCGCCGATACAGGGACCGGAGCAACGCTGGATATGGTATTTGAGACAGGGCCGGGTGTCTTTGCCTGTGATAACCTTGTTGCATGAGCGCAGCGGGAAGATGCGTTTGATAAGATCATAGGTCTGGCGGGCCGACCAGGCGTTGGGGACGCGGCCGATATATTTGGCGCCGTCATTGTAGCGCCTGCGTGTGATGCTGATCGTGGGCCAGTCATTCTTTATATCTATCTTGATATAGGGGAAGCTCTTGTCATCCTTCAACAGGACGTTGTAATGCGGGCGGTATTTCTTGATCTGCTGGCATTCCAGGACAAGGGCGGCCAACTCGGATTCAGTAATGACAAAGTCAATCCGGTCTATACGTGATACCATCTGGGCGGTCTTGTCAGGCAGATTGGACGAGTGTTGGAAATAGCTCCTCACGCGGTTGCGCAAATTGGAAGCCTTGCCGACATAGATGACTTCGCCGCGATCGTCACGATAAATATAAATGCCAGGTTTGGGAGGCAGCGTTTTTAAATATGATTCAAGATGAGGCTTAACCATATACGCATGAATTTTAGCATTGCTTTATCCGCCGGACAAAGCCGTAATCAAACGTATATAGCGTGCCTGTTCGACAAATTTCGATTTATGTTAAAATAATACGCTGTCGATATGGTTGAGGATATCAGACTTTTCATAAACTATCTGGCAAAAGAGAAGAAGTGTTCGAAGAATACGATCGATGCGTATCATAATGACCTGAGCCAGATGGCCGATTACATCGCATCCACGTTCGGAAATGAAGGCCAGGGCTACGATGCTATCACGCTCAGTGAAGAGCATCTCAAGATGTATGTGGCCAGCCTCAAAGACAAGCATTATTCACTATCGACCGAGGCGCGTAAGATAGCCGCAGTGAAAACTTTCCTGAGATTTATGGCTGACAGGGGGAAGGTGCAGGATGATCTGGTGACCAAGCTGTCCGCTCCCAAAGTGCGCAAACCGCTACCCAAGGCGCTTTCGATTGCGGAAATCCGCCGGGTACTGGATGAGACCGCCAGGCTGCCGTCGATTGACGCCAGGCGTGACCGGGCTATGCTGGAGCTGCTGTATGCCACAGGCATGCTGGCCAGCGAACTGATGTCGCTCAACGTGGGCGATTTTAATGCCTTCCAGAGCAATATTACGATCAATAGTCAGAAGGCTAAACCAAGGGTGATAGCGCTGGAAAAACGTATTGCTGATATTATCAGGGAATACATAGAATCGTACCGCATCAAGCTATTGGCCAACGACAGGGAAAAGGCTCTGTTCCTCAACCAGCGAGGCGAAAGGCTTACCCGGCAGGGGTTCTGGCAGATCGTACAGAGCTATGCTGATCTGGCAGGAATATCGGTCAAGGTTACCCCGCGTACGATCAGGCACAGCTATGCGGTACACAAGCTCAAAGACGGGGCGGATATACAATCGGTCCAGGAAGCGCTGGGCCACGCCCATATTTCGACGACCAAGGCTTATAAACAGGTAGAAAAGTAATCAGAAAATAAAAAGAGGCCGGCACAGTCGGGCCGTAATGATACAGGAGTAAATACATGGCTAAGAAATCACGCAAAGCAAGGGCTGCTACCAGGGTAACTACCGCCCCTCATGCCGCTGTGGCTTCCCAGTCACAGGCGGGACCTGCAGCGCAAAGGTCCTCTAAACAGCCGCAAGTTGCAAACACAGGTGCGCCGCAGGCAACTGATTACGGATATGTTTCGAAAGACCTTATCAACATCGGCATCATCGCAGCAGCGTTGATCTTGGTGCTGATTATCCTGACGTTTATCCCCGCTTTAAATACATAGCAGGATGTAATTAATGTGGACTTCGACAGGGCCCGTCGGATCTTAGTAGAGTCCCTCGCAACGGAAATAAGAGATCAGCGTGTGTTACGGGCTTTTGCTGCCGTGCCGCGTGAATTGTTTGTACCTTCCAACATAAGACAAATGGCCTATGACGACAGGCCCCTCAGCATTGGTTATGGCCAGACCATCTCACAACCGTACATAGTAGCTATTATGACGGCTGCCCTGGAGCTGAAAGGGACAGAAAAAGTGCTGGAGATCGGGACGGGCAGCGGTTACCAGGCAGCTCTGCTGGCAGAGCTCGCAGCCAGCATATATAGCGTAGAGCGCATTGCCGAGTTGGCAGAAGCAGCCAGAACACTGCTGTCAGAGCTGGGCTATCAGAACATCCAGATCAGGGTGGCCGGAGAGGAACTGGGCTGGGTGGAGTATGCCCCCTATGATGCGATCATAGTAACAGCCGCTGCGCCATCACTAAGCGATGCGCTGGTCAGACAATTAAAGGTCGGCGGGAGGATGGTAATTCCCGTGGGTACCCGCTGGGAACAGGAACTGCTAAAGATAACCAGGAGAGAATCCGGCAATCAGATAGAAAACCTGGGAGGGTGCCGTTTTGTGCCGCTGGTGGGCAAAGATGCATGGCAGGAATAGCAGGCCTGCTATCACGTAAGTTGATATGTGAGCACGCGGCCATTTGTCGAATTTACATCGATTACGAATTTATAGGTTGTATTTTTCCTGTTACGCGCCAGCATGTCGATCAGTGAGACAGGTTTCTCAATCAATAGCCCCCTGAAGCGGTAGATTATCCGACCGTCGCTCTCTGCCAATTCAGAGCTTTGGAAAATGATCTTCTCATATTTAAAATGCCGTTCCCTGAGGTAGGCGTCAGCCCTTGACCGGGCGTCTTCTTCCTGGATCATCTCTGGTGTACTCATTGCTTTTTCTCCTTTAAATAGAGTGAGCCTGTAGGGCAGACGCGCACACATTCAAGACAGCCGTTGCAGGCGGTTTCAGCCAGCGGCATGCCGGCAAAGGTCGAGACCCGGGTCTCCAAGCCACGATAGGCAAAATCGAGTACCCCTGTGCCTTTGCTGCTGCAGATGTAGACACATCTGCCGCAAAGCACGCACCTGTTGGGATTGAAGTTGAACAGGGGATGGCTTGTATCTTCGGGTAGCAGTGGCTCAACGCGGTTAAATCGTTTTTCAATAATTCTGAAATGCTGTGAACGAGCGATCTGTTGAAGGCTGCATTTCTTGTTTGCAGGGCAGACGGAACAGTTGATCTGATGTCGGCTGAGCAGCAGATCGAAGGAAAATTTGCGCAACCTTCTGATTTCGGGGCTGCTGGTCCTGACGACCATGCCGTCGACCGTAATCTCTGTGCAGGACGTTACGGGCGACGGCCTTCCTGCAATCTCCACATAACAAAGGCGGCAGGATGCGGGTGGTTTTGGCATTCCTTCCATGTAGCAAAGGTTGGGGATATCGATACCGTTGTCAAGCGCAGTCAATAAAAGGTTGGCGCCCTGTTTCACGCGTATTTCACGATCATCGATGTGGATAGTGCAGAGCATATGAACTAACGATAACAAAAAAACATAGCGGGTTACAAATTTGCAACCCGCTATGTAAAAAACGTTTTAGCGTTTATTTATAAATGCTGCTAAGGATGTTTCCCTCCGGGTCTCTGAGCTGGATTAGCAGTGGCATCTGACCCAGAGCATGGGTTGCGCAGGAGAGACAGGGATCGTAACAGCGGATGGCGGCTTCAACCCTGTTGAGGATGCCTTCTGTGACCTTGCCGTTTTTGATGTAATCTTTGGCAACTTCGTATACAGCACGGTTCATGGCGAGGTTATTATTGCCAGTAGCTACGATCAGATTGACGCCGGTAATCTTGCCGGTCTCATCAACAGTGTAATCGTGGAAGAGCGTGCCCCTGGGCGCTTCAACCACACCGACGCCGTGTTTGTTATATTTGGTTGCATTGACCTGCAGATCGGTGGAAGTGATGTCCTTGTCCTCAAGCAGCTCACGGCATCTTTCGATTGAGTAGAGTATTTCAATCAGACGGGCATAGTGGAAATACAGGGAACCCTCGACCAGGCCGTTCTTGCCCAGCTTCTTGTAGTTTTTGAACTCGGCGTTGGCCAGTGGTGTGGAAATGCCGGTACAGGCGTTAAGACGGCCGAGCGGGGCGACGCGGTAGATGCCGCCCGGGTAACCGAGCGGTTTATAAAAGGGGAATTTCATATATGACCAGTCTTCCACATATTCGGCAATGATGTCGAGGTAGTTGGAGGGGTTGAACTGGTCTTCCAGCACGACACCCTTGGAATCGACCAGCCTGAGATTGCCGTCATACAGGGTGAGGTTGTTGTCCTTGTCGACCAGCCCCATATATGCCGAAGGGAAGGTGGCGAAGCTGTCGACCATGACCTTATTCTTGCTGACATAGTCGAGCATGATTTTGATCGCGAGCTGGGTAACGCCGATAGCCCAGTCAATCTTTTTGAGGAACTCGTCTCTATCTTCGATGTTCAGCGCGGTGGTCATGCCTCCGGGGCAGGCCGCATTCATGTGTATCTTCTTACCGCCCAGCTTCTTAATGATGGTCTGACCGTAGCTGCGTAGCATTACTGCGTCGGTAGCCAGCTTGGGATTGACGTCAATCAGGCCGATAACGTTCCTGGTGGCCGGATCGGAATCGAGGCCCAGCAGGAGATCAGGGCTGGCCAGGTGGAAAAAGTGCAGGGCATGCGATTGAATGAATTGCCCCATGTGGAGTAGTTCCCTCAACAGCTTGGCCGGACGCGTTATTTCGAGGCCGAGAATAGCGTCGCAGGCCTTGGCTGATGCCAGTTGATGACTGACCGGGCAGATACCGCAAATACGCGCGGTAAGATTTGGCATCTCATGGTAAACCTGTCCTTCGCAGAATTTCTCAAAACCTCGAAACTGTGTATTATGAAAGCGTGCGGAGATCGCGTTGCCGGATTCATCCAGCTGGATTGTGACCTTACCGTGACCCTCTACTCTGGTAACAGGATTAATTTCAATCGTCTTACTTGGCATATTTCACCTCTTTAATCAAAGCGCATCATGTTACTGGGGACGACAGGAATCCTGCCGGCCAGTAACTCGGTTAAGCCGTATTTGATCGCCTCCGGCTCGGGCGGGCATCCCGGCACGTAGCAATCGACCTTGATTATCTGATTTACCGGATATACCTTATCGAGCAGTTCTGGTACGCCTGGCGACCTGGGTATCTTACCTTTGTAAGTACTGGGAGTATCGATATAAGCGCGTTTGAGGACGTCTGCCTTATCCAGCGTGTTGCGCATGGCGCAGACGCCGCCAAAGCAAGCGCAGTCGCCCAGCGCCATGATGATCTGGCTGTGGTGGCGCAGTTGTTCAACTACTTCCTTTTCTTCTTCATTGCCGACGGAGCCTTCGACGATGCCGACTACGACATCGTCAAAGTCCTTGATGTCGGTAATGGGGGAGCGGCGGAACTCTACCAGCTTGGCCAGTTCGACGATAAATAAGTCAACGTCCAGTAATGACATGTGACATCCAGAACATGATTCAAGCCAGACTGTAGCAATTTTCACTTTTGCCATTTGTTCACTCCTTAAGCCCTTATTTTTTTCAGATGCCTGGCAACTTCTTTAAGCGTATCGACATCAGGCTTGATATCGTTGCCTGGCTTGACCATCGGGACGGTTGATTTCTGGATACCGTCGAGGGTGGTGTAGCTGCCCTTTGATTCAGTCCAGAGCAGCGAGGGCAGTACCACGCTGGCTTTGGCTGTTACAGGTGAGAGGTAGCTGGCCTGTGCTACCACAAATTCCACTCTCTTCAGGCTGTCAGCCAGGCTCTGTGATTCCGCCAGGTCATCGGCCAGAAGCAGGTAGACGCCTTTGACTTTGCCTTTAGCCAGTTCGTCAATAACGGAGCTTTTAGCGTTGCTGATACCGAGGTCCCATGCGCCGCGGCTGTTGCCATAACGCTTCAGAGAGATTACCCTGGGTTGAGTGTTGATCAACGCAGCCAGGTTGAGAATCAGCGCTACCATATCAGCGTCTTTGTATTGCAGAACCCCTTCACCGTAAATGATAATACCGTTTTTACTGCCCGCCAAGATCTCGCCGGCCTGGAACAGGTCATGAGAGTCAACTTCGAGGTCTTTGGCCGCTTTTTTGATATCGATTTCTGCGAAGTTGGCAGGCGCTTTCGCGGTTTTACCCTGCTCCATGATAGCCCTGATGATAGCCTTGATGGCAAGCGCTTTCTTGCCTTCGGCAGGGCGTACCCACACCGAAGTGCGGAAGGTGAATGGATTGCGCAACGGATCTACGACTACCAGGTTGGCCTTGTTCTTGGCTGCCGCGCGCAGGATATATGAACCTATGACAGGGTGTGTCTTGATCGGGTTGGCGCCGATCACCACGATGCTGTCGGCAGTGAGGATATCTTCGAGTTTGGCTTCCGTGGCAAAGCCTGCTTTGGCATCGAATTTGGTCATGCCCATGGTGACGGTCCTGAAGTCATCGCCGTCGAGGGTGTCGACCATCTTGCTGCCGAAGCCTTTGTCCATCAGCTCGGCGAAGGCTTTGAGCGATTCGCTGCTGGCTTTACCTGAAGCGAGACCGGCGACCGAGCCATTCGATCCCAGGTTTTTAGCGATGTCTTCAAAGGCCTCTTCATAAGTGCAGGCCGTGAGTTGTCCCTTGCTGTTGCGCTTCATCGGCGTCCTGACCCTTTCGGCCGGTGTATAAAGAGTTTCGAAGCGGCCCATTTGGCAGAGAAGTCCGCGGGGTTTGGTCAAGTCGGGGCTTTCGATCTTTACGACATGGTTATCCTTGACCAGGCCCTTGATGTCGCAGCCTACGCCGCAGATGGGGCAAGAGGAAAATACAGTTGTGCATTCAGAAGTCCTGCCTTTGTAGGCGCTAGCCTTGGAGAAGATGGCTCCGGTAGGGCATACCTGGAAACATGCCCCGCAGGAAATGCAGGAGGATTCACCGAGGGGCTGATTGATGTCGGCCGACACATTGGTTTTCCAGCCGCGCTTGCTGAAATCAAGAGCGTGTGCGCCCGTGATCTCGTCACAGACCCTGATGCACCTGGCGCACAGGATGCAGCGGTTATGGTCCAGGACTATGTAAGGATGTGAAGTATCGGTCGTTTTGTCGGGCCAGGAATACTCGTACCTGGTATTGTCCATCTGGTATTTATAGGCAAGCTTTTGCAGTTCACAGTCACCGGAAGCCACACAGTAGGCGCAAAGGTGATTGCGTTCCGTGAAAAGCAGTTCCAGTATCATTCGGCGGTATTTCTCAATTTTCTCACTGTTGGTTGTTACCACCAACCCGTCGCGGGCGGGATAAGTGCAGGAAGGTACAGGTTTTCTTTCCTTTTCCACTTCAACCAGACACATCCTGCAGGCGGCGATGTCTACCAGACCTTTGTAATGACATAAAGTCGGCACATCGATTCCATTGGCCTGGCAGACGTCCAGGATGGTATCGCCCTGTTTGCCCTTGCATTGTTGGCCGTTTATAGTTAGTGTAATTTCACTCATTAGCCTTTTCTCCTATCTAATATCGCATCTCAGGCATCTACTGCATTCTTCTTTAGCTTCTTTTGCAGTGTAGTTCAGGACGACTTCCTTCATGGAAGACATGCGGTCAGCCAGCCTGATCTCGGCTATGCCAACTCTGGCATGTACGGCAGTTTCCTCTTCTGTTGGGGGAATGTTAGGGTAGGTAAACATTTCGGCATCCTTCCTGTCGACGGTAGGCAAAAGCTCTTGGCCGGCGAGGAAACGTTTGATGGAAGAAGCAGCCCTCTGACCGGAAGCGATAGCCTCGATGACCGTCCGGGGACCGGTAAAGGCATCACCGCCGACAAACACGCCCTTCTGTCCGGTGGACAGCGTCCGCTTTTCGGCAATCACTGTTCCGCCTGGGCCCGTTTTAATGTCATCGAGGTTAATCGAAGCGGTATCGGGCCGCTGGCCGATGGCTTCGATCAGCATATCTACTGCAAGGTTGAATTCAGATCCTGCGATAGCTTTGGGTGAGCGTCTGCCGCTCTTGTCGAAATCTCCCAGCGACTGTCTCTGGCATTCGATGGCAACGACCTTGCCGTCCTTGCCGATGACCTTGACAGGGTTGGTGAGGACATGGAGTTTGATGCCCTCCTCCTCAGCGGCTGCAATCTCTTCTTCTTCGGCGGGCATATCGGCCTTTTCCCTGCGGTAAACGATATGAACTTCCTGGGCGCCTTTGCGCAGGGCGACCCTTGCCGCATCGATGGCGGAATTGCCGCCTCCGACTACCGCGACTTTCTTGCCTACGTCAACAAATTTGCCCAGGTTGACATTACGCAGGAACTCGATGGCGTCGTAGACGCCATCGAGTTCCTCGCCCGGAATGCCCATCTTGTCTCCCTTGTGGGCGCCTATGCCGATGAAAACAGCCTTATAGCCATCTTTAAACAGTGCGTTGATATCCTTGACCGGAGTATTGAGTTTGATCTCGATACCCAGTTTCTTTATGTTGTCGATTTCTTTATTAAGTACTTCCTTGGGCAGCCTGTATTCGGGGATGCCGACTGCGAGCATGCCGCCTGCTACAGGCAGCGCTTCGAAGATGGTGACCTTGTAACCTTCGACCGCCAGGTCCCAGGCCGCAGCCAGACCTGCCGGTCCTGCACCGATGACTGCCACCTTCTCAGATTTAACGGATTTGATTTCAGGGGTGTAGGAGATGCCATGTTCCCAGGCATAGTCGGAAGCGTAGCGCTTGAGGTGTCTGATGGCGACCGGCTCGTCTACCTGCCCCCTGCGGCATTTACCTTCGCAGGGGTGTGGGCAGACACGGCCGACCGACATCGGCAGCGGCAGCCTCTGCATAATCAGTTTATAAGCCTCAGCGGGCTTGTCGCTCTTGATCAGTGCGATATAACCGGGGACATCCAGTCCGACCGGGCAGGTATGCTGACAGGGAGCTCTGAAGAGAGCCTGGCACACGGCAGCCGGACATTTCTTGTCTATGATATGTGCTTCATATTCTTCTCTAAAGTGCCGGAGGGTAGAGAGAGCTGGATTGGGAGCAGTCTGACCGAGAGCACACAAGCAGGCGTTCTGCATCATTTCGGAAAGCTCTTCCAGCTTATCTAAATCCTCCATGGTGCCTTTGCCTTCGGTTATCCTGGTTAGAATGGCCAGCAACTTGGGGATGCCGGCACGGCAGGGAACGCATTTACCGCATGATTCATCCCGGCAGAAACCGAGGAACATCTTGGCAATATCGACCATGCAGTTATCCTCATCCATAACCACCATGCCGCCTGATCCCATTATGGCGCCGAGGGCCGTAACAGATTCGTATTCGACAGGTACATTAACATGTTGAATTGGAATAACGCCGCCCGACGGGCCGCCCAACTGGGTGGCCTTGTATTTTTTACCTTTGGGGATGCCGCCGCCGATATCGAATACGATCTTGCCGAGGCTGGTGCCCAGCGGCACTTCCACCAGACCTAAATTGTTAACTTTACCGACGAGACTGAAGGTCTTGGTGCCGGTGCATCTGTCAGTGCCGACGCTGGTGAACCAATCGGCGCCCTCGCGTATGATTCGGGGTATATACGACCATGTCTCAACATTGTTGAGAGCGGAAGGTTTTTGGAAAAGGCCTTTTTCGGAGGGGAAAGGTGGTCTCTGCCTGGGCATGCCGCGTTTGCCTTCAACCGAGGTCATTAACGCTGTTTCTTCACCGCAGACGAAAGCGCCGGCGCCGGGGAAGATATCGAGGTTGAACTCGAAATCGGTCCCCATGATGTTCTTGCCGAGGAACCCATATTCTCTGGCCTGTTTGATGGCCGCTGCCAGTGTTTCAATTGCCAGCGGGTACTCAGCCCGTACATAAGCAAACCCCTGCTTGACATTTTCTACTGCATAGGCGCCCAGCGCCATACCCTCGATAATTGAGTGAGGATTGCCTTCCAGCACGGCGCGGTTCATATAAGCGCCGGGGTCGCCTTCATCTCCGTTGCAGAGCAGATATTTGACGGTGCCCGGAGATTTTTTAAGGAATGTCCATTTTGTCGCAGTCGGGAAACCTGCGCCACCCCTGCCGCGGATATTGGACTTCCTGACCTCTTCCAACACTTCGTCAGGCGTCATTTTGAAGAGAGCTTTGGCCAATGCTTCATAGCCGCCGCGCCCGATGTACTCCTCGATATTGTAAGGATCCATGAGTACATTGTTGTGCATGATGCGCAATTCCTGTTCAGCCAGGAAGCTGATTTTAAGCCTTTCAGGTATGGCTTCGTTGGTAACAGGATCGTGATAAACCAATCTCTCTACGATCTGCCCTTTAACGATATGTTCTTCCACAATCTCCTCGACATCTTCAGGTTTGACCCTCACATAAAGGATGTCGCCGGGATTGATAATGACCGTCGGTCCCATTTCGCAGGGTCCGAGACAGCCGGTCTTGACGATGGTAACCTTGTTGCCCAGACCCTTTTTCTTTAGCAATTCTTCAAATTTCGCGGTTACCTTGTCACCTCCGGCAGCAGTACAACCTGCCCCCCGGCATTGCTGAATGCAGATCTGAGGAGAAGTTTTGAATGCCGAAAAATCCCTGTTTTCGCGTACTTGCAGGGTCGGCGCGATTTTTTTCTGAAGTTTAAGCAGGTCTTCATACGAGGTTATTTTTTGCACTTAACTTGCCTCCTATTGATACATGCTCAGGATGTCTTTGATCTGGCCCGGTTTAACTTTGCGGTGGATGTCACCGCCAATGGCCATCACCGGCGATAGTCCGCAACAACCCAGACAGCGTACGACCTCAAGAGAGAATTTGCCGTCCGGAGTAATGCCCTCAGGTTCCAGCCCATAGTCTTTTTTAAGCGTATCAAGTATTTGTTGTCCGCCTTTCACATAACAGGCTGTGCCCAGACAAACCTGGATGACATGCCGGCCTTTAGGTAACATGGAGAAAAAGCTGTAGAAAGTTACGATGCCGTGCAACTCGGCCAGTGGTATCTTCAGGTCTCTGGAAATGGTTTTAAGGACAGTGGGGGGGAGATAGCCGATAATGCCTTGTGCCTGCTGCAAGACACGGATCGGTGCGCCGGCCTGACCACCCGTATCATCGATGATACTCTGAATTTGCTGGAAAGCCCTGCCGGCGAATCCTACTCCGGTGTCAGTGGTGGCTGCTGGGACTGACTTTTGTTTTGCCATTAAAAACCTCCTATCTCAGGATTTATACAATAACAAGAGAATAAAGTACTTCACTTCATTCCCTTGATTTAACAGCTCAAAGTGCTTGCCCAGCCAGTTTCTAATTCTAATTTACAGATGTCTTAATTTTCAATTCAGTGCTGCTTTTTCAAGGAAATTGAACGAATTGTTAATTCCTCTTTCAAATAGCTTTAGCTTGATCGGTTTGACATTGCCGTATTTTATAAACCCTGCACACTTCACAGATGGATATATCTGTACCTGATTTGTCAAAATTGCCAGTTCGCGGCAGGTGCGGCCTATCTGCCAGCAGGGCACAAACAGGTTAAGCTTGTCGACAATAACTTGCGAGATGTGACTATACTCCTTCACATTAATTTAAGGCATACAGACATATCAGGTGCAGGATATACTTAAATGTAAGGTATAGTAGAGGAACTTTCATCCGCCTCAAAGCTTAATCGTTGTTTCTTGTAAATTTGTTAGCTGATTACGATGGAATGGCGGGTATATTGATCGTAGAATTTAAGTTAGTAAATAGAGCGAAATGCGTAAGCATTTACACCGACAGGCCGGTCAACAGGCTTGTATACTATATTTAATCACTATATAATCACCTCGATGGGGAGTAAAAAATGGATAAGATAAGAATTTTACTGGCCGAGGACCACAAAGTGGTACGTGAAGGCACCCGAAGGTTGCTGGAATCGCAGGAAGATTTTGAGGTGGTGGGTGAAGCTAGTGACGGGGTAGAAGCGGTTGATCTGGCCAAGAAATGCAAGCCAGAGATCATTATTATGGATGTATCGATGCCGCGACTTAACGGTATTGAAGCAACGCGGCAGATCAAGGCGCTGTATCCCAATATGGCAATCCTGGTGCTGACCGGTTACGACAATGATGAATATGTATTCGCGCTGCTGGAAGCTGGCGCAGCCGGCTATCTGCTCAAAGAATCCAGTGGTGAAGAACTGATCGACGCGATCAGGCAGGTCATGACGGGTGAACCTGTGCTGCACCCAAAGATCATGAAGAAGGTGCTAAACAGGTTGAGGTCGCCGTCGGAGGATCTGCCAGTCCAGTCGTTGGGTGAGGTACTGAGCGACCGTGAGAAGGAGGTGCTGAGGCTGGCTGCCAAAGGTATGAGCAATATGGAGATTGCCGACAGCCTGACTCTCAGTGTAAGGACGGTGCAGACGCACCTGCGCAGCATTTTCAACAAGCTGGGGGTGGGATCACGCTCAGAAGCCATCGTCTACGGTCTGAAAAAAGGCTGGCTGACACTGGAAGAGCTGCCGTAGTATTACAGCATGTAGCAGGACTGTACTTGGACCGGTAATATGAGGATCCCTTACAGATTCTGGACCCGTTATCATTTCTGGATCATCCTGGTTTTATTCATTGCGGTGACGCTGTTACTTTACCGCGATGTGTATTGGCCGGATTTCAGTTCCGATGTTTTCCTGTTCAACCTTAGCCGCCACACTATCGAGCGCAATCTGTACCTGCTGCTAACACTGTATACAGGCTTTGTCTTTGGCCTGCTGCCCACGCTGATAATGATCGGCGCTTCGCTGGTCTTAATGCTGCCGCAGGCCATCTTATATTCCAATAACATCAGCGACTCCATACTGGAAGTAATGCTGGTCACCGTAGCCGGTCTTGTCTTTTTTAACTGGATTCGTGTCAAGGAAGGAGATGACCGGCGCTATAAGAAAGCAGTTTCAGCGCTGGAAAATACACAGGAGCAACTGCAGGCCAGGATACGCGAAGCCCGCGCCAACGCGCGCCGGCTGGCGACTCTTAATACGATTTCCAATGCCTTGAGCCAGTATCTCGACCCGGCCAAAGTCATCGAAACCGCTGTAGAAATGGTGGGTGAGGTTATGGAAGTCGAGGTGATCCTTGTCTATACGATCGACCAAGAACTGGGAGAATTGACATTGATATCCTACGAGGGCATATCGGCTGATTCGGCCCGTGAACTGGATCACGTCAAGCTGGGCGAGGGCTTCAATGGGCAGGTGGCAGCCACAGGCGACGTTATGCTGGTGCCAGATGCTTCCACCGATAACCGCCTGACCAGGGCGGCGGTGATCAGGAACAAGATGCACCCCATGCTGATCGTGCCGATGAAATCAAAGGGCGAAGTGATCGGCACACTGTGTGTCAGCATGAGAAGGCCGAGGACCTTTTTGCCTGACGAGATCGATTTGCTCAGCACTATCGCCGGACAGATAGCCTCGGCCCTGACCAACGCACGGCTGTATGAGGAAGCGCGCGAGATCGCTGATCAGCTTTACAAATCCGCCCGCGACTATAGAAACCTGTTTGAAAATGCTCACGATGCCATCTGGTTCCATGATATCGACGGAAAGATACTGGCGGCCAACCGGGCCTCACAGGATTTGACAGGATATCCTATCGAGGAGTTCCTGGGACGTAATGTGCGCGAGTTTATGGACGAGGGTATGCTGTCGCTGGCCCGCGATGTGAGACGCAAACTGCTGAACGGAGAGAAGTTCCCCCAGCCCTATGAGCAGCATACGATAACCAAAGACGGCGCTCGCAAAACGGTCATGATCACCTCCGGCCTGATGATGGTCGACGATAAACCTATCGGCTTTCAACACATCGCCCGCGATGTCACAGAAGAGAGAAGGATGCAGAACAACCTGCGCTACTACCTGAACCAGATCACACGTGCGCAGGAAGAGGAGAGGAAGAGGATAGCACGCGAGCTGCATGATGATACCGCCCAGGCCCTCTTCGCCATATCGCGGCAGATGGATAATTTTATCAGGGACAATGCCCAGCTTTCCGCCCGGCAGACAGAGACGCTGCAGGATATCAGGCGGAGGTTGGGCGTTTTGTTGCAGGACATACGTCGCTTCAGCCAGGACCTGCGGCCGTCGATTATCGACGACCTGGGCCTGCTGCCTGCCCTGAAGTGGCTGGTCAAACAAAAGTCGGAGGACATAGGCATTGAAGTGGAACTGAAGGTAAATGGTAAAGAGCAGCGCCTGCTGCCCGAAATGGAGTTGATCCTGTTCCGCATTACACAGGAGGCGCTCAACAATATCGGCAAGCATGCATATGCAACCGCAGCTAATGTGAAGCTTGATTTTCTGCCCGAGCGAGTATCGGTGACAATTACGGACAACGGCAAAGGCTTCCAGTTGCCGGAGACGGTTGGGGACCTGTCATATGCCGGTAAGCTGGGATTGGTCGGGATGCAGGAAAGGGTCTCGCTGCTCAACGGCAGCTTCGAAATACAGTCACAGCTGGGCAAGGGTACGACAGTCAGCGCCAGTGTGCCATTAAAGATCTAAGTCCGTTAGTATTTAGAGCGTATCCAGATAATCGGACACTCCATCCTGAGCCAGTACCCTGGTAGATTTATTATCAAGTATGCCATCATCTTCATCAGGGCTATTATTAAGTACCACTGCAATAGGCAAGTTAGCATCTATTTTGCGTATTTTGGACAACTCCTCGAGATCTTCCTTATTGGGGAAATAGACCAGCATGGCCTTGGGTTCGCTGATCAGGAAGGCGTGCATGAGGTCATCCGCGTTTTCCGTAGTAAAAACCTTATAGCCTTTGCTTTCGAGTCCGGCTATCACACCGCGCTGGTACTCGCTGTCTTTGCTGAAGATCAGCAGCGTCCTTAACAGGACATTCATGCGGGCGATGATGTGGTCCAGCTTGGCCTCCCCCTCGGGGCTGAACTTTTTTACATAAGGTATACCATAGTACATGATTTCTACGAGCTTGCCGGTTTCCTTGAGTGGCGATACGCCCATGGCAACAATGGGTTTTGATTTGTCGACACAGGCTTGAAGCAGTTCCTCAATGCCGCCCGGCAGGTCAACGTCGATGATACAGGCGTCGATATCAGAGTGGGCGATCTGTTTGAGAGCGATATCCTTGGACTCAGCCGGATATAAGGAATAGTCAGAGTCAAGCAGTGTGCGGCCGAGCATGCTCATGAAGCCGGCATTATTATCAGCGATCAGTATTTTGAAACCCATATAATTCACATGTTTGTTTCAAAGACAACTGTATACATATCCGGACAGGTGGAAAGATAATATGTATTGTATTTTAATGAACTAATCAGTTCAAGTGGCGACGTGATTCAAGTGGAAAATATGACTTGAGCAGGCGGTTGTAAGATGGATGTATGCTGCTCTGAATGTGGTTTAATTGACTTCAATTAGGTTTTGATGTTTACATCAATTACCGGCACATATTTAAGCTATTGTATACAAAAAGCTGGGTTAAGAAAGATCTTACAGGTGACGAGGTATATTCCCTTGCGGCCACTGCCAATACACTTGGCCGTGAGATAGCCCGTACCCTGGACTTTAAATACCCTCGTATAGCGAAAATAGCGGCAACAATATATAATAAAACAATAAAATAATACGAGGAGGGAGATTATTACAATGTTCAGGAGCAAGACAGTTCTCGTAGTACTGGCAATGATGCTCGCACTGGCAGTGCTGGCATCGGCATGCGCCCCGGCAGCGCCGGCCCAGAAACCGGCAGATAAACCGGCATCGACAACTCCAGCTACATCCACCACACCAACTGAACCGCCTACACCCCCCCCTACTCCGCCTACTCCGCCTACTCCGCCTACACCCCCATCAACTCCACCTGCCCCGGCGGCACCTGCGGGAATTAAGACATCCTTTGAAGCTGCGATATATACCAATGATTCGCCCGCATTCACGTTGATGTATCCCAATAACTGGGTCAAGAAAGATAAAAGCAACGCGGTGTTCTGCGTGGCCTCCGACGAATCTATGATGGCCGACACAGCCGTGATTGGCGTCACGACGGAGTCCAACGATATTCCGGCTGCGATCAAAGCAATGATTGATTCCGATGAGGCTTTATATGGGGCCAAATCCAAGATTGTTAGCCAGAAGGATATCACTCTGGCTGACGGCAAGACCAAAGCCACTGAAGTCATACTCTCAGCCAATGTCATGATATATGACGTTTACTTCTATGCTGTTGGTCTTAATACCGGTGGTAAGTTGGTGAGCGTCGTTGCCTATACACTCAGTGGTGATGAGGCCAATAAAAATCTGGCCAAGGAAATTGCTCAGACACTGTCTGTGAAATAGAGCATTTACAGGGTACCATTAAGGGGTCACTGCCATGGCAGTGACCCCTTAATTTTCGTCGATCAGGCATTGTGATAGAATGCTGCGTAAATAAACCTGCGTTCCTGCTACGGAGGGTATTTATGGATGAACAGGCTGGCAAAGCCAGGCTGGAAAAACTCACCAAAGATTTTCCTGACAAGTTCGTTGCTGAGGATAAGATATTCAGGAGCATCCATCCCGGTAGCAGGATATTCATTGGCACCGCCTGCGCTGAACCGCAGTACCTGGTCAATGCGCTGGTCAACTATATAGAATCCAACCCCAAGGCGTTCTTCGATGCCGAGGTATTGCAGGTATGGACGCTGGGAGTGGCTGCTTATACACGTGAAAAATTCAAATCTAATTTCCGGCATAATTCATTTTTTATTGGCGACAACACGCGCTCTGCAGTGAATGAAGGCTTGGCTGACTATACCCCTATTTTTCTTTCACAGGTGCCGGAGCTTTTTCGCCGTGGTATCGTGCCGGTAGATGTCGCCCTGATTCAGACTTCGCTGCCGGACAGCCAGGGATATGTGAGCCTGGGCATCAGTGTGGATATAGTGATGGATGCCGTGCAAAGCGCCAGGCTGGTGGTGGCGCAGGTCAATAAATATATGCCGAGGGTACATGGCGACGGATTTTTACATGTGGACAAGATCAACTATATTGTCCCCCATGATGAGCCCCTGCTTGAATTCGATCCCGCGGTCGATGATGAGATCGCAGAGAGGATCGGGAGCTACGTTTCACGGCTGGTGCAGGACGGCGATACGATCCAAATAGGCTACGGCAGCAGACTCAACACAATAGTAAGGAGCCTGAAAAACAAACAGCATCTTGGCTTACATACGGAGCTCCTGTCGGACGGCATAGTCGAGTTGATGAAGATGGGCGTGATCGACAATTCGAGGAAAAATATCGACCGCGGCAAGTCGGTGGCTACGTTCTGCATGGGCGTCAAGTCAACATATGATTTCCTGGATGACAACCCTGCTGTTGATTTCAGGACTATCGAATATACCAATGACCCGATTGTAATCGCCCGGCATGAGAACATGGTTTCGATCAACAGCGCGCTGGAGATCGACCTGACGGGACAGGCCACCGC
>DKFA01000080.1 GCA_002452695.1 Dehalococcoidia bacterium UBA6808
GGATTTCCAGATCGATGTCACGGGGCCAGCAGGCACGACGCGCCCCACCCCACCCCACCCCACCGGATACCAGTCTATTGATGAGTATGAGCAGGAGGATGTGCCAGAGCGGGTGGCGATCCACTTCGCCGGATCAGTATGCGATACTTGCACTTTCCTGCCCCATTGTCCGGTGAAGCTGAACCAACATACGGGTACCTCCATTCTCAAGGCGGACTTGATAAAGTCAACATCGAGCGTCGTTGGATAGCAGATGCAAATGAGGAGTGGCGTAAGCGATATGCCGTGCGGGCAGGGGTTGAGAGAATGAACTCAGAACTGAAACGACGGCACGGGCTTGGGCATCTGCGGGTACGAGGCGGCCGTAGGGTGCGGCTTGCCGTCTACCTCAATGCATTAGCGTGCAATATCAAGCGGATGATCCATGCCCTCCAAATGCAGAAACGACAAGCACAAATAGCCAGACAGACCTTGGTGGCAGACCCGGCGTGACTTGGCTGCCCCAACTGGCTGTCTGAGTGGCCACTTGCGGGTGATACCGACTTCCCGCACGATAAGGCGTTAAACCGCACAGCTGGGCTTGCCCACCGGTTTATCTCTCGACCTCGCCATTGCATCGCCTGGAGATGTCTGCAACTGGCCTTTTTACGAGGGAATCAATAATTGGTCACCGATTTGGTAAGAGGCAATAGCAGGTATCCAGGATAACCAACCCAGTAGCCAGGCGCTGGCAATCGCTGCCAGGGCAGCCGTCAGTCCAAAGCCAGAGAACAGTGCCAGAACAGGAGCAAATAATGCCGTTATAGATATGGCTACGTATTCCATGTAGAAATTACCTTATTTTATTCATTGAGCTCGTCTGACAATTCTTTGATCTGGTCATATGATTGCATGAGGGCTTGCTTACCGTCGATAGTACTTGCGCATCCTTTAAAGAATATAATCGGTCAAATGAGACCAATAAGCATCATTTGTAAAAATTGGCTGCAGGATAATTGCTCTATGCATGGCATATTTCAAGATGGAGATACAAGGATGCCAATTTAAAAATAGCTTCTTTTGTTTGTATTTGACTCTGTCATTTATGTGGTGATAAGATAACCATATTAGTGATTACTAATAGACATATATGTTGAATAAGTCGGAAATCAGTATTGATAAGCAGGCTGCTCTGTTTGGTGTGTTAGCTGATCCGACACGGTTGAAGCTAATAAAACTCCTTGCCCAGCAACAAGAGCCAAATGCTCTTTGCGTGAACGCTCTGGCCTGTCGTCTGGGGATAACTCAGTCAGCCGTTTCCCAGCACCTTAATGTGCTTAAAAAGGCTGGCATGGTAAAAGGGGAGAAGCGAGGCTATCACGTTCATTACTTTGTGAGCAAGGAAGAGCTAAAGCATTGTATTGAATTGGCGACAGCAGTTCTTGATTCGGATAATAAAGGTCAATGTAACTTTGAAATATAAATGTTGCTCGAAGGCATTGTAGCCGCAGAAATGAAAATTTAGGAGGTCCCGTGAAAACGCTTTTAGTATTCAACCGAAATCCTTATGATGGGATGGATGTAACCTGGAATGCCCTTAGACTCGGAGAAAAATTACTTGAGACGGGGTCGGATCTAAAAATATTCCTGATGAATGATTCTATTGATCTGGCTAAGGAAGGGGTTACGCCTCCAGAAGGATACTTCAACCTGACTGAAATTCTCCAGGGACTGATTGGAAGAGGAGTCCCTGTGAAAGTTTGTGGCACCTGCCTAGTGCGCTGTGGGATTCATAAAAATAAGCCGCTGATAAGCGGTGCTATTGAGGCCAAGATGCCTGAGTTGGCAGAGTGGATTATGGAATCTGACAAGGTTGTTTCGTTTTAATAATGGCAGAAGTGGCTGAGAAAACAGGAAAAAATACTATTATTCACGTAACAGGACTTACCAAGAGCTATGGCGAAGTTCTTGCTGTTGATAATATCAGTTTTCAGGTCAACCCGGGTGAGATATTCGGTTTTCTCGGTCCCAATGGCGCCGGCAAAACTACCACCATTAACGTACTTACTGGTCTGGCTAGGTTGGACTCTGGCACTATTCAAATCGGCGGCATAGACTGCACCCACAATCCAAAGGCAGCCCAGCATCTCATCGGTATTGTTCCCGATGAGAGCAATCTTTATCCCGAGTTAACCGGCTTCGAGAACCTTTGTTTCTGTGCAGCGCTTTATGGGATGCGCAAGGCCGAACGGCAGACACGAGCAAGGGAACTTATGGATACCTTTGGTCTTAGCAATGCTGCCGACCGCAAATTTGCCGACTACTCCAAAGGGATGAAGCGCAAGCTCACTTTTGCCGCCGGTATTATCCATCAGCCGCCTATCCTGTTCTTGGACGAACCTACTACAGGTATCGATGTTGCCAGCGCTCGTCAGGTAAGGCAGATAATCTCTGGCCTTCAGAGTAAAGGAACTACTGTGTTTCTCACAACGCATTATATTGAGGAAGCTGAGCGACTGTGCGAGCGGATTGCCTTCATTGTCAACGGACGAATTGTGCGGATTGCCCGCACAGCCGACCTTTTGCAGCCTGTTCGGGGCAAAAATATACTGATCCTTTCTACTCTTAACGTCGCGGGCAATTTATCTGAAGAAATGCCCCTGTTTTTCCCGCAGCATCAGTTCCAGTTCACATCCGGACAGATCCGTGTTGAATCCCAGGAAGTAGTTAATGTTGCCCCTCTTATGCGCTTTCTTGACGAACGAGGAGTTCAGGTAACTGAAGCGCGCAGGCATCTTCCATCTTTGGAGGATGTTTTTGTCCAGGTTACGGGCATTGAAGCGGGTTTAATGAAGAAGGAGAAAGAAAAACCGGGAGTTGGTGGAAATCAATGAAGGGCTGGATTGCTTTTTGGAACATCCTGATCAAAGACATGCGATTATACTATCTCAAACCGCCCAACGTCAGTTGGGGAATTATCTTTCCTTTAGCCTGGACAGGAATGTTCTTCATCAAGTCCGGTAGTGGGTTGGAAAGTGTCCTGGCGCTTCTACCTGGTGTAGTGACCATCTCGATTCTCTTCGGCACCACATCGATGCTGACAGTAACTATTACTTTCGAGAGGAGAAGCCGGTCATTTGAAAGATTGCTTCTGTCGCCCATCTCTCTGGAACTCCTTATGCTGGCCAAGACTTCCGGAGCTATCTTTTTTGGGATTGTCAATGCCTTTGTTCCCATTATAATTGCTGCATTCCTGGTAGACCTTTCAGGAATTGCATGGTCACTGGTTATACCAGCTATCATCCTTATTGGGATAGTATCAACTTTCCTTGGGCTTTTTATCGCAGTTTCGGCAAGCGAAGTATTCGAAGCCCAGACATTCTCTAATTTTTTCCGCTTTCCTATGATTTTCCTGTGTGGGCTATTCTTTCCCATTATGTCACTGCCCATATTCATCCGTCCTCTTTCATATATATTACCTGTAACCTATGGCGTTGACATCCTCCATGGTGCGGTAAGCGGCACACAAATTATGCCTCTATCGCTTGACTTCCTTATCCTTGCCGCATTCTGCATTGTTCTATTCGTCTTGAGCCTGCATAATATCAAACGTAGATGGATATCTTGAAACTAATTACTACTCCTGCTGATTGAGCCTGCCCAATGATTGAAAAAGCCCGCCCACTTTTCGAAAATCTGTAACAGGCAACTGCAGCTTTATTAGTTCTGCGCACAGCAATAAAATGACGCCCCAATATTTGATAACAGGTTGATATGTTGATAATATGGTTTGAGCGACAGGAAAGGAGCCGGGCTTGAGCACGAACAAGGAGGAATGGCAACAGACCACGCTGGCCAGGGCACTCAAGGGTCAGGCTCAGCAATACCAAAACAGCAGCGGTATAAATATCGACCCTCTTTACACCCCGGAGGATATAGCGGAGTTCGATTACCTCTCTGAGCTGGGCTATCCAGGTGAATACCCCTTTACACGCGGCATCCAACCCGCCATGTACCGGGGCCGGCTGTGGACCATGCGCCAGTATGCGGGTTTTGCCACTGCTGAGGAGTCCAACAAACGGTACCGATACCTGCTGGAGCAGGGTCAGACCGGCCTCAGCATAGCTTTCGACCTGCCTACGCAGATCGGCTACGACTCGGACCATCCACTGGCTTATGGGGAAGTGGGCAAAGTCGGCGTGGCTATCGACACTCTGGAGGATATGGAGGTACTTTTCAAAGATATACCTCTGGACAAGGTCAGCACTTCCATGACGATCAACTCGACGGCCGCCGTATTGCTGTGTATGTATATTGCACTGGCTAAAAAGCAGGGCGTCGACCCGGCCGTGCTGGAAGGCACGATACAGAACGATATACTTAAGGAATATATTGCCCGGGGCACTTACATATTCCCTCCCGTTCCCTCGATGCGTTTGATCACAGACATTTTTGCCTATTGTAACCAGAATGTCCCCCGCTGGAATACCATCAGCATCAGCGGCTACCATATCCGTGAAGCTGGCTCCACAGCTGCGCAGGAGATTGCCTTTACCCTGGCCAATGCCATTGCCTACGTGGATGCCGCGCTGAAGGTGGGTCTGGATGTGGATAAATTTGCGGGGCGTCTGTCATTCTTCTTCGACAGCCATAACGACCTTTTCGAAGAGGTCGCCAAATTCAGGGCGGCGCGCCGCCTTTGGGCCAGGATCATGAAGGAAAGGTTCAAGGCCAAAGACCCGCGCTCCATGATGTTGCGTTTCCATACCCAGACGGCAGGTTGCACGCTCACGGCGCAGCAGCCTTACAATAATATCATCAGGGTCGCCCTGCAGGCGCTGGCAGCCGTGCTGGGAGGTACGCAGTCATTGCATACCAACTCGTTCGATGAGGCTTTCGCCACACCTACCGAAGATGCGGTGACCATCGCCCTGCGTACCCAGCAGTTGCTGGCGTATGAGAGCGGGGTCAGCCGCGTGGCCGATCCACTGGGCGGATCCTATTACATTGAGTCTCTGACGGATTCGCTGGAACAAAAGGCCCTGGCGTATATTGAGAAGATTGACAGCCTGGGCGGCGCTGTAGCCGCAATCGAACAGGGATACCAGCAGCGCGAGATACAGGAGAACTCCTTCCTGCAACAGAAGGCTGTTGACAGCGGCCGGACTGTGGTAGTCGGTGTCAACAAGTTCACATCTGCGGCGCATAAAATACCGCCTTTGAACAAGATCGATCCTGAGATAGAAGAGTTTCAGAAACGGCGACTGGCAGCCGTCAGGCAAAAAAGGGATAACCAGCGCTGCAAGCAGTCACTGGATGAGCTGCAAAAAGTAGCCCTGGGGACTGAAAACACGGTGCCTGCCATCCTCGCCTGCATCGAAGCCTATGCCAGTGTGGGAGAAATCTGCGATGTGCTGCGCAATGTTTTCGGCACGCAGAAAGAATTCCTGATTTTTTAACACTAACCGGGAGATATTATGGCGGTTAAAGATCGAAAAATACGTGTAATGATAGCCAAGGCAGGGCTGGACGGACATGACCGCGGCGCCAAGGTGGTGGCCAGGTCGCTGGCCGAAGCCGGCATGGATGTGATCTATACCGGTATCCGCCAGAATCCCGAGACCATCGTTAAAGCGGCCATCGGCGAAGATGTCGATGTACTGGGTTTGAGCATACTGTCAGGCGCTCACCTGGAGATATTGCCTAAAATCATACTCAGACTGAGGGAGCTTAGCGACAGGGAGATAGTGATACTGGCCGGAGGCATCATACCGGATGATGATATCCCGCAATTAAAGGAGTTTGGTGTAAGGGAAGTGTTTGGCCCAGGTACACCGACCAATAAAATAGTGGAATATATCCGGGGTGAAGTATCTGCTGCCGGCGGCTGATAAGCTGTGTGAACTGCATTAAGAATAAGATAGAGGAAGGACTTCAAGATGGCCAAGATTGACTGGAAGCTGACCGGTAAGGTAGCGCTCATGACGATGGACCAGGGCGATAACAAGCTTAATACGGATATGGTCCGGTCGTTGCTGAATGCGCTCGAGGCCGTCGAAAAGCAGACCGAAGCCACAGCGCTGGTGGTGAATTCGGGCCATACCCATATCTGGACCAACGGCTTCGATATCGACTGGATACTGGCTTGTATTGAAAAGGGAGACAGGGCGGTAGCCAGGGAGTTTCTGGTGGCCGACCTGTCGCTGCGCAAGAGGCTGCTTACCTACCCGATGATCACGGTAGCTGCCTTGAACGGGCACTGTTTCGGTGGTGGGGCCGTGCTTTCCTGCTGCTTTGATTTCCGCTTTATGCGATCCGACCGTGGTTTTTTCTGCATCCCTGTGGTAGACAGGCAGGTTCCCATACTTCCCAGCACACGGGCACTGCTGACTTCTGTTTTGCCGGTTGATGTTTACCGGGATCTGATATTGACCGGCAGGCGCCTGACAGGCCTTGAATGTGTTGATAGGCGCGTAGTCGCAGCCGCTTATAACAACGATGAGTTAATGGAAAAGGTTGTGGCCTACACCGAGGGATTGAATAAACCGAGGAGTATAGTCGGCCAAATGAAAAAGGTGATGAATGCCCCTGTCGTTGAACTGATCGAGAAAGA
>DKFA01000102.1 GCA_002452695.1 Dehalococcoidia bacterium UBA6808
GTGGATTCCAAATCGTCCTCCACCGCATCCTACGAGAGCTATGTCTTCGGTTTCAAGAAGGGCAACCGCTATATCTTCATGGCCGGTGTCGGACTGCTCAGCGAAGCGCCGGAAAAGATGCCCCTCTGGAAGCAGATGGGACAGACGCTGGAGATTACTTCAGGCACGGCAGCAGAGGATTAGCCCTACGGGGTCGTCCACTTCTCTTTAGTTGTGACCTGCACGTCGCCCGACTGTGTCGAAGGCAGTATGCGCAGGCTGTATGACTGGTAGTTTTGTGACAGGCTCTTGAGCACATATTTGAGGTGCGTGACGCCCTGGGTCAGCCCCAGCTTGGACCCGCTCTTGCGTACCGGCATCTGCACCGTATCGCCGTTGACCATCAATGACATCTCCGGCGTTATATAATGGAACCAGATGTCCACCGGTTTCGAAGCCGTAATCTCACGCTCCTCGGTGTAGCCGGGTGGCAGGCCGATGGTGAACTCCGAGTTGGTGTTGACCATGGCCAAGCAAATCGCCCTCGGCATAGCGCAGAATGCTTCATCGATCTCGGTGGTCGTCTGACGCCAGGCCATGTGGAAGATGTTGGACGTCGGCCACCCTACAGGAGTAGTGAATACAGGCCCTAACCGTCAGGACAGCTCCCTGATCTTCTGTCTGTGTTGCTCCAGAGCCCTGTCGTACTGGGCGTCCAGCTCCGAATGGATCTGGCGCCACTCCTCTTGTATTTGTAGCTGTATTTTCTGCTCCAGGCTCATCTGGTTGCCGCGCTGGGGCTGCATGTTGCGCCCCCCCTGCTGCAGGGCGGCTTCGGCCTTCTTCTTGAATTCACTGTAGGTCTGCTGAAGGGCAAGTTGGTACTGGTTGATCAGGTTGTTGATCAGTCCGAAGGTGGCTTCGACCTGCTTCTTGTCGTTTTTAATGATGCGCAGACCATCCATAGACTTCTTGGTCCGGCGCATGTCCTCTTCGCTGTGGGGCAACGAGATATTGCGCAGCAATATTTCCTCAATGCCCTTCTTAACGTACTTCTCCGCTTCTCCTGCCTGGAGCTTGCTGATCTCGGCTGTCAGGTTCATTTTGTCGTCCAGCAGGAACATCGAGGCCAGCTTATTGCCCTCAGGCACGAACTTGATGCTGTGTATCTCTTCCGGGCTAGCCTTCCCCAGCTTATCCGCTTTTTCCATGGCTATCTGCCATGCGCTTTTCATTTCTCCCATGATATATCCTCCGCAGTTTAAATTCAGTTGATCTCGCAGCAATGTGCCCAGCGCTGATGGTGTTCCGCCTTCATCTGCTGGAACTTTGCCTGGTAGTCCTGTGACCCGATGTCCCCGGTACTCATGATATAGGCGTCCTCGCCGTTGTCGGAATAATACTTACGGCGTGTGCCGGCGATCGTAAAGCCGTATTTGGCGTAGAGTTGCTGCGCCGGGGTATTGGAGATACGCACCTCCAGCGTGACGATCCTGGCCCCCAGCCTGACGGCCATATCGATGATCGAGATCAGTAGCCATTCACCTAACCCCCGGTTGCGCTCAGTTTTACGAGTGCCGATCGTGACGATGTGGGCTTCGTCAACCATCATCCAGATGCCGGCCATGCCGGCCAGCCGATATTTATCCGTGGATGAAGCAGGGCCGAAGAACCTGTCGTGGCTGAACAGGTATCTGACATAGCCTGCCGCCCGGGTCAGGAAGCTGCCGCCCGGCGGCGTGATGAATCTGCCGTCAGGATTGTCGCGGTAGCATACGATGTAGTGCGCCAGCTTATTGCGCAGCTCGTGATGAAATGAGCTGCTGGTGGGATGTGGCCACTGGGTGGGGAAGGCATCCAGGTCTATCTCCAGCACCTGCGGGATATCCTGGTCCTTCATTTTCCTGATGTAATAAGCGTTTTCCTGCTCCATAACATGCACACAAAAGATGCTGAAAAAATTTTAGCACATTTGGGGGGTAAGGGTAATGAAGGCGGCTGCCTGTTATTTCCCTGCGGGCTTGTATATACTATATTCAGCAATAGCGGCAGGTGAGATTATGAAGAGCAATAAAGTCGTAGCGGAAATATCGGTTGTGCCCCTGGGCACGGGCAGCGCAGGCGTCAGTGAATACGTCGCGGCCTGCATCGATGTGCTGGATAAAGAGAAAGGTTTGAGCTACCGCCTGACGCCGATGGGCACAATACTGGAAGGCAGCCTTGAGGACGTATTGAAGGCGGCGCGTAAAATGCACGAAGTCCCATTCCTCAGGGGTGCAGTGCGCGCCGTCACCACGCTTAAGATCGACGACAGGCGCGATAAGAAGCTGAGCATGGAGGGGAAGCTTAAATCCGTAAAGAAAAGGAAGCTGGACGTTAAGTTATGACAGCCGACAACAGGTTAAGCGTAACCATCGCACCGGGACTGAAGCTGTCCAATCCTGTCATCGCCGCTTCGGGTACCTTTGGCTATGGCGACGACTGGGAAGGGTTGCTGGATATCCGGAAGTTGGGCGCCATTATATGCAAGGGGACGACGCTCAAACCGCGCGACGGCAATCCACAGCCGCGCATCATCGAGGTATCAGGCGGTATGCTCAACTCGGTGGGGTTGCAGAATATCGGCGTGGAAGCGCTCATCAGGGAGAAGGCCCCGCTGTGGGCCAAATGGAAGGCGCCTGTCATCGTCAATATCGCAGGTGATTCGGTGGAGGACTACGCGAAAGTGGCTGCCAGGCTCGACGGCGTCAAAGGCATCAGTGGAATAGAAGTTAACATAAGCTGTCCCAATGTGAAGCGCGGCGGCATGCATTTTGGTACCGACCCTCACTCGGCTGCGGCGGTTACGAAGGCGGTGAAGAAGGCGACGTTATTGCCTGTCATCGTCAAGCTCAGCCCCAACGTGACGGATATTGTGCAGATCGCACTTGCCGTAGAGAAGGCGGGCGCCGATGCCATTTCGTTGATCAATACGCTGAGCGGCATGGCGATCGATGTGAATATGCGCAGGCCGAAGCTGGGCAATATCGTGGGCGGGCTATCCGGCCCGGCGATCAAGCCGGTGGCGCTGTGGATGGTCTATAAAGCAGCAGGTGCAGTGAATGTCCCGGTGATCGGGTGCGGCGGGATTATGAACGCTGTGGACGCCCTGGAGTTTATCATGGCGGGTGCAACAGCAGTACAGGTAGGGACGGCCAACCTGGTCGACCCGCAGTCTGCCATCAGGATCATCGACGGCCTCCGCAGGTACCTGTCGGCGGAGGGCATCAAACATATCTCCGATATCCGCGGCGCGGCCAGGAAATAGCCGTCCCACTCTACTATTTTCTCTATTTTATTGGGTGGTAAGCTGGCGTGCAATGGTCATGCGCTGCATTTCCGAAGTGCCCTCATAGATCTCGGTGATTTTGGCGTCGCGCAGGTAGCGTTCCATTGGGTAGTCCTTGGTATAGCCGTAGCCGCCATGTATTTGCAGGGCCTTGTTGGTGACAAAGCTGGAGACCTCGCCGGCATAGAGCTTGGCCATGGCTGCTTCCTTCATGTAAGGCAGATTCTGGTCCTTGAGCCAGGCGGCGCGGTAGACCAGCAGGCGGGCGGCGTCGATCTGGGTGGCCATGTCGGCCAGCATCCACTGGATGGCCTGATGCCCGGCCAGGGGTTTGCCGAATTGCGCGCGGGTCTGTGAGTACGCCAGCGCGTCGTCGAAAGCGGCCTGAGAGATACCCAGCGCCTGGGCAGCCACGGTCACGCGGCTGGAATCGATTGATTCAAGAGCAATCCTGAGTCCCTTGCCCGGCTCGCCCAGCCGGTTGGACTTGGGTATCTTGCAGTTTTCGAAGATGAGCTCGGCTGTGGAGGAAGGGTGGATGCCCAGCTTGTGCTCAAGCTTGCCCACCGAGAAGCCCGGCGTGCCCTTGTCGACGATGAAGGCAGAGATGCCCCTGTGGCCCTTGGACTTATCTTCCAGGGCAAAGACCACTGCGATCTCGGCCTCAGCGCCGTTGGTGATGAATATCTTGTTGCCGTTGATAACGAAGTTCTCGCCCTCGGTTGCTACAGTGGTGGTAACGGCCCCTGCATCGCTGCCCGCGCCCGGCTCGGTAAGCACGAAGCAGCAGAGTTTTTCACCTTTGGCCACTGCCGGAGCATACTTCTGTTTCTGCTCCTCTCTGCCGTATTTGTTAATCGGGTAAAAGGCCAGGGAAAGACTGGCCAAATAGATGGCGCCGATCCCGGCGCTGGCCCTGGAAAGCTCCTCTGCGCACAGGGCCATGGTCAGATAGTCGCCGCCGCAGCCTCCGTATTTCTCATCGATGGTTATACCCCACAGGCCCAGGTCGGCCATTTGCCTGTGTATGTCCCAGGGGAACTGGCCGTCAGCGTCCATCTGAGCTGCGCGTGGTTTGACTACCGTGGTGGCAAAATCGCGCACCATGCTCTGGAACATCTTTTGTTCCTCAGTCAAGAAAAAATCCATGGAGAACCTCCTTATATTTAAGAAATTACGATATTTTGTCCCAGGGAATACGCATCTTTTAAAGCGGTGGGATGCCTGGCGACCGATTGATAGGCGTCCATGCCCGGCAGAAGCAGCGCCCCAGTGTAATTGATATCAAGTGAAAGATACCAGCTTTTGAGTGTAGCCAGTGAGCCTTCGAACACATTTTTGTGCGAGCCGCCCGATACCGAGATGAAACAGCCCCTGCGCTCTGCTGACCCGTTGGCGGCGACCGGTTGCTTGAGCAGGTATTTGATTACCCATAAGGCCTGGCAGCGGTCGATCATGGCCTTGGCCTGCGCGGGCACGCCCATGAAAAAGACAGGCGCGGCGAAGATGAAGCGGTCATATTCACGCAGGTCCTGGTGGATCCATTGCATGTCGTCGTCTATCACGCAGATGCCGCCGGTCTGGATGCAGCCGTCGCAATGCCGGCAGGGGGCGATATCCAGATCGGAGAGTATGATCTGCTTGACGGACGCGCCCTTGACGGCGGCTGCGGCGACAGCTTCGTTGAGAAGGCTGTCGGTGTTACCTCCCCGGCGCGGGCTGCCCGCTATCGCGAGCAGCTTCAATTTAGGTGTATTGGCTGGGATAGGCATAATTGATTGAACCTCTAATCAAACAAGTAATGATAATATTTTGTTGCGGTATTTTGCAATCGGGCATTGGATTGGCTAAAATATGTAAGATATTCAGCTATTCATATTTGAATATATATGTGAGCGAGGTGAAGTAAAATGACTAAAGCAGCCATCCTGGAGAAAGCCGACAAGGAAAAACGTGCCCTGCTGACCGAGATAGAAGCCAAGGAATGGCTTAAGGGCGCCGGCGTACCTGTCGTGGAGACCAAGCTGGCTACCTCCAAGACCGAGGCGGTCGAGATTGCCAAGAAGCTCGGTTTCCCGGTAGCGCTGAAGATCGTTTCCCCCGATGTTGTGCACAAAAGCGACGCCGGCGGTGTTAAACTGAAGCTGGAGAACGGTACACAGGTCGCAAAGGCCTATACCGAGATCATGGACAACATCAAGAAACACTATCCCAAAGCTGAGATCATTGGTGTATCCGTGCAAAAGATGGCCAAACCCGGCATCGAGATCATCATCGGTATGACCAAGGACGCACAGTTCGGCCCGGTCATCATGTTCGGCTTGGGCGGCGTGCTGGTCGAGGTGCTCAAGGACGTCTCTTTCCGTATCGTCCCGTTGGAAAAACGAGACGCAGCTGAAATGATTACCGAGATCAAGGGCTTCCCTATACTTAAGGGATACAGGGGGCAGGACCCGGCCGACATCCCCTATCTGGAAGATCTGATCGTGAAGGTATCCGATTTCGTCGATAAGAACCCCGAGATCAAGGAGCTTGACCTCAACCCGGTATTCGCCTACAAGGACGGCGCCATTGCTGTTGACGCCAGGATCATTTTGGAATCAGGCAAATAAGCGGGCTGCTCAAAACACAGGCTTTTAGGGGACGGCGGAAGTTCTGCCGTCCCTTTATATTTACCCTGGTACTGGCATTGATTAGACAGGTGTTGGGCTTTTCATTATACTAACTTTATCCGGTTAGGCCCCTGACAAATTAATACTTTTCTGCATAGAATCCCATCCAGTAGTGTCCCATTGTTTCAGGCTGTGCAGCTAAGGCCTGAATGTCCATAGCAGTCAATAAATACAGGTTGGAGGCAACGAGATGAATATTTTTATCGGCAACCTGGCGCGTGAAGTTACAGAAGAAGACCTGAGGATGGAGTTTGCTGCTTTCGGCGAGGTGTCTTCAGTGGTGATCATCAAGGACAAATTCAGCGGGCAGCCCCGGGGTTTTGCCTTCGTCGAGATGCCCAAAAAAGAGGAAGGACAGGCTGCTATCACTGCCTTGAAGGGTAAATCTCTGAAGGACAGGACAATGGATATCAGCGAGTCGCGTCCACGCACCGATTTTCGCGGTGGAGGTGGCAGGGGGCATGGCGGAAAGTCGGACGGCCGTTTTATCGGCAAGCGCAGGCAGCACAGGTAATTAAACACGACGACAATATTATGGCAGACTGCATCATCAGGATATGCAGGCTGTTTTATTGATAAATACCTTGACATGGTTCGAAGCGCTTTGTTAGTATAAAACGCCCCGTGGGGATATAGCTCAATTGGGAGAGCGCTGCGTTCGCATCGCAGAGGTCGGGGGTTCGAATCCCCCTATCTCCACTTTCCTATTATTTTGTGCTATTGTTATTTCAGATTTTGAAGTACACAATCCTGAAAAACATATAAACATGAGATATATCAAGTGCAGAGAGCAGAGTTATACTGAAAGCGAGGTATACAATGGATTTATTGATAGCCTTTGGTACAGATGACGGAATAAATTTCAATAATGATCATGTAGGCATGGCTAAATATTATCATGTCTATAAGTTCTCCGGCAGTGAAGAGAAACTCATTGAAAAGAGAGAGAATGTGCGCTTCACAGGCGATGAATCCATGAAACACGGTGATCCACAAAAAGCCCAGGCCACCTCATCAGTTTTAAAAGGAGTAGACGTTCTTGTAGGTAAAAAATTCGGACCTAATCTGCCGAGGTTGATTGGGGAGTTCGTCTGTGTGCTTGTGAGGACAAATACACTGTCTTCTGCAATCGTAGCCGTACATAAAAACATGGATAGAATAATTGAAGAAAAAAATAAAACAGAAGACAGAAAGCATATTGTGCTAAACCCTTATCATGATCGTTAAAAAAGAATAAGGACAAAAAGGAAAGAATCTTTTTCTCGATGTTATGCAGATTGTTGCCTGCGTTGCTGATATTATATAAACGGATTAGCTCAATAGGCAGCGGTTTCCCAAATGGCAATATCATTTTCTATATTAGGCTCGATTGTCATCAATTACCCTGCGAGATTTAGCGTTGGATTGTCAGGTAGATAGTACGTCTGGAGCTTGTGTTTCGAATATGCTTGCCGGTACTATCTATTGATATCTTGGCTCGGCTTATTACTCTAATGAGAGCGCAACGACTGCGCAGGCAAGAATGTTGGTGCCGATTACCCCGCCGATGAAAAGCCGTATACCTGACGACGGACGGCCGACAGCTTCACTGGGGCTATCCCCGGTTATTTTATCATCCATTAAGTTATTTAGAATGCGGCAACGCAAATTTTACGGGTATAGTAACACATTTCTCAAATGAAGCAGTAAACGCCGGCTGATCGATCCCCTCCTCAACAAACGAGATAAGCTATTATTTTGTATTGTGCTTTTTTACAGATTTATTCTTAATATTTTTCTGGATAGCATCCTGAATCCAGGCTATTTCCTTTTGACGATTAGCTAGTATATGATTTTGAATTTTATGATCATCTATTACTAAAGATTCAAGAGTGCAATAGCATTTCGTAACCTTCGGCATCAGCGCATCAGCTTCACGAAATAAATTCTTCTTTAGCATTTGTTCTATAGTCTTAATTTGCGCACACAGATCTTTGCTGACATCTGCAAATTGATCAATAGGCATAATATAATTCTCCACTTATTGAATTTTACTGCCCCATATAATTACTTTTGCGATTATTGAATGTCTTTGAATGCTTCTTGTGTTGATTAGGATACTCCAACCCATACTCATACCCGTGTGGGCACCCAATGGCGGTATATATTCGCAAAATCACTGAATGCAGGCTGAGAAGTAACGGGTAAGCTATCGGTTGCTGCTAATAACTTGTAAAATTCTCCCGTACTGATATCCACCTCTTTGCGATATGATTCCCCGCTGAGCGTTACCCTGAGAGGTATGATATGAATATTAAGGCCGGCCAACTTATCTGGTGAAAGACAAAGACCTGTACCTCTATCTGTAACTATATGCATCGTTTTTCTCCTATTTAGCTGTAACTATTGATTATTATTCCAGATAATCCTTAAGCTTGCGGCTGCGGCTGGGATGACGCAATTTGCGCAGCGCTTTTGCCTCGATCTGACGGATGCGTTCCCGTGTTACGTTGAACTCATGCCCAACTTCTTCCAGTGTTCTGGACCTATCATCCTCAAGACCATATCGCAGCACAATTATTCTCCTCTCGCGGTCCGTGAGTTCCCCGAGTACCTCATAAATCTGTTTTCTGAGTAAGCTCATAGTAGCCACTTCGCTTGGTGCAATAGCATCCTTGTCTTCTATAAAATCGCCAAGGTGGCTATCCTCTTCTTCTCCGATCGGCGCCTCTAGCGATAGGGGGACTCTGGTTAATCTGATTACCTCGTTGACTTTTTCCACCGACATATCCATAGATGCGGCGAGCTCCTCGATATCCGGCTCACCTCCATTGTCCTGGTTTAATTGACGCCTGGTTCTCAATAGCTTGTTTATATTTTCCACCATGTGAACCGGCACCCTGATTGTGCGCGACTGGTCGGCCAGTGCCCTTGTGACTGCCTGCCTAATCCACCATGTGGCATATGTGCTGAACTTAAATCCACGCCTGTACTCGAATTTGTTAACTGCGCGTACGAGGCCTATATTCCCTTCCTGAATCATATCCAGGATGGGCAAGTGGTGCATGCCATATTTCTTGGCTATACTCACTACCAACCGCAGATTTGCCTCTATCAGGTGCCTGGACGATTTTTCGGCATCCCTCTTTATACTTTCGGAATATTGCTGGAACTGGTTCCCCAGAGTACCCAGTGCAAGCAGCAACTCTTCATCTACAGGATCTTTAAGTAATTCGGTAAGTTCATCCCACGAGGTCCGGTTGCCTATGATGTCGTAGACCTTCTGCGGCAGAATACGGCTGTACACCGATATAGCCGCTATGTCATTCCATACCTCGATAAAGGGCTTACTGCATTCGGCGCTCACTTTCTCGACGAATGTGATTTCAACGACACCGTCTACAGCGGTTCGGAATTGCGAATCCAATATGGACTTTGTAAAACTGCATACGCACTTTACTCCCAGTGCCTTGTAGAGCGCACAAACGAGCACATGTGAAGAGGCCAGCTTGCGGAGGATGGCTATTATAATCCTTGTTCCTATGACCTGTGATTCTGGATTTACCTGGCATTCTTTTTCCAGAGCGTAAAGGTACCTGCCATCCTCAACCTTGCCTGCCAGCGAACGTTCCTCGATTGCGGTTAAAAGGTCTACTTTACCTATCTCGCGAAGGTAAAGGTGTATAGGATCGTATAGTTCATCCAGTGAAGCTAATGCACTGGCGACAGGCGCTATCTTGGGATACTTTTCCAGAGAGGAAGGATCTTCCAATCCATGTTC
>DKFA01000098.1 GCA_002452695.1 Dehalococcoidia bacterium UBA6808
CCGCCGCTCTTGTGGATCAGGGCGGTATATTTAACTGCATCAAAAATAGACTCCATGCTATCCTCAATAGGCAATACGAAGCAGGCTGACAATTGCCCAAGATCACGCCCGGAATTCATCAGTGTCGGCGAGTTGGGTAAAAATTCCAGCGAGGTCATCATTCTGTAGAACCTGTTTTCCCATTCATCTACAGGTGCGGCCTTATCAAAAGCCAGCTCAGCCGAAGCTATATGGCGTGCGACACGGTGGAAAAGCTGTTCAGGAGTTTCAATCACACTACCCTTGCTGTCCTTTTGTAAGTACCTTTTTTCGAGTACCACCAGGGCATTTTTGGTGAGTTTGAGCTCGGTCGGAGGCAACGGCTCAACTGGACTGCTAGCGGTATCCCGTTTGATCCTGGCCTTTTCTGCGGGTACATTATTGCCGATATCCCTCTTCATACCGGGCTTCTCCTCCAGTGTCTGTTTGTCGGTATCCTGCTTCAGGCTGACTTTCTCCTCCAGAATCTCATTGACGATGGATTCGATCTTTTCTTTCTCAGGCGGTTTGGGAACTGCCGGCGCCATCAGGTGTTCCATGCCGGGGAATACTGGTTCGGTGATTTTTTTCCGGGTTTTTTCTTCTGTAGACATATTTTTCTCTAGCCTCGAAATAACTAATTCGGTCAAACCCTCGATCTCGTTCCTGTCGGTCAGCCCCATGGTCTGTGTATAAGTAAAAATCGTCTTAGCCACATAATTGCGGACGGAGTCAGACAACTGGTTCCGTATCTGTTTATTTGCCATTGTTAGCTTTTTGCCTCATCCTGTGTTTTTGCCCAACGAGTTGCTCAGCTTTGATCAAAGAAAGCTGGCCGTCGAGCGGGGCGCTCTGCTTGGATTCGATCAGATTATCTACTGCGTGTTTGAGAGTCGCTATATCAGAGAACTCATAGTACACACTGGCAAACCTGATGTAAGCGATATGGTCGATGTCAGCCAGTTTACTGACAACCATTTTCCCGATCAACGTCGAATATATTTCAGTCTTACCCAGACTATATAATTCAGTTTCGATATTCTCCACAAGCTTCTCTATAGTGCCGGTAGGCATGGGACGTTTTTCACATGCTTTACGGATACCAGAGAATAACTTTTCCCGGTCGAACTCCTCGCGGCGGCCATCCTTTTTTATCACATAGAGGCTGCGTTGCTGCAGTCTCTCGTATGTCGTGAAGCGCTCGCCACATTTGGTGCACTCCCTTCTGCGTCTTATTCCGTCTCCCAGGCTGCGGGAGTCGATTACCTTTGATTCCGGATTATCACAAGCAGGACACTTCATCTTTCAACACAACATCTATGATTTTCCTGGATAGTAACACAATATATAGTTAGTGTCAATGGTTCGTAGGACATAAATAAAACCGGGCGGTGAAATTTTCTACGCCCGGTTTTATTTCAGTGCGCTGAAATATGCACTAAAGTTTTAGCGAGGCTTTCTGCTCATATCTGCCATGGGACGTATTGCAGCCGCAGGTTGCGCATTGGGGTAACGCGAACCTCTCCGTAAGAATGACGGGACATCGAGGCTATCCTCGGTTGCTCCCCTCAGCAGTCTGCGCAGTTCAACCTCGGTCGGAACTCCTGCACCATACTGGGCTGTGAAACCGGTGGCAATGATCGTGATCTGGACCTCGTCTTCGAGCTGCGGGTTGAAGACGACGCCGAAGATGATATTGGCATCCGGGTCGACGGACTGTGCGATGACATCTGCCGCTTCGTTGCATTCAAAGAGCGAAAGATTGCTGCCTCCGGTAATGTTATAAAGGACACCTTTGGCACCGCTGATAGATACGTCGAGCATGGGGCTGGCCAGAGCCGCCTTGGCAGCTTCAACAGCCCTGTTGGAACCTTTGCCGTGACCGACAGACATCCAGGCGGGGCCAGAATTTTTCATGATGGCCCGGATATCGGCGAAGTCGAGGTTTATGAGGCCGGGGACGGTGACAACTTCGGCAATAGCCTGGACACCAAGCTTCAATACATCGTCAGCCAGTCTGAAAGCATTATCTACAGTGGTCTTGTTGTCACAGAGCTCGATGATGCGGTCATTGGGAATAATTACCAGTGTGTCTACCTTATCGCATAGCTGAAGAATGCCTTCTTCTGCCACTTTCATACGGCGGGCGCCTTCAAAAGAGAAAGGTTTGGTTACGATGGCAATGGTCAGTGCGCCGGACGACCTGGCAACTTCTGCTACAATGGGAATGCTACCGGTGCCCGTGCCGCCGCCCATGCCAGCGGTGATAAATACCATGTCTGCGCCTGCTACGACTTCCTGGATGGCCTGCCGGCTTTCCTCAGCGGATTTGCGGCCGACATTGTGGTCGCCGCCTGCTCCGAGACCACGGGTCAGTTTCTCGCCGAGCTGAACGCGTACCGGAACTTCTGCCAGTGCCAGTGCCTGAGCGTCAGTGTTCATGCAGATGAACTCCACGCCCTTGATGCCTTCACGTACCATGCGGGTGACGGCGTTGGATCCACCGCCGCCACAGCCAATAGCTTTTATCTTGGCGGGTGCTGTCGAGAACATTGATTTTGACATTAGTTAATTTACCTCCTGCAATTTCATAATAATTTAAGCGGTGAAAAATTTTTTAAGCATACCCATGATGTTGCTGATCTGACTGTTGGCTTTGCTGCCATTGCCGCCGCCGTTGCCATTGCCCTTGGATTCCCAGGTGGGCTTACCGCCGGTCTTGATAGCCCAGAGCAGGAGACCTACTCCGGTGGCATTGGCCGGATCATGCAGGACATCGGTGATGCCGTAAACGCCCATTGGTTCGCCGACCCTGGTGGGGATGCGGATGGATCCTCGAGCTAGAGCTTCGAGGCCGTTCATCTTGGCGCCGCCACCGGTCATTACCAGCCCTGCCGGGGCCAGAGAAGCATAACTGGTGTCGGGCATCTCAAGCAGGATGAGCCTGAGCAATTCCTCCATGCGGTCGCGCAGGATGTTACACAGGTCCTTGTAGGAAACGCTGTGTCCATCCTCCACCGTCAGGGTAGAGCCCTCATCCTTGGAGCCGGTTTCGGGATAAACATTGCCGTACTTCTTTTTCATTGCTTCTGCAATCTCGAAAGGAAGCCCGAGTCCGATGGAGAGGTCGCTGGTAAACTGATAGCCTGCCACAGGTATGATGGATGTGTGATAGATACTGCCGTCTTTGAAAACTGCGATGTCGGTGGTACCTCCGCCGATATCTGCCATGATTACGCCGATTTCCTTTTCTTCAGGTGTTAGCACGGCCTCGCCGCTGGCCAGCGGTTCAAGTACCAGATCATCGATCTCGACGCCGACGCTGCGAACGCACTTGACCAGGTTCTGTACCGATGCTGTCGATGCGGTGATAATGTGGGTCTCGACATCGAGCCTGAACCCATGCATGCCAACAGGGTTCTTGATCTTTTCCTGTGTATCCAGTGAATAACCGCGCGGTATCTGATGAAGTATCTTGCGGTCATCGGGGATGTTGATGTTCTTGGCTGAGGAGAGGACACGGCTTAGATCATCCTGCCTGACGAGCCTGTCTGTCCTCGGGATAGCCACGACGCCGTGGCTGTTAACGGAGCTGATGTGCCTGCCTGTAACGCCGATGTAGGCTGACTCGATTTTAACGCCGCTGGCCTGTTCGGCCCTTTTAACGGATTCAGAGACGGAGTCCCTGGCCTCCTCAACGTTAACGACCATGCCTTTATGCAGGCCGTGGCTGGGTACCTGGCCAACTCCGAGCACCTGTAGTGCGCCGCCGGAATCAAGAGTAGCAACTATGGTGCAGATCTTTGTTGTGCCTACATCGATACCCGTAATCAATCTTTTTGTCATTTATCCATGCCTCCTTTGGTTTAATCTTTGTTTTCACTTTCTGCCTGCTCTATCTCTTACAGGAAGTAAAGGATGGAGATAGCGATAATCAGGCTTACGAACACGATACCGTCGAAAACCATACCACTGCATAATGCCAGAAGCCTTCTGTCATTATGCAGTATGGTACCGAATCTTTTCGCTCCTACCATTTTCTTTGCCTCCTGCTAAGCTATATTTTTTGCGCTATGCGAAGTTTGGCACTCCTGCTGCGCAGATTCCTCTCTATCTCTGATTCAGTTGGTGTCAGTGGATGTTTGTTTATAATGATTAGCGTGGGTTGATGATGGCAAGTGCACTGAGGAATATTGGCCGGGCAGATACAGGCTTTAGTCTCTCTAAGCATGAAGGTTTTAACGATACGGTCTTCCAGAGAATGGTAACTGATTACGACCAGCCGGCCTCCGGATGCCAGGTGGCTGATGCTTTGTTCCAATGCCGTGGTCAGGTGTTCGAGCTCACGATTGACTGCTATGCGCAACGCCTGAAAGGTCTTCGTCGCTGGATGTATCCTGCTAAAGCGTTCTCCCACGGCGCCGACAACTACCGCCGCCAGTTCGGCCGTATCTGTAATGGGCCTGTTCTGGACGATATTTCTGGCGATACGATAGGCATGGGGCTCCTCTCCGTAGATGAGGAGCAGCTTGGCCAGCTTACTCTCTGGCATCCTGTTGACGATATCGGCTGCAGTGAGCGGCTCTTCAGGGTTGAATCTCATATCGAGCGGACCGCTGCGTTGGAAGCTGAAACCGCGATCGGCGCTTTCCAACTGGCGCGAGGAAAGTCCCAGATCAAACAGGATGCCATCTACCGGAGAAAACCCGGTTTCCCGGCAAATCTGATCAAGATTATAAAAATTATCATTGATGATGATGGTGCTTTCAAAATAATCATAGAGATTATGCTGGGCCAAGGCGATTGCTTCGGGATCGGCATCTATGCCGAGGAGCTCTCCGCCTGGCAGGCAGTTGGACAGTATAGATAAGGAGTGACCGCCACTGCCCAGCGTGCAGTCGATGTAGCGTTTGCCAGGCCTGACGTCAAGGGCTTCAATAACTTCTTTGACCATGACAGGGACGTGTCCTTTAATCGCTACTGCATGAGTCATTTCCGTTCCTCCAGGGAGTCCATCCTCTGACGGGCCTCACCAGCAGATATCTTTTCCTTGTGATAGCTTTCTTTATTCCAAATCTCGAAGCAATTGCCGTTACCAAGGATCACTGCTTCATTTGTAATGCCACATCTCTCTCGCAGGTTGGAGGGCAGGGATATCCTGCCCTGGTTATCGATACTGGCTTCTTCAGCGTTGCTGAAGATGTGGCGATTGACCCTGCGCTGGTCATCGGACATAGAAAAGCTGCTGGGCAACTGATTAGAGGTCATCTCGGCGAAAGCTTCCTGCGTATATGCTGTGATGCAGTCGTCTGCAATCATAGTGAGTACAAGTCCAGTTTCAATGTCTTTGCGGAATTTCGGAGGCAAAGGCACGCGTCCCTTGTTATCGACCTTGTATTCATGCGTACCCAGAAACATTGTCATTCAGTCCGTGAGAACTATACGCTGAGAGATTCCCTCTCCAGTTCTCCTTCAATACTATTTATTTCGCTCCAGTCCATTGCAGCCAGTCTCTTGATATGACCGCTGTATTCGTGTTCATGATTCAAAGAATAATGAGCAATACCGCTTGTGCAATATTGTTCATTGATTATTCCTTTATCTATCAGGTCCTTGATGATTTCCATTAAGTGATGGCGGGTAATCTCCATGACATGCGCTATACCGTCGAGATTAAAACTGGCATAAGGATGTCTGCCCCAGAATAGAAGTAAGCGGAGCCTCTGTCCGGTGAAGTCATGCTCCTTCAGAAAGGAAAATGTCTCCTCATCGATAATCTTCCCGCAATATCCACTTATTACCATCTTGCCTTTTTTCCCTTCAATGATTTTTACCATTTATTACCACTTTTTACCACTATGCCCCATTATCTACACTTTTCTACCATCTTGTCAATAGCCTTTCAGGGAAATTTCCAAAATCCTTTGAGAAAAAAGTAACTATTAATAATGCAATGAGATTTGATTGACCACAATAGGTAGGCGTTATCCGGCGGAGGTATACTACATTTTGTGGTATATAACTGATTAAATATTGTTTGCGATCATAAGCAGATACGTGCCGGGTTGGATTGAGAGAAATGGTATGGTACAATTGATGACTGTTTCGACATAAGATGAGCGCATATAATAAAATAAATGTTACGTATTGATATACTGACACTTTTCCCCGAAGCGTTTTCGGGCTATCTGCAACACAGCATTATTGGCAGGGCAAGTATGAAAGATGTTGTTGATATAAGGCTGCATAATATCAGGGAGTTTGCGCATGACAGACATCATACAGTGGATGATTACCCCTACGGGGGGGGCGCCGGCATGGTTATGAAACCTGAGCCGATTTTTAAAGCTGTAGAATCGATCAAAGCGGGGATTGATCATAAGGACTGCCATGTAATATTGCTGACGCCACAGGGTCGGCTGTTCTCTCAGGAGTTGGCTGGAAAGCTGGCCCTGGAAAATAATATAATATTGATTTGTGGCCATTATGAAGGCATCGACGAGCGGGTGGCAGAATATCTGGCGACTGATCAGATCAGTATAGGGGACTATCTGCTGAGCGGTGGTGAGACTGCAGCCCTGGTTATGATCGATTGTCTTGTAAGGCTGCTACCGGGGGCTATTGGTTCTGGTGTTTCCCTGGAAGAGGAATCTCATAACGATTATTTATTGGAATATCCTCAGTACACCAGACCGCCGGAGTTCCGGGGATGGCGTGTGCCTGATGTTTTATTGTCGGGCAACCACAGAGAAATTGCGCTGTGGCGGCGGGAACAGAGCATAATGCGTACAGCCCGCAGGCGTCCGGACCTTTTAACGAAAGCTTCACTGTCCGATGAAGAACTGAAAAAGGTCAGGGCAAATGAACTGTTGAATAATTAAACAGATTTTTAATAAGGAAAGGTATATATTGATGGACATCAAAAGTTTAGGCAAGACCAAGGTTAATCCCAACTTGCCGAAATTGGCTACAGGAGATAATGTCAGGGTAAGTTTCAAGATCAAGGAAGCCAACCGTGAACGTCTACAGATTTTCCCGGGGTTAATCATAAAGATGACCCGCAATGGTGCAGGCGGTAATTTCACCGTGCGCAGGGTCACTTCCGGCGTCGGTGTGGAACACACATTCCCACTGGCTTCTCCTCTTTTGGAGAAGATCGAAGTCATCAGGCATGGCAAGGTCAGGCGCAGCAAGCTTTACTATATTCGCAGGTTGAGTACTAAGGAAGCAAGGCTTAAAGAACGTCGGGAGGCTATTGCTGAAGCTAAGACAGCCGTAGAAACAACCACTGCCGAAGCTGTATCCGAGGGCGCTCAGGCTGAAGCCGCAGAACCAAACGAATAATAAATAAAATGGAATATGCTGAGGTGGCCGTTAATACCCTTGGCGGTCACCGTCATGCTTTCACATACTCAATACCAGCTTCTATTCAGGTACAGGTCGGGCAGGGGGTATGGGTACCTTTCGGTCCGAGGAAGTTAATTGGTATTGTTACCGGCCTTGTCGATCATTCTCCGGTCGATACTACACGTGATATTGACAGTGTTATTGGGACGCTTCCATTTGTTTCGCCTGAGCGTATCGCTCTTGCCCGCTGGATTGCGGACTATTATCTTGCTCCTTTGTTTTCAGCAGTAGCACTAATGCTGCCACCCGGGTTTGAACGTAACACAGTAATCAAACCGAAGATCACTAAATACCTTGCCCTCAACATCAACCGTGAAGAAGCACAGCAAGTGTTGTTAGTTTTGAGGAAGAAGCGGTCTTTTAAACAGGCACGTGTGCTTGAAATCTTATTATCTGCAGACTCAAGGCTGCCGACCTCTGCAGTAATGACCAGAGCCGCTTGCAATCGAAATGCTGTCAGGCTGCTTATTGCCTCCGGCATACTTGTTGAACAGGATGAAGTAACACGGCGTGATCCGCTTAACAAGCGCAATCTGCCGCTTGAATTGCCTTTAACTTTTACAGATGCACAGATGGCTGCCTGGCAGCCCATCAAAACCTCATTAAACGAGGTGGTGGAAAGTGGTAGAGCAGCGATATTTCTCCTGCACGGTGTGACAGGAAGTGGCAAGACCGAGATCTACCTGCAGGCTTTGGCTGAGACCATCAAGCTGGGCAAAAAAGGTATTTGTCTGGTACCAGAAATTGCTCTGACCACTCAACTTGTCGACAGATTTTTTTCACGGTTTCCGGGGCGTGTGGCCTTGCTCCATAGCAGGCTTTCGGCTGGTGAACAGTATGATGAGTGGCAAAGTATACAGGAAGGGGAGTTCGATGTGGTTATCGGGCCGCGCAGCGCTGTATTTGCGCCGCAACCGAATCTTGGCCTGATCATAGTGGACGAAGAGCATGAGTGGGCTTACAAACAGAGTGATAAGATGCCGCGTTATCACGCACGTGAGGTCGCTGTCGAACTGGCCAGGCTGACCGGTTCCACACTTTTGCTGGGAAGTGCGACTCCTGACGTGGGTTCGTATTACCGGGCTCGTTTGAAGGAGTTTAATTTGATCGAATTGAAGGATAGAGTAACCCCTCTGGGCGCTTCCTCCCTACCTGAGGTGACCATTGTCAATATGTGCAGTGAATACCGGGATGGCAATCGGGGCATGTTTAGCCGCCTTCTGAAATCGCAGATTTTGTCGGCTCTGCAGAAAAAGGAACAGGTGATACTTTTTATCAACCGTCGTGGTCTGGCAACCTTCGTCCAGTGCGGTAACTGCGGGTATGTGCCCAGCTGCAGCCATTGTACTGGTACACTAACCTTCCATGCCTCCAACCGCAAACTGGTATGCCATCATTGCCGCCGTACCTACTCGGATATAAGTATCTGCCCGAACTGCGGAAGTCGGGATATTAAACACCTTGGCATAGGCACGGAAGCGGTTGAGGCTGAATGTCGTTTGCTGTTTCCACAGGCAAATGTTATCAGGCTTGATAGTGATACTATGACCCGATCGCGTGATTTTGAGCAGGCCATCAGCCTCTTCCGATCACGAAGGGCGGATATAATGATTGGTACGCAGCTTGTTGCCAAGGGCTTCGATTTCCCTGGTGTATCGCTGGTGGGAGTAGTCAATGCAGATACCAGTCTTAATTTGCCTGATTTCAGGGCAGCCGAGCGGACCTTTCAGCTCCTGTGCCAGGTTGAGGGCAGGGCAGGACGTGGCGTCGTGGCTGGAAGGGCTGTAGTGCAGACATTTAACCCCGATTACTATGCTGTTAAGTATGCTGCGCAGCATGACTATTCAGGCTTTTATAACAATGAGATGAAATACAGGAGACAGTTTGGCTATCCGCCTTTCAATAGCATGGCCAGATTGATCTACATAAATGTAAATAACGAGAAGTGTTATTCGGAAAGTAAACGACTGCGTAGCCTGCTGGAAAAAGAACTTGCAGTGACGGGACTATCAGGCATACGCATTATGGGTCCAACTCCCGTATTCATCTCAAGATTGCGAGGAAAGTATCAGATGCAGTTGATTTTGTTGGGGCATGGATTACAGCAGTTGTTAGATAGAATTAACTTCCCCAAAGGTTGGATTCTGGATTTTGACCCTGCCAGTGTGCTTTAATTATATATTATGTCCGTGCTTAAAATACGCATAAACCCCGATCCCGTCCTCCGTAAGAAAGCCAGAAAAGTCACCAGCCTGGATAATTCCGTACAAAAACTGATTGATGATATGATTGATACTATGCATGAGTCGCAGGGCATCGGACTGGCAGCTAATCAGGTTGGTGTGCCCTTGCGTATTGTTGTGATACATTTGCCTGACGAAAAGGACGTTCTGGTATTAATCAACCCTGAGGTGGTAGAGCGAAGAGGCGAGCGACGTGTTGTGGAAGGCTGCCTCAGCATTCCAGGTTACCAGGGAGAGATAACCCGTGCGCAGTCAGTCAAGGTGAAAGCCAAAGACCGAAATGGTAAGTTAATCCGTAAAAAGGCTTCCAACAATCTGCTGGCCAATTGTTTGGAGCATGAGATAGACCATCTTAACGGCATCCTCTACATAGATCATATGGCAGACACCGATACACTGTTCAAGACTGAAAACGAATTGGCCGAATAACGATTATCAGCCCGTCCAGTCCATTTCCACTACGAATTTACCGGTCCAGTTTTCTAGTGAAACGGGGTAGAACCCCGGTGTGTCCTTGATGATCTGAAAATCGATATTCTGTGTTTTGCCTGGTCCAAGCGTAATTTCCTGCTGACTTTCCGCCAGGCCTTTTACCCTCAGGATTAAAGTATGGCTGCCGGTTACTTCACCGGTATTGGTTACCATCGCTGTTACTGTGACGGGCTGCCCCTGTCTGACCCTTTCCGGTCCGATCGAAAAATTGCTGACATTAAAAGAAGGAGGGGCCAATGGGATCACTGTAAAGAAACCTCCTACGCCATCTATATCCGCATAGTAATCGCCAGGGGCGTCTTTAATGACCGTAAAGGTAGCTGTTTGGCTGGACCCTGCTGGAAGTGTGAGGTCAGTGATATTTTCCACCACTCCGCCGATTCTCAATACCACGCTGTATTTACCTGTTTGCAAGCCGTTGTTGGATACGATAATGCTTATATTAACCGATTCGCCTACTTTAACTTTATTAGGAGTAATTGTGAGATTACTGACTGCGAATTTGGGCATGCCCATAGATTGGAACCCCCCGGACATGACAGGCTGAGGCATTCCGAAAGGTTGTGGAGGTTGCATCTGGGGTTGTCCAGGCGCCTGCATTGGTTGCATGCCAGGTTGAGCAAATGGAGGCTGCATCCCGGGCTGTCCCTGTCCCGGACCAAACGGCTGCTGTTGTATCCCCGCTTGGGGTGGCTGGTTTGGGAATTGCGGCCCCCTCATGGGTTGTTGTACGCCGGGTTGCATGCCTATCTGCATCCCTTGCTGTTGAGGCTGTTGCATGCCTGGTTGACTCTGAACGAACGGCTGCTGCAGGCCAGGTTGACCCTGCTGAGGGAATGGTTGCTGCATACCGGGCTGCATGCCAGATTGCCCCTGCTGAGGGAATGGTTGTTGCATACCGGGCTGCATGCCAGATTGCCCCTGGCCAGTCCCGAATGACTGTTGCATACCTGGCTGCTGTGGCTGCAGGCCAGGTTGACCCTGCTGAGGGAATGGATGTTGCATGCCGGGCTGCATGCCAGATTGCCCCTGGCCAGTCCCGAATGGCTGCTGCATACCTGGCTGCTGTGGCTGCATGCCTGGCTGCCCCTGGCCAAAGGGTGGTTGCATGCCCGGCTGGTTTTGGAACTGATGACTGCCCATCATGTCAGGGCCTCCCTGGCCAAATAACATGCCTTCAGGCATACCTGTCATGCCGGGAGGCCTTTGCATAGCCTGGGGTCCCATGCCGGGTGCTTCAGGTGAACCCGATTTACCAGGTTTTACAGCTTTGCCCCTGAGCGGTTTTTTACTCTGTTCCATCTGTGACCCCGTCTTCTTTTTAGGCTTGAGCAACAGTAATACGACCATCAGGACAATGACGGCGAGTACGACGCCGAAAAACGCCCAGAGGTAGGGTGGGAAAATATCGAAGAATGAATTGTCGGTGACATTGAATGTGCCAGATAGTGTGCCGACGACAATGGCATTGGCTCCTGTCTGTGAGGCTGTGAATTGGAATGAGACATCTTTGGTCTCTCCGGGTTCAACGGAGATCTGCTGAGGCGTGCCTACGCTTGCACCATTTACCTGCAATGAAAGCTGGTGATTAATGGGAGTCACGCCGCTGTTGGAAGCTTTGATTTTTACGGTGACAAGGTCACCGGATTTGACTTCGGGGGGGGAAACAAAGGGGGAGCCTTTGGTGAGAGTGAGCCCTTCGGGGAGGGCGCCATCGTCGTGGGGATTGAAACAAATAGTCGCGCCTGTTGGGGCAGCGATTTGATTTGCCGAAACAAAACCATTATTTGCAAATGAAAAATCTGCGGAATGAACGGACGCGGGCAGAGCGAACGCCATTAATATAAGCAAGGCAATCGGCAGCGATTCAAGCAACCTTTTCATTAATATATAGCCTCCAATAATCTATAGCTTCGAGAATACAATTCCGCATAATAATCTTTTTAATACTCTACTCTAAAATCACATGTAAATCAATAGTAATTAGATATCATAGCCTCGCTCGATTTCGTCCATGACGTCTTCGTCCAGCCCGAAAAAGTGAGCTATTTCGTGCTTGACGGTGCGAGCGATCTCAAGCTTTAGCTCAGCGTCATCTGTGTACTGCGCCTCGAGGGGTTTCTGGAAGATGGTGATCTTGTCGGGCAGCACCAGGTTATAGTACTGGTTGCGCTCGGTGAGGGGCGTGCC
>DKFA01000007.1 GCA_002452695.1 Dehalococcoidia bacterium UBA6808
CCGACCCAGCAGCTGATGGCAATCTCAAGATTGGTGGCAGCCAGCTTGAGCTGCGACTGGTCGGTGGAAATCAATACATTCTGAGTAATCGGCAGCGTCGTCCGGGTTGCAACCGCTCTACTTATAATACTGAGGCCTTTATTCAAATTTTCCTGCAGGCAAGAGAGCTTCATAGATTACCCCCAAAACTAATAGTGCCCAAAGTATACATTCACCTATTTTGTAAGTCAATGACCTTTATGTACTACATATGGGGATCACTGTTGTAAATTCACTGCGGTTAGTGATATAAATATCCCTTGATGCAGAATGAAGAAGGCCGCCCGCTGCCCCTGAAAGGTCTGAAAGTACTGGATTTCAGCCACGCTGCCGATGGCCCTATGTGCGGATTTATGCTGGCCGCAGCGGGAGCCGATGTGATCAAGGTCGAGCCGCCGCACGGCGAACCTTACCGCAAGGGTCCTGCTACCATGGCCTTTTTAAACGCCAACCGCCACAAACGCAGCCTGGCGCTTAACCTTCAAAATCCCAAAGGACTCGAGATTGCGCTCAAGCTGGCTGCCGGTGCGGACATCCTCATCGAGAGCTTTACACCGGGAACCGCCGAAGCAATGGGCATCGGCTACCAGGCCATCGACAGGCTCAACCAGCGCATCATCTATTGCTCGCTCTCCGGCTTCGGGCAGACCGGTCCCTACAGTAAAAGGCCGGCCTACGACCCTGTGATACAAGCCATGTCCGGGTTCATGATGACGACGGGAGAAGAAGGCAGGCCGCCCGTGCGTGTGGGACCCGGGGTCATCGGCCTGGGCACGGCCTTTATCGCAGCCTACGGCATTCTGCTGGCCGTGATCATGAGGGAAAAGAGCGGCAGGGGTCAGCAGGTCGACGCGGCCTTTTTCGATACTGCTGTATTTTTCCTGAACTCTTTTATCACCGGCTATTCGCTGACAGGCCTGTCCATGCCGCGCATGGGATCGGGCAACGCCGCCTTTGTGCCCTACCAGTGCTTTGAGACAGCCGACAAGCCGGTTTTCATCGGCGTGACCCAGAACGCCTTCTGGAAGGGTTTCTGCCGCGCGGCAGGGATGGAGGCGCTGGAAAATGACCCCCGCTTTGATTCCAATGACAAACGGCTGGCACACCGCAAGGCATTGCTGGCAATACTGGTACCGGCCATCCGAGAGTTCAAGAGCGGCGCTTTACTGGCCAGGCTGGAAGCTGAAGGTGTGCCATGCGCACCCGTTCAGCAGATACCCGAGGTGATAGAAGACCCGCATGTCAGGGTCAGGCAGATGCTCTACCAGCTTGAATATCCGGGACTGGGAAAGTTGACCGTCCCGCACATTCCCCTCAGGATGTCTGCATTCAAACCGGACGAGGCCAAACGTCCCCCGCTGCTGGGGGAACATAGTGTGGAGATATTACTCGAACTGGGCTACAGTCAAGAGAAAATTGACGCACTCAGGCGGGACGGTATAATCTTAGAGAGGCCTGAATAAGATGGAAATCATACCTGCCATAGACCTGAAGGGCGGCAAATGCGTGCGCCTTTATCAGGGTGATTACAGCAAGGAAACGGTCTTCTCTGAAGACCCGGTTGCGACTGCCCTTAAATGGCAGGAAAAGGGAGCGCGCTGGCTGCACCTGGTGGACCTGGACGGGGCCGCCAGCGGCGAGGTGCGCAACAGCGCAGCCATCGAGGGCATCGTAAAAAATACGAAAATGTCGGTCGAACTGGGAGGAGGGATCCGGAAGGAAGACGTGGTCGAGAAGCTGATCAAGCTCGGCGTCAAACGTGTCATACTGGGCACGGTGGCGGTCGAGCAGACGGAGCTGACCAGGCGCATTATCAGGCGCTTCGGCGAAGCCATCGTCGTCGGCATCGATGCGCGTGATTCCTTCGTCACGACCCACGGCTGGCAGAAGCTGGCCAAAGTTACCGCTCTGGAATTGAGCCGCATGATGGCAGGCATCGGCGCCAGGCGTATTATCTATACCGATGTGATAAGGGACGGCACGCTGACCGAGCCGAATTACGAGGCCACCGCCGAGCTGGTGAGGAACCTGAATATCCCCGTGATAGCCTCCGGCGGCATCTCTTCGATCGACCATCTCAGGAAGCTGGCACCGATCGGCGTGGAAGGCGCTATCATCGGAAGAGCGCTCTACACAGGCGATATCGATCTGGCGGAAGCCATCGCCATCTCCTGAACCCCGCCTGTCGCGGCGCTTCCCCTATATTCAAGATTGAGGAGTTGATTATGTTGAAATTTGACGATAAAGGACTGATCCCGGTCATCGTGCAGGACGCTGCCGACGGCACTGTGCTCATGCTCGGCTACGCCAGCAGGGAGTCGCTCAAGCTGACCCTGCAGCGCGGCGAGATGGTCTTCTTCTCGCGCAGCCGCCAGGAGCTCTGGCACAAGGGCGAGACGTCCGGCAACGTGTTGAAGATCAAATCTATCTCCAAAGATTGCGACAGCGATACGCTGCTGGTGCAGGCCGATCCGGCAGGCCCCACCTGTCACACAGGCAACCGGAGCTGCTTTTTTACAGAGTTCACTAATAAAGACCTGGAGTAAGGGGACCGATGAAACTGCTTAGCTCCTCAGACTAATTTCTGCGGCGTAGTTGGACTTCTCTTTCATTTGAGTAATATCTGCCTGTATTCTTCGGTAACATTTTTATTTGAGTTGACACGCGCGACCGGTTCAATTGCCCTGAATCTGTCGGGCGACCTGCCTGAAATGGAATCCGTAGATGGCCAGTGTGATCGAGGTGGGGAAGACGCGCGGCCTGTGGACGGCCGTCCACAGCATCAGCTTCCAGAAATATTGTCTGCCCCGTTCCTTGATGCCCAGCACCCAGATCGATTTGAGCAGTGCAACATAATGTTCGAAATGCAGTCTGCGCGCCCTGCGGGGCCTGGGCCTGTATTCCTTTAAAAAGACCCTGACCCGCTCATAATACTGCTTGGGCGCATAGAGCGTATCAACAACTTTTCTGTAACCGTTGATCAGTGTATCGAAATTCATCTTGGGGATGAAGTTGATAGCCAGGTCGGTGTTATTGCCTGTGAAATTACCGGTAAGACGTTCCTCCCTGGCCATCCGCTTATAGAGCCTGGTGCCTGTAGGCGCATTCAGCAGTCCGACCATGGCAGTTACAACGCCGCTGTTCTGGACGAAATTGATTATTTCCTGAAAAATGGACTGCGTGTCGCTATCGAAGCCGAGTATGAACCCACCCTGCACCTCCAGTCCGCTGTTCTGCAGCTTGTGTATGGCGGCTTCCAGGTCCCTGGTCACGTTTTGCGTCTTGCCGCACTCGGCCAGGCTTTCCTTGCTGGGAGACTCGATGCCTACGAAGACCATGGAGAAACCTGCTTTGACCATCAGCTCGATCAACTCATCATCGTCGGCCAGGTTGATCGAAGCCTGCGTGTAGAAGGTGAACGGGTTATGCTTTTCCTGCATCCATCTGATGATGGCGGGCAATATCTCTTCCTTGAGCTTGCGTTTGTTGCCGATGAAGTTGTCATCGACGATGAAAACGCTTTCGCGCCACCCGCTTTTGTAGATGGCCTCCAGCTCTTCCAATACCTGCTCCCTGCTTTTAGTGCGGGGGACTCTGCCGTTGAGCACGACGATGTCGCAGAATTCACAGTCGAAGGGGCAGCCGCGCGAATATTGCAGCGCCATCGAGGAATATTTCTCCCTTTTGATCAAGTTCCACTTGGGCACCGGCGCCAGGCGGATATCCGGCCGCGTTTCGGAGCTGTAGATATGCCTGGCATGGCCTGTCTTGAGGTCTTCCAGGAAGGGAGGCAGCGTGATTTCGCCCTCGTTGAGCACGAAATGATCGACGCAGGGAAAGTCCTCGTGCTGGACCGTGAAAAGCGGCCCGCCGGCCACCACCCGCTTGCCCAGCGACTTACACTTTTTAATTACCTTTTTGGCCGATTCCTTCTGCACCACCATTGCGCTGATAAACACTATGTCACACCATTTGATGTCGCGGTCTTTCAGCTTGTCGACGTTCATATCCACCAGTTTGAGATCGTGCTCGTGCGGCAGCATGCCGGCGACCGTCAGCAGGCCAAGAGGTGGGAAAGCAGCTTTCTTGTTGATGAACTTCAGGGCATGCCGGAAGCTCCAGAACGTATCAGGATATTCGGGATAGATAAGCAGTATTTTCATGGCCGATATCTCCATCCGCACAGCGGGTTTAAATTTCTTTGCAGATGGAGTTATTATAACCGGTTTTCTTTATTAAGCCTATTAGCGCTTCTACTCAGTTTCTACACTTATCGAATCCCATATGTGNNTTTACCCGTCCCTACACGATCATACAATTTTTTATTCGCCCCTCTCGCCGGCCTTTTTGGCCCGGAAGCGCTCGTTCTGTGTCAACAACCTCTTTCTCAACCTGATGTTTTTGGGCGTCACTTCGACCAGCTCATCCCTGTTGATGAAATCCATCGACTCTTCCAGGCTCATTTTAAGCGGAGGCGTCAGCCGGACGGCGATATCGGCCGTGGAAGAACGGATATTGGTCTGCTTTTTCTCTTTGCAGACGTTGACGGCCAGGTCCGTGGGACGCGAATTCATGCCCACTATCATGCCTTCATATACAGGCGTGCCCGGGTCGATAAAGGTGATGCCGCGCTCCTGGGCATTATTCAGCCCGTAGGTGACTGCCTCGCCTGTCTCAGCGGCCACCAGCGCGCCGCTGCGCGTGGATGAAATCTCTCCCAGCCACGGCTCGTAGCCCAGGAAGATGGTATTCATGATGCCCTCGCCGCGCGTGGCTGTCAGGTAGGCGCTGCGGAAACCAATCAGCCCGCGCGTAGGGATACGGTATTCCATGCGCAGGTTGCCGCGCCCATCGTTATGCATGTTGGTCAGCTTGCCCAGCCTCTTGGCCAGCATCTCCGTGATGACCCCGATATAATCCTCGCGCGTATCCAGGATGAGCTGCTCGACCGGCTCCAGCACTTTACCGTTTTCCTCCCGTGTGATGGCTTCGGGACGTGATATCTCGAACTCGTAATCCTGCCTTCGCATGGTCTCCACCAGGATGGAGAGGTGCAGCTCGCCGCGCCCGGATACCAGAAATAGGTCGGGACTAGCGGTATCCTGCACCCGCAGGCTGATATTGGTCTCAAGCTCGCGGTAAAGCCTTTCCCTCAACTGGCGGGAGGTGCAGTATTTGCCCTCGCGGCCGGCGAACGGTGAGCTGTTGACGCCTATGGTGATCTTGACGGTCGGCTCGCCGATCTCGATGCGGGGCAGCGCCTCGGGGCTGTCAGGATCGGTCACGGTATCGCCGATGCTGACCGTCTCCAGTCCAGTGATGGCGATGATCGCACCGGCAGAGGCCTCTTCCACGGCCAGCCGGTTCAGTCCCATGAAGGTAAATACATCGGTGACCTCGTATTTGCGCGGGGAGCTGTCGGCGCCGATCACCGCAACCATGTCTTTGGGCTTGACCGAGCCACGGCGCACGCGCCCGATGGCGTAGCGGCCCTTATAGCTGTCGTAATCAAGGTTGGAGACCAGCATCTGGAACGGCCCTTCGTCCGTTGCCGGAGGCGGCACGTATTTCAAAATTGCTTCAAACAGCGGCACCATGTCGGTCCCTTCAACTTTCGGGTCCGTGGTACAGGTGCCCAGGCGGGCGCTGGCATAGAGCACAGGAAAATCGAGCTGGTCCGTGGTGGTGGCCAGTTCGAGAAAGAGGTCCTGAGTGAGGCTGACCACCTCGCTGATGCGAGCGTTCTCGCGGTCGATCTTGTTCACGACCACGATCGGGCGCAGGCCCTTTTCAAAGGCCTGGCGTAAGACGAAGCGCGTCTGCGGCATGGGGCCTTCCACCGAGTCTACCAGCAGCAGGCAGCCGTCCGCCATGTTGACGACGCGCTCCACCTCGCCGCTGAAATCGGCATGGCCGGGCGTGTCGATTATATTAATCTTCACGCCCCTGTACATCACGGCCGTATTCTTGGCCAGGATGGTGATGCCCTTCTCGCGCTCCAGCGCATTGCGGTCCATAATCAGTTCGCCCACCTGCTGGTTGTCGCGGAAGACCTTGCTCTGTTTGAGCAGGGCATCAACCAGGCTGGTCTTGCCATGGTCGACATGCGCAACAATAGCTACATTTCTAATATCTTCACGGAAATTGGACAAGGTGACCCCTTAGATGGTCTAATTGTGGCGCGGCCGAAGCCGTGTGCGGGATTTGGCGTATAACATAGACATCCGGCTAATATATTAACACATCTGAAAGCCGGGTATTAAATCATGGCCGGCGGGCGCCAGTAAAGTACAAACTGACCAGCAAAGGCGGAACAGGCTGAAGGCCAACCCGACCAGCCTCCCGGGGTAACCATGACCACCTCGTTGGTCAGGGCAAAGGCCCTTGTCACATCGGCCTCGCCGACAGGGGGCAATGCTTCCTTACCCGTATTCAAGCCCCTCGACTTGCTAATATCCCAGCCAGGTAACCAGACTGTCCACCGGCTCGCGAACGCTGACCAGCTTGTTGGCGGGGAATTCCCAGTCGGGATATCCTATCGTGATACCGGCCACCAGACGCTTGCTCTCCGGCACACCAGCATACCTGCGCCAGACCTGGTCGTACATTATGCCCTGGTCGGCGATGCACGTTGCCAGACCGTATTCCAGCGCAGCCAGGCAGATGGTCTGACAGATGGCCCCGATGCCGATCATATCTATATGCCGGTCCATGTTCTTTTCCGCACAGATAACGATCTCACAGGGTGAATCAAAAAAACGGAACCCTCTCAGCATCCATTTATGCCGTGCTTCCTTATCTTCACGGGCAATCCCCATCAGCTTGAAGAGGTCAATAGCCAGGTTGACCTGGCGCTGTCTATAAATGCCCTCGAACGGTCGCGGCGTCATGTCATTGGTGGGAATAGACCCCTCATTGAACAGCCTGGTGTTCTCCTCACGTATCTTATCCAGCGCGTCGCCTCCGGCCACAATGAACTCCCAGGGCTGGGTGTTCATGCCGGAAGGCGCACGCACGGCAACCTCCAATATCTTCTGCAATATTTCGCGGGGAACAGGGTCCTTCTTGAAACCGCGTATGCTCCTGCGTGTTACGATGGCTTCAGTAATGTCCAATTTCAACCTCCTTGTTTGAC